>NZ_JAZGTF010000015.1:0-178982 GCF_037389125.1 Photobacterium sp. MCCC 1A19761
ACATCACGGAATATTACAGCAAGGTCAGGCCACATCAATATAACGGTGGTTTGACGCCAAATGAGTCAGAACGGTTATTCTGGAATGACTCTAAAACTGTGGCCAATTTTACTTGACCACTACATCGAGTGTTTTATCTTCGTCGTAAAGAATACCTTTGAAAATATCTAGGATTGCCGTTTCGTTCTGATCAAAAGTGATGTTGTAACTACTCGTACCGTAATTAAGCTTAATATCACCATCTTTCTCGCCTTTTTCCCAGTGTACTGACCCATGAGCATGCATAAGGTTAATTTGTGGAAGGTATTGATCGTGACGTTCAAAAACACCCTTATTAACAACTCGATGATTGAAGTTTCTGGTGTGGAATGTGCGTCTTTGAAACCCAGTGCTGCCATCATTAACGATAAATTGTGCAGATCGTTCCGCCAGTAGCTCTTCGCTAGCAGTTTCAAAACAGTTGTCGTAGTTAGTAGTGAAGATGTTAGCTCTTTTAGCTGACGGCTTCTGCCTATTTAAGACCTGAATCAAGGTGATCATGAAGCGCTTGTATTCTTCGATAACACCTTCTTTATGTGGTGGTCTAGGTGGAACAGGCACTGCTCTAGGAGATGTTATTGGTAGCCCAGGTTTAATACATTCTCGGTAGTAAAGCATGAATAACAGGGTTGTCATCTGTTTGTCGCTTTCATATTTCTTTGCAAGTGTCTCGAAAGTACATTTCATATCGTCTAGATCTTTGATCTCTAGAGCTAACGTAGGTAGGAAGCCATGTGATGCACCAGCACCGATAAGGAAATTTAGGTTTTGCTCATAGATACTGAGCAAGTTGAATTCATCAGCCATTTTGAAGTCCGTATCTCAGAATAAAGTCGTGTCGATAGGGAAGGCTGGTAAATATTGCCGACTCCGTAAACCGACATGCTAATTGTCACATATCATACGATAGTGTGTTGTTTTTCTGAAGGGGATTTAATCTATATAGGCTGCAGGGTGAGAGCATGAATGCTCATTTTTTGCTCACCGCCTTAAAACCAGCCAGTAACACCTTGTCCAGATAAGCGGTATTCATCGCTGCAATGTTCTGTTTACGTCGGATGCTAGCCTTTTTCGAGGTTTCGGCTCGCAACATGTTCAGTGCAATGTGCCGAAAACAGGCCATGAACGCAGCTGCATCTCCGCGATAAATCTGGCAAGCATCCTCGTTCATTGATGCATCAAGTACCCAGTGCAGGCTATTTTCAATTCCCCAGTGGCCACGCACTGCGGTGGCAAAACGCTCTTTCTCCAATTCAGCAGAGCTGATGTAATAGCGATGTTCGAGTGACTCTTTACCTGATTTATCAATGCAATAACCAATGGTAACGCCGATGCTCTTTAGCCCTTTCCAATCAGGAAACTGTTGTACCAACTCACCAGCAGGTAGTACATGATATTCTCGGGCTTCGATTCGTCCGTGGCTTTGCTCCACCGTGACATTTTCAGGGGCGCTCTGAATCGAAGTCTTCGCAGACAACGCCTGACGTACAGCTTTAGCAAATGTTTCCTGGTTACCTTTAACTGCAAGTAAATAATCACCACCTTTATCAATGATGGTTGAGGCGATGTTGGTCTGGCAGGCTATTGCGTCAATCGAAATCAGGCAGCCTTTGATGTCCAGCAAGTTAAGCAGTTCCGGTATTGCCGTGATCTCGTTCGACTTCGCATTGGTTTTGAGTTGGCCCATAACTACGCTGTTGGCTGTGGCGAAGGCACTAACCATATGAATCGTAGATTGCCTGCTTTCGCGGTTATATGAGCTACGCAACACCTTACCATCGATAGCGATTAACTCACCGTCTGAGCGCTCAGTAACGGCTTGCATCCAGTTGATAAAACACTCCTGAAACTGACTTGGATCTAGGCGTGAGATAACACGAGCAATGGTGTCGTGAACAGGAAGTCCAGATGTAAAAAGTCCTTTTTGCTGAAACCATTGAAAATGTGCTTCACCGAAATCTTCAATGTCTTCCCAGCCCTCAGCTCCAGCAATCGTCGCACAAACAGTAAGAAACAGAACATCGAATAAGGGATAACAGATTTTCGCAGACTGACGAGGGTCGTGCAGATCGCCAAAATACTGAGAAAAAGCCTCGATACTCACTTTAGAACTCCCGAAAAAGGGAGTATGAGATCATAATTCGATCGGCCGGTCAAACTCACAGAATTTGGTCACAAAACGTTCGTGATCTCACCCGGGCAGAAATGAGCCAGCCCCGAACAAACAGATTTTACGTACTAGAGTAATTATCTAAGCCATATATGCCTTGAAGCGAGTTTGACCTGCCCCCAGTAACTAATCCAATACTTCACTAGTAATGCTGATTAAATCACCATTATTGGTTACTGTTCTTGTGGTTGCTGCAAACTCAGATGGGGTCAAGTAACCCAATGCTGAGTGGGGGCGGTTTTCATTGTAATCCATTCGCCAGCCACTGATGAGTTCACGGGCATGATTTAGATCGCTAAACCAATGTTCGTTTAAGCATTCATCGCGGAATTTTCCGTTAAAACTTTCGATATAAGCATTCTGTGTCGGTTTTCCTGCTTGGATTAATTTTAAAATCACACCATGCTGATAAGCCCATTGGTCGAGGGCTTTTCCTGTAAATTCTGGCCCTTGATCCGTTCGTATCGCAGAAGGATAACCTCGAAACGCAGCGATAGACTCTAGCGTGATCACGACTTCATCACCCGAGATCCCCGTTGCGACAGGAATATCCAGGCACTCTTTTGTGTAATCATCCACAATCGTCAGGCATTTAATCCGTCGACCGTTACTCAGAGCATCCATCACAAAGTCCATAGACCACGTGTGATTCGGTACGGAAGGAAGCAAGAGAGGCTCGCGCTCGACCCACTGTGATTTTCTGCGTCTCCGCTTGCTGACCATTAAGCCCAACTCACAGTACAAGCGATAAACTCGCTTATGGTTAACATCAAATCCTTCTCGTCTCAAAAGACGATGAATACGACGATAACCAAATCGACGCCGTTCCAATGCCAGCTCTTTTATCCGAGTCTGAAGCTTATCATCTTCACTGTTAGTCAGAGGTTGATATCGTATTGATGCGCGTTGAATACCGACGAGTAAACAGGCTCTGCGTTCTGAAAGCTGTGTGCCTTCCTGAATAACTTTAACAGCCTTGCGCTTGTCCTCGACGGTCAGTAATTTTGGCTGAGAGCAATTTTCAGGGCTTCTGCATCCAGTAACGTTTCAGCCAGCAACTTTTTGAGTCGAGCATTTTCGTCTTCCAGTGCTTTAAGCCGACGGGCTTCAGAGACATCCAATCCTGCGTATTTTTTGCGCCATGTATAGAACGTTGCATCTGAGATCCCATGCTTGCGGCAAAGTTCTCTGGCGGGGATACCTGCTTCCGCTTCCTTTAAAATGGCAATGATTTGTTGTTCATTGAATCGCTTTTTCATGTTCATCATCTCCTTGGTTGGATGAACATTACTAAGTGTAGACTGGACTAGATTAAGGGGAGCAGGTCAAGTTGATGCAACGCAAAGCAGGTGAGAGCGACGTTTTCTGTCTCGCTTGAGCTGATAGTTACTGAAGTGGTTTGTTCAGAATCTGGTTAGTCAGGGAAGCAATTCTCTAACATCACAGGCCAAGACTTCGGCAAGCTGGTAAACTTTCTCAAGCGTAATATTCACCTCACCACGCTCAATCCGGCCTACGTAGCTACGATCGATGTCTGCTAACAAAGCAAGTTTGTCTTGCGATATACCCATCTTTTTTCTTTTTACCCGTAGTTTCTCACCAAATCGTTTAGCTAAGTCTTTCATTTTTCGTCTCTCAAAAGACGAAAACTATCCAAAGTTGCGGTATATAAATCCACGGATTATAATCCGCAAAATCATTGAAGAGCATTTTCCAGGCGATTCAAAAAGGTGCATAAGGCTTCTAACGGACAATGTCATGTTGAACAACCCCATTAAAATTAATCAGCATCTCTACTTCATCTTGATGGATGAGCAATTTGATAACTTTACTGTTGTCGAAATGCGAGATGCTTATTTGTCTAGTTTTGACAATGACTTAGATAAGAACGAGGCTCGAAAGATTATCTATCGACAGATCCTGCGCCTACAAAAACGCGGTTTACTAGAAAAGAATGGCGCAAATAACGCAAGAGACTCTAGATATAAGAAAACAGCACTATTCTATCAATCGGATCTAAAGCCTCATCCAAAGGGTGACTCACCGGCTAGACAAATTAGCAACCACGACCATATCAGTGAGTGTAAGGATCCAGTAATTCATCAACTCAAAGAGCGATTAAAGCAGTGTGAAGTGGACTTACTGACAAGTATCGGTGAGTCGGAAGAATACATGCGATTGTACGAATCCTTTCCAGAAATGAAAGAGCATTTGGAATCGCAATATCTACAAGCTCGTGAAAATAGTTCAAAACTACTAGGCCAAATAAAAGCCATAAAAATCGTTCTGGCTCACCAGAAAAAGTTGTAAATTTTATGAAGCTAAGACAATGGCAGTCAGAGTGCGTAGAACGTGCTATCGCTCACTTCAAAGCCAGCAATAAACATTTCCTGTGTCTTGCAACACCAGGTGCAGGAAAAACAGTAATGGCTGCAGAAATTGCTGGAAGGTTACATGAGCAGCATCTCATTGATTTCGTCCTATGTTTTTCCCCTTCCGTAAACGTATCTCAAAGTATACAAATCACGTTTTCCCAACGCTTTAATTGCCGATTTGATGGTGTCATAGGTGCTGCTGGTTGCTCATACACCTATCAAAACATGCTTTTTTTTAAAAGTGATTTTTGGCAAATACTGAAGCATAACCGGGTATTAGTCATCTTTGATGAGATCCATCATTGCGCCGGAACAACACCTGAAAATGCCAATGCTTGGGGTGAAGAAATTATCCTTAACATTCAGTCTCATGCCCAATACACCTTAGCATTAACTGGCACACCGTGGCGCTCTGATAATGCTCCGATAGTACTTTCTCGCTATCTTGACCCTGACAGACAAATCCACTGCGATTATGTATATGGTTTGAAAGAGGCGGTACGTGATGGTGTCTGCCGCAATCCAAAAATAGTACTGATAGACAATGAAAAATTATCAGTTACAAACGAAGATAACCAAACTAAAACATTCACAAGCTTCAAAGATCTACTCAATCATTCATATGTTTCTTATCAATCTATAATTACTAATGATAAGGCCATTCGTTATGTATTAAGTCTCGGCTGTAAAAAATTGTCTGAGATTCGGCAATCAAATCCTAATGCCGGTGGATTGGTTGTCGCTTCATCTATTGAACACGCCTCACATATTATTCGGATATTACGTGATGAGTTTCATCAAACGGCAGAACTGGTAACTTATAAGCAACCATCCCCGTCAGAAACCATTGAACAATTTCGATGTAGTCACACAGAATGGATAGTCAGTATTGGAATGGTAAGTGAAGGAACAGACATCCCAAGGCTTCAGATATGCTGCCATCTGAGCAAAGTAAAAACAGAACTCTACTTCAGGCAAATTCTCGGGCGGATTTTGAGAGTAAACAACGCAATTACTCAAGAAGCGTGGCTCTACACTTTTGCAGAACCACAACTAACTGACTTTGCACACCGTATCGAGCAAGAATTGCCTGAAAGTCCCGTAATTATTAAAGAAACTATTGACGAAGTAACTTCTGAACAAGTTGCACTCAAGATAAACAAGGACAAACATGCATTACAAACTACAGTGACTACCACCTTAGATATTGGATTTGCTCTAACCTCAAGCGAATCACGCTCTGATCAAGCAAAGCAATTATCAAGTAATCTGGTATTAACGAATAGAGCCTCCCTTTGCTCCTTTGAATTCCTTGGCTGTTTCAGAGAAAAAGTAATTACTACGTTTGATTCACCTTTTTAAGACGAATTTCTGGGATTTCAAGTATTGCAAAGGGATTGTTACTTATGGCTAATATGACACCTCTCTGATGAGGTTGCCTGATTTACCAAACCACCACAGCTAAGGCTTTTACTTTTATTAGTAAGGCGAAAACCAGTCGCACCCCGAAGTTACTGCTCAACCTTCCCGTAAGAAAATTGGGAAGAAAGAGTTCGAAAATTATGTTTTTTTACGGGATGGGAGTTGTGAAGCGAACAAGAAAAATCAACCGTTTCCTAACTGAGGGGCCAGTAGTTATACTTCGAACCCAGAGGTTGTGGGGCAATTTTAGACAGTGGAGTAAGCATTTCTACTATACTTGGCTGCAACGCGGTGTTACTCAATCAAACGAAAGAGACTGTTGAATCAAAGGCCGGTTTATAAACCTGTAGTGATCAGCATTTCAGGGGGGAGAGTTGGATATGAACAGCGAAGTTGTGCAGGAGGGCAAAGCCACCGACGAGCAGAGCCCATTGATGCCATCTATCGACCTTCCCAAAGGCGGCGGAGCCATCCGCGGTATTGGAGAGAAATTCGCCGCGAATCCGGTAACGGGGAGCGGATCCATGACGGTTCCCCTGGCGCTGAGCCCGGGAAGGACCGGTTTTGGACCGGAGCTCTCGCTCTCCTACGACTCCGGCAGCGGGAATGGTCCCTTTGGGTTTGGCTGGTCCTTATCGATACCCAGGATCAGCCGTAAGACCGACAAAGGTTTGCCGCACTACCACGATGCCGAAGAGTCAGATGTCTTTCTCCTGTCCGGTGCGGAGGACCTCGTTCCGGTACTATTGCCGGACGGAACGCGGCACCAAGATACGACGACCCAACCAGGCTTCACCATCCACCGTTATCGACCTCGAGTCGAAGGTCTTTTTGCGCGGATCGAACGTTGGACAGAGGCGGCAACTGGGGATGTGCACTGGCGGTCAATAAGCAGAGAAAACGTCACCACTATCTACGGACGCAACAACAAATCCCGTATTTTCGACCCGGCTGAAGCCGCGTTGCTCCATCCGCATCGCGTCTTCGAGTGGCTGATCTGCGAAAGCTACGATGATAAAGGTAATGCCATCATCTATGAGTACGCGGCTGAAAACGATATCCATGTCAATGTGATGCGCGCGAATGAACGAAACCGGGTGCGGACGGCGAATCGTTACCTCAAGCGCATCAAGTATGGCAACCGCACCTCTCGGCTCGTCGAGCCGGATCTCTCTATAGTGGAATGGCTGTTCGAGGTGGTATTTGACTATGACGAAGAACACTATGCGCAGCTGCCGCTTGACGCCGCAAGGCCTGAAGCAGAACAACATCACTTCGCTCAAGCGTGCATCGATTCGAACGGCAAATGGCTCATGCGTCCGGACCCGTTTTCCGTGTACCGTTCTGGTTTTGAGGTCCGCACATACCGCCGGTGTCGACGAGCCCTGATGTTCCACCGCTTCGCGGAGCTCGGTCCGGAACCGTGTCTCGTGAGATCCACCGAGTTCGAGTACGATGATCTCGTCGATTACGAGCATGACGCACAGCCCTCTATCGATGCCGAACTCGAGCACCAAGGCAGCACGCGCTACGCGTCGTTCATCCGCCGCGTCATCCAGTCCGGATACGTTCGTGAAGAAACGAGGCCAATTGAACTCAGAGACGGGCTTCGATACGTCACCTATCTGCAGAAATCACTCCCACCGCTCGAATTCGAATACACCAAGGCACAGATTCAGGATGGGGTGCACCGGCTTGATGATGAGATCAGGGAGAACCTCCCCATGGGCGTCGACGGCAGTGCCTATCAATGGGTGGATCTCAACGGAGAAGGCCTTTCCGGCATCCTGACGAAACAAGGTGGCGCCTGGCACTATAAGCCAAATCTCGGTGACGGGAAGTTCGGTGCGATGCAAACGCTGCGCACCCTGCCATCAATCTTTGCCAGTGACACAAGCGGTGAGCAGTTGCTCGACCTTTCCGGCGACGGGCAGCTTGCCGTGGTCAACTTCGCCGAAGCGATGCCTGGCTTCTATGAGCGTACTCACGATTTGAAAACGGGTGACTTCGGTTGGGAGTCGTTCAGGACCTTCCGACTACTCCCCAACATCCGTTGGGACGACTCCAACACGCGGTTCGTTGACTTGAGCGGAGATGGTCACGCCGATGTGCTTATTACGGAGCACGAGGTCTTCACCTGGTATCCTTCGCTTAAGGAAAAAGGCTTCGATGCGGCTCAGCAGGTGAGCAAGCCCTGGGACGAGGAAAAGGGGCCGCGACTGATCTTTGCTGATGGGACACAGTCCATCTACCTCGCCGATATGAGTGGTGATGGACTGACGGACTTAGTCCGTATCAAAAATGGAGAAGCATGCTATTGGCCTAATCTGGGATATGGCCGTTTCGGGGCTAAAGTGGGCATGGACAATGCGCCGTGGTTTGATCACCCCGAACAATTCAACCAGTCGCAGATCCGATTGGCTGACATCGATGGCTCAGGCACCAATGACATCCTTTATCTCGGCAGGGACGGAGTTCGTATCTACTTCAATCAGGCCGGCAATGGGTGGAGCGAAGCTCGGAAGCTCAGCGCGTTCCCGCCCGTCGACGATCTATCTTCGGTAACCACGACGGACCTGCTCGGCAACGGCACCGCTTGCCTCGTCTGGTCTTCGCCCCTGCCGGTCGATGCGAAAAATCCAATCCACTACATCGACCTAATGGGTGGAAACAAGCCCCACCTGCTCATCAAGTCGATCAACAACCTCGGCGCCGAGTCCCATGTCACTTATGCACCATCTACAAAGTTCTATCTGGAAGACAAGCGAAACGGTAAGCCTTGGATCACGCGGATTCCGTTTTCGGTTCACGTGGTGGAGCGTGTCGAAACTTACGACCGAATCAGTAAGAGTCGTTTCGTCACGCGCTACGCCTACCACCACGGCTACTTCGACGGACATGAACGGGAGTTTCGCGGCTTTGGCCTCGTCGAACAGTACGACACCGAGGAGTTTGACGCATTCAGCGCGAGCAACATCTTCCCGACAGGAGCGAACATCGAGGCCTCGTCCCATGTGCCACCGGTGTTAACAAAGACGTGGTTTCACACGGGTGTGTACCTCGGTCGCGACCATATCTCCAACTTCTTCGCTGGTCTGCTCGACGTCCACGACACAGGTGAATATTTCCGAGAGCCAGGCCTCACTGGCGCTCAGGCGCGGTCCCTGCTCCTTGATGACACCATCTTGCCCGCAGGTTTCACGGCAGATGAGGAGCGCGAGGCCTGTCGAGCACTGCGCGGGTCTCTCTTGCGTCAAGAGGTCTACGCGCTCGACGATAGCGAGAAGCAGTCGCTTCCCTACGTCGTAACCGAACGCAACTACGGTGTGAAGCGCCTCCAGGGGCGCGGTGATAATCGCCACGCAGTCTTCCTTAAGCACCCCCGGGAAGAACTCGTCTACAATTACGAGCGTACGCGCGTGCCCGTGTTAGGAGGGCAGCTCGTCGACGAAGCGACGGCATCGGCGAATCCCAACGTTGAATGGCTTCTCGACCCTCGAGTCGCCCATTCTATGACGCTCGAAGTCGACGACTTCGGCAATGTATTGAAGACGGCGAGCATCGGCTACGGAAGGCGGTTCGTCGATCCTTCGCTGCCTCAAGCCGCGAAGGACGAGCAGGCCAAGACGCACCTGACCTACACTGAGAACCTGGCCACGAACTCCGTCGATAGCGCCTCCGCCTATCGAACGCCACTCGCGTACGAGGCCCGTACCTATGAGCTGACGGGCTACGTTCCGAGCGGTGCTGCCAGTCGCTTTCGCGATAAGGACCTTATTACCCCGACACCAGCGGATCCGGCCACCTATGACGCTATCTTCGATGACGAGTTGGAATACGAAGACCGCCCAACGAGCGGTAGGCAGCGCCGCCTGATTGATCATGTCCGGACGTTGTTTCGTCGAGACGATTTGGTGGACGCGCTCCCGCTTGGGCAACTTGAGTCCTTGGCGCTGCCCTTCGAGACCTACAAGCTCGCGTTGACACAGGGTCTCGTCCGGCTGGTTTTCAACGAAGGCGGAGCTGTGAATCGAGTGTCCGATGCCATGCTTGATGGCACGGGTGCGACGCCGGGAGGCCGGTATGTCCACACGGGGAACGAAGCCGGCGTGCTGGATGTAAACTGGTGGATTCCATCTGGGCGGGTATTCTTCTCGCCGAGCTCCGGTGACACGGCCTCGCAGGAATTCAATCACGCGCGGGCGCATTTCTTCCTACCGCATCGCGCCCGCGATCCATTCCACACGGCGGCAGCGAGTACCGACAGCTTTGTCGAGTATGACGACTATGACCTAATGGTCCGGGAAACGCGGGACGCACTCCAAAATCGCGTCACCGTGGGTGAGAGACACCAAGATCCCACCCAGCCCCTCGTCGCTACCGGACAGGACTACCGAGTATTGCAGTCAGCCCTGGTGATGGACCCGAACCGCAACCGCACGGCGATTGCGTTCGACGCCCTCGGCATGGTCGCGGGCACCGCGGTGATGGGTAAGCCGGAGGACAATCCGACAGTTGGAGACCAATTGACTGCGGCGTTCCAGCCTGACCTGACACAGGCGCAGCTGGATGCATTTCTCGCAGCGCCGAGAGGGCCCGTTGCCACGCAGCTGCTGGCCGAGGCCACGTCACGGGTCATTACCGACCTGACCGCTTACTTCCGTGAGCCGGACATTGCAAAGAAGCCGCCTGCGTTCGCTACCACGCTTGCGCGCGAAACCCATGTCAGCGATCCACTCCCACCGGGTGGTCTCCGCATCCAGACCAGCTTCTCCTATTCGGACGGCTTCGGGCGTGAAGTGCAGAAGAAGGTCCAGGCGGATCCCGGTCCCGTGCCTGTTCGAGATGCGAACGGCGACGTCGTTCTCGATGCGAACAACCAGCCGCAGATGACGCCGAACAGCGTGAGCCCACGCTGGGTCGTCAGCGGTTGGACCCTGTTCAACAACAAGGGCAAACCCGTCCGCCAGTACGAGCCGTACTTCACCGACAGGCATCGCTTCGAGTTTGACGTCCGCATAGGGAAGAGCTCCGTGCTCTTCTACGATTCGGTCGGGCGCGTGGTCGCGACCCTTCATCCCAACCACACATGGGAGAAGGTCGTGTTCGGTCCGTGGCGTGAGGCATCCTGGGACGTCAGCGATACGGTGCTCGTCGCAGCCCCTGAGACTGACGCAGACGTGGGTGACTTCTTCGCCCGCCTGCCTGCCCAAGAGTACACCCCCACATGGCATGCACTGCGGACCGATGCAGCTCACGCGGCTGCATTGGCCACGCGTTATCCTGATGCCAACATGCGCGCAAACGAGCAAGCTGCGGCGCGCCAATCAGAGACCTACGCGCGGACGTCTACGGTGGCGCACGCTGACTCGCTGGGGCGGACCATCGTGACAGTGGTACACAACCGGTTCAAGTACGGCAATGCCGCGGAACCTCCCCCCGATTTCTACACGACGCGCGTCGTATTCGACATCGAAGGTAATCAGTGCGAGGTTATCGATGCGAAGGACCGCATCGTCGTCCGCTACGAGCACGACATGCTCGGCAACCGAATCCACCAATCCAGTATGGAGGCGGGCAAGCGTTGGACGCTGGGCGACGTTGCCGGCAAGCCGCTGTACGCCTGGGACAGCCGCCGTCACCGTTTTCGCAGTGCGTATGATGTTCTCCAGCGCCCAACCGAGTCCTATCTCCTCGGAGGTGCGGGCCCGGAGGTGCTGCTTGGGCGCAGCGTCTATGGCGAGTCCCCTGCCAACCCCGAAGCGAACAACCTGCGTGGCAAGGTTGTCGAGCTCTCCGACCAAGCTGGCGTCGTCACCAGCGATCGTTATGACTTCAAAGGCAACCTCCTGAGTAGCGCTCGGCAATTGGTAGACTCTGTTCAGGTCAACGGACAACCGCAGCCGGCCTACAAGAACCGCGTCGACTGGAACGCGGCAGTCATCATGGAGACCGAGAAGTACGTTAGCGAGACGCGCTTCGATGCTCTGAACCGGCCGACTCAGCTGGTTGTGCCCCACAGTGACCAAGTTGGCGCCAACATCAACGTGATCCAGCCCGGCTACAACGATGCGAATCTGCTTGAGCGAATGGACGTATGGCTCGACCATGGGAATGTTCCTGGCGCACTCATCGACGCCGCTGCGGTCGCGCCTTCGCCGGTGGGCGTGGCCAACATCGGCTACAATGCCAAGGCCCAGCGAGAGAGAATCGACTACAAAAATGGCGTTGCGACTCGTTACAGCTATGACCCGGAGACCTTTCGTCTCGTCCACCTGCACACTGAGGAAACGGACCTTGGTCGCCTTCTTCAGAACCTCCACTACACCTTCGACGTAGCCGGCAATATCACGCACATTCGTGATACAGCCCAAAAGACAGTCTTCTTCGCCAACGCCCGTGTTGAGCCAAGCGCTCAATATACCTACGACGCCCTCTTTAGACTGATCGAGGCCACGGGCAGGGAGCACCTAGGTCAGGTGGGTGGCGCGCCGATCCCGCATTCCTACAACGACGCCCCCCGAGTAGGTCGTGTCGGTATCCCGAGTCCCAATGATGGTCAAGCGCTCGGGCGGTACATCGAGCGTTACTTCTACGATCAGGTCGGGAATATCGAGGTCATGCAGCACCGGGGGACCAACCCTGTGCATCCGCTTCATCCAGAATGGGCTAGAAACTACAGGTACATCGAGCCCAGTCAGCTTGAGCCTGGGAAGGTTTGCAACCGGTTGACCGGAACAGCGGTGAGCAACGGCGATTCACTGGACGCCACCTACAGCAACGCGGGCGATGGCTACGACGCGCACGGTAACATGCTGAAAATGGAACATCTGCAGGTCATGCAGTGGAATGAGATCAATCAGTTGCGTATGACCCAGCGTCAAGCCGTCAATCAGGCCGATGCGGACGGTGTGCAGCGACACGGCGAGCGCACTTGGTATGTGTACGACGCCGGCGGGCAGCGGATCCGTAAGGTCACCGAGATGGCGAACGGCCAGGCCAAGGATGAGCGTATTTACCTCGGCGGATTTGAAGTCTATCGCAAACCAGCCGACAGCCTGGTGCGCGAAACACTACACATAATGGACGACAAGCTGCGCATCGCACAGGTGGAGACCCGTACCCAGGGGAACGAGCCGGGAATCCCCCGCGAGCTTATCCGCTACCAACTCGGCAATCATCTCGGCTCGGCATGCCTGGAAGTCGACGACCAAGTGCGGGTGGTGTCGTATGAAGAGTACACGCCCTATGGAAGCACGGCCTACCAAGCGGTTCGGAGCCAGATACAGACGCCGAAGCGGTACCGGTTCACGGGGATGGAGCGGGACGAGGAGTCCGGGCTTAGCTATCATTCAGCTCGCTATTATGCGCCATGGTTGGGGCGTTGGGCGTCAGCAGATCCAAGTGAGCTCATTGATGGTCCAAACTTATATTGGTATTCGCGGAATTCACCGGTGGTGTACACAGATCCGACCGGAAATGACCCGCCTGACCCTCAGTCGTTTGCGACACGTGAAGAGTATATATCGAGTGTTCAGGAGCCCTGGAATCCTGAGTATTTAGGTGAACTTGGGGATCCGGTACATTCTGCAAATACTCAAAACGTACCAGCAGCTGACGCACCACATCTTTCTCAACGTCACGCACAAATTATTGCAGCGGCCCAACAGCACCCTGGCGATACTGTGGAGTCGTTTGGCTACACTGATGTGGTTGCATGGCAGACAGACGAATCATACTTGCACGAGTATAAGTCCTACTTCGTTCATGCCTTAAGAGAACCTATACGGGAAGCCGCCGAGATGTTTGATCTTCCTGCAGAACTTGTAGGAGGAACTGCATACATCGAAGTAGGTGGTAAAGACCCAGTAAAGTCTACAGTGTATTGGATAAGAGGATGGATGCCTGGAACCTCAGACCAAGATCGGACCTCACTCGGGCCCTTGGCTATTCAGGTGCGACGAGCGGCGGCAACACTCGGATACGATCCAACACGCCTTTCTGACAGTCAACGTAGCGCAATTATTGCGACTTTAAATGACCCCGCTCAGGCCATCTTTTTAGCAGCAGCACATTTGAGTGATCTGCTAAATGTAGATTTCTCGGGCACAACCGCATCGCAACTGACAAACGATCAGATCCGTGTGATAGGAGCACGTTACAATCAAGGACCCGAACGCTCTCTATCTTCTGTTCGGCAGGACCTAAGCTATGGAAATACGATCGTCCGGCGATGGAGTCAAGTTCGTCACCTATTGTCGGACCGGGTCAGTGTGTCCCGTCCTGAATGGAACCCGATTGAAAAAAACGTAGTGGCTCCGGTTAGGCATGGAGTAAATCAAGCTCTTCGACAACTCGAATGGTGTGCGATGCGCGGAGGAAGGGGATGTTTTTATTAAGAAGTGCCATCAGCAGACCAGTAGTGAAATTAATGATCGCAATATTAGTCGCTTTTCTCGCCTTTGTCGCCTCGCTCAGTTCTGTGATATTTCCAGTAAATGAATACCGAGCTATGGGGGGGGCTGGGGCTTGGGATTGTGATGGTCCTCTTTTAGTAGGCTCTTTTGCGTCCGCAGCGGTCACGCTAAGCCTCGTCAGTATCTCAATAGTAATGAGTGCGCGAGAAGAACAACAAGTGTTGGTGCGCCTCCGTAGGCTGTCAGTGGTGTTGGCTATAGCCTCATTTGCGATCGTTCTTGTTGTTACGCTCCCTGACCTTGTCTCGGAGCTGATTCGAAATCACCAGTACGGTTCACCTTGTACGGAGCCAAGATGATGTTCGCTGGAGAGCTTCCTTCATGTTGCAGTTTAACAGAGCACTTTGGGGTAGCCGCAACTCAATATTCAAAACATGAAACAAGCTGGTGAAAACTATGCCCATACGCAACTTCAAACCCTTCAAGTTCCCCGAAGCTAAACAATTCGGCAGGCATGACGTTCAGGCACTCCACACTACCTTCAAGAAGTTGAGGATCCTCGTTGTCGAAGTAGAGGTCCGATGAGGTGAGGGGACAGCTCTACTGCGCGAGTACGGAAAAGGTTTTCAAGGCCTTCCAGAAGAAACGCCATCGTCATGCCACTGTGCATGAGCTCTTGGCGTCGGAAGTACCTTAGTTACTACGAGGATCCGTCCGAACAGGTCTGCACCACCGACGGGTATTACGACACCGAAGAAGAGGTGTGCGATGCATCTTGACCCTGACTGGTAACTGGCAGCCGAATATGTAAAATAATGGAGATAAATCATGACATTACTGTTATCTGGCTCACTTGTCACCGCGCACACTACCAAGAGTTTTTCTGGAGCCGTCGTCGAAGCCTGGGACGCGTCTGGTGAGATTCCTCGACCGCTGGCTTCCGGGCCGGTCGACCGGGGCGGTAGCTTCACGCTCGTTTTCAGCGATGCAGCGGCGGAAATTGTTAAGACGAAGCGTCTAGCGCTTGATGTGCGGGCCACCCATCAGGGGTCGATGCTGCGGCTCGATCCCGCCGTCGTTTGGAAACCGGGTGACTCGACTGAGGACCTGAGGCTGGCCCCCTGGATTGGCGAGGACGGGCGCGACCAGAGCGGTGCCCGTAGTGTCCACGGCAGGATCACTGGCCCGGACGGGCGTCCGATCGCTCGTGTCGTGGTGCGTGCGCATGACCGCGATCTGCGAGCGGAGCAGTTCCTGGGCGAAACCATGTCGAGCAAAGATGGTCGCTATGTCATCAGCTATTTCGCCTCGCGTTTTGCACGCGCCGAAAAGGCCGCAGCCGATCTCGTGGTGCGTGTCTTCGATACGACCGGTAAGCAGCTTTTGCTCGAACCCGATGCCGAGTCTGTCCTTTTTAACGCTGCCTCCGACCTGCGGCACGACATCCGACTGAGCGCGCCGCCGCCCGCCGAAGTCAGCGAGTTCGAGGCACTCGATCGCGATCTCGCGCCGCTTCTTGGCGACCTTTCACCTACCGATCTGGCAGAAGACCGTAAGAACCGCGACGTCACGTTCCTATCAAGGGAAAGTGGCTGGCGGTCCGAGCAGATCGAGCATTTCGCCGTCGCGCACCGGATGGGGGCGATGCTGGGCGGCGAACCTGCGGTGTTCTACGGGATCTTACGGATGAACACCCTCCTGCATGGCTCACCCGCGTATTTTGAGCCGGTGCGGGCCGTGATCGGCATCGGCCACGACACCCGCAGCCTGCTGCTTGATGCCGCCCGGACGCCGGTCGAAAGGATCAAGGCTGACATCAGGTCCGCCGTCGGAAGGGCGATTCTGTCCGCGGCAGCGGTTCGCAAGGTGCCCGAGGTATTAAGGCTGCTCAAAAAGCTGGCGTCCGAAGCCAAGGATGAAAGCGCAGAAACTCAGCGAAAGAAATACGCCGAGCTCACCGCGAAACTTCTGACGCCCAAGAACATCGCCCGGATCGAGAGCCTGCTGAATACGCCACAGCGCGATCTTCACGGAACGCTGAAACAGTTCTTGTCCGGAGATCTTTTCGACCTTGATGACCCGGCAGCCGACAGCGAAGACAATGGCGGCGGAAGAAGCGGCCGGGGATCACGGTTCGGCGGAGCGCTGGCCAGCAGCGGTATCAGTCATGCCCGGATCGCCGAGGCCGCCGGCCTGCGTGCTGAAAACTACGAGGCGGCACTTGCGGAATTGCCGGAATCGGCGCTTCGCGAGGCGGTGAAGAAGGCGGCCCCCAACCTTGGCAACAAGAAAGCTGACAAGTACGTAAAACGGGTCATGCGTTCGCTTCGCGCCCGCCATCCCACCGCGGCGTTCCGGGCTCGGCTTGCCGAAGCAAAGCCACCGGTTAGCGATCCGGCCCGTGCAGAGCGGGTTTTGAAGAAGTTCGGAGACCTGGACCTGAAGACTAGCAATCTCGACCGTATCTTCGCTGAAGTGAAACTGGACAAACCGGCCGACCGGGTTCTGCTTAGCGAGATGAAGTGCCTGCAACGGGTGCTGAAGGTTGCGCCCGATCTGGAACGGGCGGAAGGCCTTATCGCGGCCCGTTTGCGCAGCGCGTCTGATATCGTCAACATTGGGCGAGGCAGGTTCCTTGACGAGGTGGCGCCGAAGGCAGGGTTGACCGAAACCGAGGCGAAGGCGACCTTTGCCCGCGCGCAATCCACGCATACGGCGGCGCTGATGATTGCGGGCGAGGCGCGCGATCTCGTCGCCATGTCACCAGCGGCCTCGCCTTCAACCTCGATTGAGGCGCTCACTGCCGACGCGGCATCGAGCTTTCCCAACATTTCCTCCCTGTTCAAGGCCACCGACAGTTGCCAATGCGAACATTGTCGGTCGGTCTATTCGCCAGCGGCCTATCTTGTTGAGCTCCTCGAATTCCTTGGCCAGCGTGGGATGGTGGACCTGACGCAGGTGCCGCCAGTCCGGGTCAATCTGGCTCGCGAGCAGTTGTTTGCACGCCGTCTCGACATCGCCCATCTCGACCTTGACTGCGCGAATGCCGAAACGCCCCTGCCATACATCGATCTTGTTTGCGAAATCCTCGAAGAGGAGATTTCGCCCGATCTCGGGGTCGTCCACAATGGGGTGGTCAGGGCACCAGCGCCTGCTCCGGCGGCGCTATTGACCAACTTACGCAATGCGGGCTGGAGGGTGTCGGACGCGGCCATCGTGCAGACTGCCGACATCGACGGGGCGTTGACCTTGCGCGATCCGTTGGTGACGGCGCGACTCGTCAACACTGGTGGCAATTCATGGCGCGTGTTCCGGACGCGGCAGACGAAATCAAGCGCCGCAGAACTTGTGGCGGCGCCCGAATATGTGAATGCCGCTGCCTATGTCACGCTCAAAGGCGCCCGCTACGCCTTTAGCTTGCCCTTCGACCTCGATCACGTGGAGGCTAGCGCCTATTTCGACCGGTTTGATGTCGATAGAGCCGAACTGATGAAGCATTTCGCGACTGCCGCCAGCCCTGCCGCCGCGGCGATCGCCGCGCAATCGCTGGGACTGACGGACGCCAAGCGGATGCTGATCAACACGCCGATGGCGACGGCGGCGGGGCAGGCGGCAATCTGGGCGATTCCGGCCGTCAGTGTCGCGGCCGAGATGACTGTGGTCGCGACCTTCCTCGACAAGACAGGGATCAACTACGCAGCACTCGATCGCCTTCTTCAGCTTGGGTTTATCGACCCAACGGACCAGCACTTCATCAAGCATCTCGACCTCGGTTGCGACCTTAAACAGAAAGAGGTGGTCGGGCTTGACGCGTCGCTCCTTGACCGGGTTCATCGGTTCCTGAGGCTGCAACGGGCGACCGCCTGGACCGACACGGTCCTTGATGCCGCGCTCACCGATCCGGCGATTGGGGCGGGCGTGCTGAACGACGCTGCCTTGGTAGCAGTCTCGCAGATCGTCGAAATCGCGCGGAGGACGGGCATCAAGCCCGAAGAGATCGTAGCCTTCTACGGCAGTATCCCTCATGCGGAGATGTCCGGGCCCGTACCCCTGCCATTCTTCCATCGGACCTTCCTTGACAAGTCCGTGCTTGGGACGGTGGTCGAAGGCTTGCGGCCTGAGGTCGTTGCCTGTGGCGCCGGGACGCTTTCGGAGCTTGCGGAACCCTTGTCGGCGATCCTTAAGCTAACCGCCGACGGTTTCGAAATCTTGCGCGCGGTGCTGACCGACGACACGCTCGACTTCGTCAATCTCAGCCGAATGTACGGGGCCTCGCGGCTGGTGGCGCGGCTGAAGATATCGCCGAGCGACCTTCTGGTGATGATCGAGCGAACCGGGCTCGATCCCTTCGCGGGACCCGCCGCGATGCTCGATTTCCTCGACCGGGTCGAAGCGGCCCGTAAGGGGGTGGTCAAGATTGCCGACATGAAGTACATGCTAGAACACGCGGGACCCAATTTGACGCTGAAGGCGATTGCCGACGACCGGATTGTCACCATCCTGACCGATTTGCAGACTGCTAGCCAAGCCGCGTTCGCCGAGACGCGGTCGGCGTTCGATTCGGGCATGACTGCCGATGAACACCGGGTGCTGATTAAGGAGGCGCTACTGCGGCTGCCCGATCTAGGCGAAGAGGCGGCCAACTCTGTTTTACGGATGTACGATGCCGAGTGGGTCACGCCGCCCGATCCGGTCGCCGCTGCGACCCTGATGTCGCTTTTGGGAGGGTTCTTTGATCCCACGGCGCTGATCGCCGCGCAGGTCGCCGTGGAAGCCGCCACGCCAGCTGCGCTTGAAGCTGCGCGGCTGGCCATGGCCGAGCGGTTGCTGGGCGATATCGCGGAATATTTGCACGGCCGAGCCAAAGACGAAGCACTTGAGGAAATCCTAGCGGCCGCATTCCGTCAGGATGCCGATTTAGTGGCAACCATTATGACCCACGCTCGACTTATACAGCCCGGGCCGCTGACGCCTCTTCTGTCCGAACTCCTGACCGACGACGTACTGATCGATACGGTGGGCGACCCCGCAGTGCCACCGGTGGTGACCGTGGCGGCCTTTGCCGAGCAGACCCGGGCGCTACGACTGCTGCACAAGCTTCTGCCGCTCGCCGCCTCCCTGCCGGTTGACGGTGACGATCTCGATTGGTTGCTAGCCAATGGGCCCGATCTTGGCTGGGTGCGGCTCGACTCGCTGCCCTACGAGGCCGGTCAAACTGCTGTATCGCAGGCCGACTGGGAGAAGCTCACACGCGCACTCGCTTTGTTCGCGGTCTACCCGGCATCGGCCGATCCGGCCGACTCCACCGCAGATATCACCCTGCGCGACACGCTTGTGCTGCTCTTGCCCGCCGCGGTCACGTCCCGCGCCGCTTGGCTCGATCGGCTGGCGCTGCTGACCGGGCGACAGCGCGACGATCTCGACGCTCTGGACAGTCATTTCGGCTTCTCGGTGTCGAACCTGAACGCCTGGCATAATCCCGCGACTTGGGAAACCTTAGGTACCGCGATGGCCGATCTACACACTCTCACGCTGACCACCGCCGAGGTCGTGGCGTTATGCCAGCCCACCGTGGGCACGGCCGAAACAGCTATCTTGCGGACGGCGCTGAAGGCTCGCTACGACGATGAGATCTGGCTGATTACGCTTGGCGAAATTATGGACATCATCCGCGGCCAGAAGCGCGACGCGCTTGTCGCCCATCTCCTGGCTGAGCGCGCTGAATTCACCACGCCGACCGATCTATACGATCACTTCTTGATCGACGTGGAAATGGAGGCAAAAATGCCGTCGTCGCGGATCGTCCAGGCGCACGGCACGATCCAGACCTTCGTCGAGCGGAGCCGGATGGGGCTTGAGCCGTCGGCTGCCGCTGACAGCAGCGATTCCGGATGGCAGCAGTGGACCTGGATGCGCAACTACAGGGTCTGGGAAGCGAACCGCAAGGTCTGGGTTTATCCCGAGAACTGGATCGAACCGGAACTGCTTGACGACAAGTCCGAGATCTTCGTCGCGCTCGAGGAAGAGCTTCTACAGAACGAGGTGACCGAACTCACTACCGAGGATGCGTTCATCGCGTACATGGAGCGGCTCGACGAGATCAGCTTCCTCGAGGTGGTGGCGGTCTTCTATCAGACCGACATCATGATGATGCATGTCTTTGGCCGCACCAAGGGCGGCGACCCGGCGCAGTACTATTACCGGACCTTCGAGAAGGAACGCTATTGGTCGCCGTGGCGGCTCGTTGATCTCGATATTACTTCGGACAACCTGCTGGCCTTCGTGCGGAACGGTCGGCTAAATCTCGCCTGGCCGGTGATCAGCGAAGAAACCGATGCCAATGACGAGGTGACGACGCCGGCGGTCTCTGGCTCGCCCAGCACCGGTCCGATGCAGCACCCGGCGTCGCGGATGCGAATCCAGATAGCGCTCAGCGAATTCGGCGGCGATCTGTGGAAGCCGAAAAAGATCTCGCAGGATGCAGTGCTAATGCCCGAGACCTACACGAAAAATCAGAACGAGCTGGATACAAAGAGGCTTAATCTGATCTTTAGCGAGCTGTCCGATCAGATCCACGTATTCCTGACGTACGAGGACGGTGACGAGATTTATCACAACCTCAAGGGAGTTTTCGATCTCGCCGGTTGCAAGGGCTATCCTGAGATCGTGTCGAGTGCCTCGACCTGGGTGCCGGATTTTTACCCTGACTACAAAGACACCCGACTTCGCAAGCAGCGGTATTTCGAACAAGGCTATGACAAGGAAGATACGCTGGCAATCCGCAATATCCTGACACCCGGGCACTTCGTGGTGCGGCTTGATAAGACGCCTGGCACCTTCCGAGTCACACATCCGCACCAGTTCACCTCGCTCGACCTCGTCTACACGCTGTTGCAGATTTGGTTCCAGCGGTCTTTCAGCTCTGACCCGCAGCGGGTGAAGGTTCCTCTTGGCACCTGGCTTCCTTATTTCTTCGAGAACAGCAGTTCCGCATATATCGTGGTGCCGGGGCTCTATTCATTCGATCCCGAGGATCCGTCACAGCGTACCGCGTCAGACTTATTACAGCTCTTGCCCGATCTTCTGGCTCTCTTGAAGAAATACTTGGGGATCCTAACTGCGACGCCGTCGCCCGATCCGGCCGAAGTCTGGGAAGATTGCTTGGCTGACCCCGATTTCATCCACCTCGCTGAAGAAGTGCAACTCTACCAGTCTCTGGAGTATGGTGATAAATTCTCCAACCTTTACCACCCGCTGGTCTGCCCGCTGCGTAAGGCGCTCTATAAGAATGGTGTGGGTGCGATGATGGAGCGGAGCCAGCAGTTGGAAATGACATCGTTCGATTTCGCGGCCGCTTTCCAGCCCTCGGAGTTGGTCGTGCAGCCCTATCCTGTCGAGGATATTGATTTCACCTCGGACGGAGCCTATAGCCTCTATAATTGGGAGTTGTTCTTCCACGCGCCGCTTATGATTGCACGGCGGTTGGCCTCGGAACAGCGGTTCGAAGAAGCAATGACATGGTATCACCGCATTTTCAATCCGAGTGGGACGCTCGATGGTGATGCTCCACAGAAATACTGGGTGACCAAGCCGTTCTTCCAGACCGCGGACGCGGACTATTTGGCGCAGAGGATCGACACCATCCTGACCAATATCGCCGACCCAGCCTCACCCGAAAGGCACGAGCTTGAGTTCGCCGTAAACCAGTGGCGCCAAAAGCCGTTCCGACCGCATGTCGTGGCTCGGTTTAGGACCGTCGCCTACCAGCGAACGGTAGTGATGAATTACATTGGAACGTTGATCGACTGGGGCGACTACTTGTTCCGCCAGGACACGATGGAATCGATCACCCAGGCGATCCAGCTTTATCAGCTCGCCGATAAGTTGCTTGGTCGGAAACCAAGCAATGTTCCATCGTCGGTTGAAGTAACGGCGATGACATACAACCAGTTGGTGGCTGATCTTGACGCCTTCGGCAACGCGCTCGTTGATCTTGAAAATATGCTGCCGGAATTCTCGACTCTAGAAGACGGTGCCGAGCTACCGACGCCCCCGGTTACGCTGGCAAGCTTGTATTTCTGTATCCCACTGAACGAAAAGGCGTTGGAATACTGGGATACGGTGGACGACCGATTGTTCAAGATCCGTAACAGCCAGAACATCGATGGAGTAGAGCGGGTACAAGCTCTCTTCGCTCCGCCGATCGACCCGGGAATGCTGGTACGAGCCGCAGCAGCCGGCATCGATGTCGGTTCGCTTCTGGCTGGCCTAGCGGCACCGTTGCCGCCTTACCGGTTCCGCACTATGGCAGCGAAGGCCACCGAACTCGCGCAGGAGGTTCGCTCTCTGGGGCAGGCGCTGTTGTCTGCACTCGAAAGCAAGGATTCCGAAGCGCTGGCGTTGCTGCGCCATGATCTTGAGGTGAAACTCCTAAAAACCCAGCGTGACCTGAAGGTGATGGAGATCGACGCTACCTCGGAACAGATCACCGTGCTGGAACGCACGCGAGAAATGACGTCAGAACGTCAGGCCTTCTATTCGGCCTTCGAAATGCTCAATGCCAACGAAATACTCAATCTAGACAAGCTGAGAGAAGCACAGGACTTTCAGAACTTAGCACAGAGAGAGCGAGCGAAGGGTGCTGTACTCGGTATCATCCCCGACGCCTCGATCGGCGGTCACGGCGCAGGCGGTTCACCCGCGGTGCACGCGACGTTCGGAGGCAGCACTTTGGCAAGAGTAGCTGACGCTGAGGCTGCGGTGCTTGCCATGGTCAGCGGTATGTTGAGCTATCAGGCCACGCGCGCGGCAACCCTTGCCGGTTTTGATCGGCGCTGGGATGATATGCAACTGCAGCTGCGCCTTAGCAATCGTGAATTGAGCCAGATCGACCAACAGATTGTTGCGGCCAAGCTTCGCCGCGATATTGTAACTCGCGATCTCGATGTACACGATGTACAGATCGGCAATGCAGAGGACATTTCGAAGACGATGTCTGAGCAATATACCAACACCCAGTTATACCAATGGATGTCAAATGAGATCACTAAGATCTACTACCGCGCTTACAAGCTTGCCTTTGATACCGCCAGAAAGGCCGAGAAATGTTATTGCCATGAGCTTGGGTCTAATGAAAAATTCCTCACCTTTGGTTACTGGGACAGCCGCAAGAAGGGGCTGCAGTCAGCCAATAAATTGATCCACGACATCAAGCGGATGGAGGCGCGGTATTTTGACCTGAACCGACGGGAGTACGAACTGACAAAGCACATCTCACTGCGGCAGTTGGATCCGCTGGCACTCGCCCAACTAATTTCTACAGGAACCTGTACTTTCGACGTGCCCGAGGCGCTCTTCGACCTTGACCATCCAGGGCAATATTTCCGCCGGATACATTCTGTGGCAGTGTCGATTCCCTGCGTAGTTGGCCCCTATACTTCAGTCAGTGCACGATTGACGCAGGTGTCGAACCGTTACCGTGCTACTACCGCTAAGGCCGCAGGTGCCTCGACCCCTCAGGAGGAATACCAAGAGGCATCCGGAAATGACACGCGTTTTGTCTACAACGTAGGAGCCTCACAGTCGGTGGCGACTTCGTCCAGTCAGAACGACACTGGGCTTTTCGAGCTAGACTTCCGTGATGAACGCTACCTACCTTTTGAGGGAACAGGGGCGACAGGAAACTGGCGGCTAGAGTTGCCGAGCGATATCAGGCCGTTTGATTATTCAACAATCTCGGATGTTATACTGCATGTTCGCTACACGGCGCGCGAAGGCGGTAGCAGCTTGCGGGCGCTTGCTGCGAGCTCATTGTCAGAAAAGCTCAAGGATATTGCTCAGGGGCTCACCAAGACCGGAATTCATATCATGTTCAACATCCGCCGCGATGACAACAACGCCTGGAATCAATTAAAGTCCACTGGAATTGCCAACATCGAGATCGGCGCTGAACGCTTGCCCTATTTCGTGCAGGGGTTGACGCCAAGCCTCGGTCCTGCGATATTCTTAGCGAAGATCACGGGTGATTCGGCCACGTATACAGTTTCCATTGACGGTGCCAATCTTGTGCTCAACTTCTTGGATACAATGGCGTTGAATGTGAATGACTTCTCGGGGCTGGCTCTCGGTACCAAGTTCACTCTTGGGATCGCAATAGGCGATCTTCCTAGGCTCGAGGAATTGAGCATCGTCACCAAAGTTGACTTCACATGACAGATGTGGACCGCCCAGTCAGGGCTACAGGGTACCGTTTCTAGAGGAGCTCGGTTATTTAGAGCGCCGCTGCGCGCTCTGCGCCTCCTCTAGCATTTCTCGGGTATATCGTGTGCGAAAGATCTGCCTGCCCTGGATGTTCTTGCCTAGTCTCGCCAGCAGCGACAGGTTGGGTACACTGATGCCCCGGTCAATTACGTTCGTGGCTGGCCGCGGTTTCCCTTTGATAGCGAAGAAGTGAAACAGGGTCGTGAGTTTTTGACGATTGTCTCACTATATTTCGATGCAATCGAGTCCGGCCTGATCCAACTCTTCTGACGTTAAATGCTTTTCAGCTATTATTGGGACTTCCTCTGTGTCATGGGGCGGAACAGTTCCTGCAGATCGATACGGTCCCCGAATTTTTTCTTAAGGTTCGCCATTGCGTTCCTTAATACCATCAACTGTTTGTCCTTGATGCGCTCAAGTCTTGCGTTCTCTCGCTTCAGGCGCTCGATTTCTGCCAGCGCTTCGGCCAGAGTGATTTCTTCCCTCGTTACTGCTGGGCGTGCTGGGATGTTGTTCGGGCCGTACTTCAGTTCGTTTTTTCGTGTTTGATACGCTTGACCGATGGCGTAGTACGATGCGAGTGCCTGGCGGGTCAGAGTGATCCCGTGCTTGGCTTCCAGCTGCTTTCGCAGGGCCTGCCAGGTGAGTTTATCGGTCCATCCGATGATCATCTTGCAGACTTGCTCGATCTGTTTTTGACTCAGTTGGGCAGGGGCTGGCATTCTCAATCCTCACTATCGTACAGGTTCTCTAACGGGGCGTCATCCGGCATACATGCGTTTTCGAGGTCTGCAAATAGCGCGTTCATTTCCGCCAGATCATCTTGCTCTGCATCGACAGGCGCCGGCAGGCTTCTCGATGTTTCGGGTTCGCCTGCTCTACGGTCTTCCAGCCGAGGCAGATACTCTTCGGTTAGAGTGTTGGCCGCATTGGTGATTAGCAGCGTTTCATCCTCGCCCTTGAAGCGAATAATGGCTCCTCTCTCTATCGAGTCATCCGTGAAAACGGTAATCAAAGCCTTCAACTTGGTAAGTTTTTCACCATGGATTTTACGCCATCTTTTGCTTCTTGGGGAGTCTTCGCGGGTGGCGATTTCAAGGCGCTTAGACTGGATCGCCTCATCGGCTCGAAGGATGGACAGATCCTGTTTGTCACCTTTTACATGGCAGATCTGTTTACATCCGATACACTGGTTAGCGCGCTCACAGGGTTCCAGATAGAGTGGTTGCACACAATAGCCGGTCAGCATTCGATGGGCTGCCACCCCGGTTGCTTCCTCAAAGGTTTTTTCGTCAACGATCCTAACCTGTATATCCTTGACCTCTGATTCGCAAAAGGCTAACAGCTCCATATGTTTTTCCTCCATTGTTCGATGATCGTAGGCACGAGTGTGGCGATGGCTAGCTCGTCCTGACCATTTCTCTAGGGTGGTCTCCTGCATTCCGCCTTGAAGGGCTTTTGTATTCAAATAGTGTCTAGGACCATGGGTCACCAGCGAGGCGTTTGGGTAACCGTGCTTTTTGAAGATGCTGTCAGTTTTACTTTTACCACTGAGTGCAGAGTAAAATGTCATCTGTAGGCCGATTGACTCAATGGCCAAGGGGCTTTTACCCCAGTTAAATCCCGACTGATTGATGGCTAATTGTTTACCGGTGAACACCATCAGCGCGTCGGCTAGGTGGACTTTTTTGCCATTATTGTGAATTCGGTAGGGGAAATTCTCGACTGACGATTTTATGTAAGCGATCCAGGCCGCTTGAACGCCTTGCAACGTCGGTTGCGCTTTCATGACGATCTCCGGCGCGCCGAGGTTTGTCTTAATGCCGAAAAGAGCGTAGATATCTTGTTTGTTAAGCGGGTGATCTAGCTTGCAGCGATACGGAAAGCCGGGAATGTTGTGGAGCCGGTGATCTTTAGGTAGGTCATCGTAAACTCCCAGGATGCCCCCTAATTGCCAGAGCGTCGGTGGCTTTTTCAGCTTGAGTTTGTGGTGCTTTATCGCGGATGTATTGCTGAATTGGGTGTCTTTGAGCAAATCCTGTAATGGTGTTTCAGGGTGCTCGTAGAAACGTACCAAAATCCGGCCGGGTTCACAGGATTTTTCCAGGTAGTAAAAGCTACGGTCGGCTATAGGCATCATTTTATCAAGGACCACTTTTTCGTGATCGGGGTAGTTCTTAGAACCGCGCCAGATTATGGTTGAAGTGTCGACCTGATAGCGAACCCCGCCTCTGTTCTCGCTAACAGTCTTCTTTGTTAGAGACCAACGATCCAGCAGTACGGTTTCCGCAACCCGCTGAGGTGCGCACAGTGTCAGAGACAGATAGGCGCTAACGAATCGATCTCGCACATTTTCAAAAGGGTCAATGTCTGCGTCGAAGCCAGGCATGACCTTGTTGTAAATATCTGCCGCCGCATAAAGTGAATAGTTGTCGGGCATTTTGTCCCGGCGTGACTGGTCACCTTCAGGGGTCACCTGTAAGTAGGAATAATCCTTATCGAAACGGGTCTCTATTTGTATACTTTGGTTGAGCGCC
Source organism: Photobacterium sp. MCCC 1A19761 (assembly GCF_037389125.1). NCBI lineage: Bacteria > Pseudomonadati > Pseudomonadota > Gammaproteobacteria > Vibrionales > Vibrionaceae > Photobacterium > Photobacterium sp. MCCC 1A19761. Next base: position 27,221 of record NZ_JAZGTF010000015.1, read on the forward strand.
AGTACCGGGCCGTATCGGTGTTCGCCATTGTTTAGAGTTCTTAGCCGACTTTTGGAAAGGAACCGGACGACAAAATTTAATGCAGTGTTTCTGCTGGCTTTTGTGGTGTGGGATTCATTTGATACTTCAAGAATATTGAGGGCCGCATCATACGTCCGTTGGTCGAACTGCCACACTGCCTGTAACCCCTCTGCTTCCAGTGCAGCATAAAGTAGTTTAAATCCATCTGACCATTCATTTAGCGATGAATAGCTCAAGCCCCACTGGCTTTTCAGAAACACCAGGCTCGCTCCTACAAGGTCACGGTATGGCTGTGGTAGCAGTTTGGCCTCCTGCATTCTGTCGTTGTAGCGATGCTCTTTGCGCGAGAAGTTGACCCAACGTTTGACCCAGCACATGTCATCCCATTTTTTACCGGGAAAAGGGAACGGAAGTGATTTCATGCTTTGTATGAATTGTTGAGTGTTCTGCTTGTATAGATTAGGCAAGGCGATGTTCATGCTTCTGCCTCTTCTGTCATTATGTCTTCCAGCAGGTCCATGGGGTTCCCGCCTTGACAAGCCGCGATGGTGACAGCCATGTATTTGATGCAAAGCATGAGCGCTTGTAAGCTGTATTCCGCAACGCCCCGCCTGCGTCTTAACCAGTAATCTCGGCACGCCCTTTCGAAGACGCTACGATGATCTGCACCTCTCAATGGGTGAAAGGTATGGCAGGGGTAACAGGCATAAGGTTTTTCTGAGGAACACTCCGAGCATCGCTTACAGCTACCTAGCTCGGTGAAACCTCCCGCTCCGACGTCGTCGATTACCTCGGCGTCAACGTCGAGTTCGTCAATGAGTTCGCCTTTGTATGCCCGTACCAGAGGATCTATATGCTCCCCCATGGTTTGGTTGATATGGCGTATTGTGGTTAGGTCGATGTCGACATAGCGCCTGACTGGGACTGTAGTCGTATGGCCAATAGATTGAGCCAGTACCGCAGTGGATTCTCCCCGTGCAGCTAGATGGGTTGCTGCCGTATGTCTTTGGCGATTAGATCCCCAGCTAAATTTATCGGGATTGATCCGATCGCTGTCAATCTTCAGTTTGCTTAAACCGTTCTTGGATGTAGCGTACAGGATTACGTCATTATCATGAAAACCTTCGCCACGGGCTCCTTCCAGAACTTGGGCAAAATTGGAGAACTCTGCTGTAAATAACAGTGGGCTTGGAAATAAGGGTAGATGGGGGAACAGGGCTTTCCATTGATCTGCAGACGCTGAGATACCCCGTTGCTCGAGGTGGTCGCGGAGATGGTCCATGTAAACTTCTGCATACCGACGCAGCTCCCGAGCGCTCGCTTCCCTAAGTTCCAGAAGCACGTGCTCGGGGTGGCTGCGAAATCTTCTTCCCGCCGTTTTGGCATAGAAGCACTGAATTTGCGGACGCTCACTGGCCAATCCTTGCTGCCAGGCATTGGAGCCAGGCAATCGCACATCCGACCATTTGATCTGATAAAGGTTCTCCGGGCGGCGAAACAGCATCTGGATTAGGCGCTGAACTACGAAATTTCTCCAGTCAATAAAGTCATTGCTGTCAGTGAAGAGCTGTCTAGCGCGCTTATCCAAAGCGGTTGAGATGCTTTTCAGTTCGTACTCAGAAAGTGCGCCTTTGTAGGGGTTTAGGACAAGATTATTTTGCACAAGTTTGGGGCGGTTATTCTGGGCGAAATCGAACAGTTTACTGTATCGAACCGGATCGACGGCTCTTAGCTTTTTCAAGAATGCTTTAAGTCTTGTGAAGGGGGAGTATGAACAATCGCGGTATTTAGCAAGGTACTTGCTAATCGCCTGTTCTGTCACCGCGCTATGTTGAGGTCCTACAAGTGTGCTCAGTACTTTATGATAGCTCGCTACATTAGCGTAGGTTGTGGCGCATTTACCGAGCGCTTGGCGCAGATGCATTTGGTGCTCTAGGTCATCGACCTGGTGAAGGAACTCAACGTTTATCCAATCTTGGTCTTTTCTTAACCCACACACCCAATCGTCGCTGTAAATATTAAAGCTGTACCCTGCCCGAGAGCCCATCGAGCCCTTGCCGATTGCCATCAGAGAGACCATATGTTCTCTTGAACGTTGGGTAACCTCAGAACGGGACGTCTTGTTCGAGTTCATTCCTGTCCTCCCTGGCCTTTTCCATTTCTCTCTGAAGATCGCCCACTGCTCGTTTCGCTTGTTCGCTTATCTGGTAACGGTTGTAATGATCAGCTGTTTGCCTGTTGCCCAGGCTTTGCTTGCGCATCTGTTCGACTTTCTCGGCCGGCGCTAATTTCCTGTCAGCTGACAGAGTGAATTTTTCGTTCCATTTATGGCGCAATTCGTGAGCGTGGAACTTGAGGCTCTTATCTCCGTTCAGTTCGCGTAACTTATTACGGAGTTGACTGAACACCCGAGTGACATTGTTTTTGCTTGTGGGTTGCCCCAGAGTGCTTTTCGTGTCGTTGTGCGTCACGAAAAGGAAGTCGTTACTATTGGCGCCCGGTGTGTTGTTTCGATACTGTTGAATGTAGTTATCGAGGAGTGCGTACAGCGAGTCGCTCATGACAACCATGTGATTCTCAGTCTTCTGCTGCTCTCGGTCTCGCCTTGGGTCGTCCGGATCATTAGGTCGCCTAGCGATCACAATGCCGCGTTCCTGGGGTCTGAGATCCTCTAGCTTAATCTTATTGGCCGCACCTTTGCGCAATCCGGTCTCGGCTATCAGCTCGACAAAGAGACGATTGCGGGCGCGAACGGCTGGATCTGGTCCGAAGGGGTTGTCTTTGTGATTCTCCTGGATGATATCGAGCAGCAGGTCGAATACTTGATCGCTAATGGCGGGTTTCAAAGCCCTCAGGCTATCCTTATGCCTTGAGATCTTGCTCTTATGCTCTTCAAACCAAACGTTTATTCGGTTTTTGGCATCGCTGGGGCCTGGCTCAGTGGCGGAGGCGTGAAAGCTATCGATCAGAAAGCAGGCGTAATGCGCGGCTGTCCTCAATCGCCCATTTTTGGTCGCTGCGTCGACCACTTTCTTTTGGACCTTTGAGGAATGTATCGCATTGCTAATAAACTTGTCACTTAAGGTTGGAAACTTGGTAACCTTACGGGGCTGCAGTGCTTTTTTTGCCATCAGCTGGACTGTTAGGCCGGCATCCTTGGCATTAAGACCCGCATCATTAGAGAAATCTTCAATCTCTTCTGCAGTTAGCCAGTCGCCACAGGCTGTTCGGGCAGTCAGATCGATCTCCTTGCTCTCCAACCAATGCAGAAAAAAGATCAGTTCATAAGCGCGGCGCTTCACCGTGTTTGAGGCTATATTGCTGCGCCAGAGTTTTACATGGACATAGAGATCTGGGTACGGATAGGGACACCAGAACTTGTCGGTTATGCTGTGCATATCCGACCCATCCTCCAGCCTGACGGTTCGCAAAGAGTAACCCATAGCCCCTCCACATAAGTTACATTTTAGAATGTAGTATATGTGTTCCTCTTCGCCAAATTTTTCCAGTGTATTTTACCAATTACGTTATATGCTTGCGCAAATGTAAGCTAATTGAAGCTTACATTTGCGTGGGTATGTACATCTAGTAGGTCATACAGGCAGCGTTGAGCAGCCCGACGGAAATCGATGTGGCGGCCATGATAATCCCGGCCGGGATTTCACCGGCTTCGATACGCTCGACGATACGCGGCATGAAGCCAAACCGCAGCAGATAGAAAGCAATCAACTGGGCGAGCAAGGCGACAACACCCCAGAGCGCGAAGTCCAGCAGGTTGACGGAGTTACTGGCTGCCCCGGCAATTGCCAGGCAGTAACCGATGATCGAACCGGACAGGCCGATGGCGGCGGCAATGTTCTGGCCTTCTTTGACCAGTTTCCATTCATCATGCGGGGTGAAGCGGACGTAGACCACTTTGAATAGCATGAGAAAGGCCAGCGACAAGCTAAAATACAGTAAAAAGGCGCCGAGGCCGGCCAGAGATTGCATGAGTGCTTCCATGTGACTTCCTAGTTGAGTTGTCTTGGCGGTTTAGCCAATCAGTTTAAAATCGGTCGGGGTCAGGTTAATCCCGGTGCTGAGTACCAGCGCTCTTTCCGCCCGGTGATGAATAATTTTTTCTTCGCCGGCCACAAACAGGGACTCGAAGATATCGTTGCCGATGTTGCGGTCATACACCATGACGAACTGATCGGTCTCGGTAACCGTGCCGTTTTCTTGCCAGGTTTTTTCGGTCATGACCACGGGGCGGGTGTTTTCCCAGACCTTATCAAAGGTGTGGCCTTCCAGTTCCCAGTGTGGCTGGACCAACTGGTCATTGAGCAAATGCTCCCAGGCCGTGTCGGTATCGATCGGTTTGCTGTCGTAGAAGTAATAGAGTTTGACCTCGCTGACATCACCCTCGCCGGTACCATGGGTGAGGACCTGAACAAAACCGTCATCGTCGGTGTAGTAGCGCAGCAGGCGGGTCTGTTCATCGAGAAACACTTCCCCGACGGCTTTAATCAGCTGCGTGCGCGCCGCACCTTCGATAATCAGATCGGGCTCGATCAGGCGCAGTTTTAAGTCATCCAGTTCGAAGGCGCCGCCCAATCGAAGGCCGAGAATTTCCGGGGCATTCGTTTGTTGCGGTTCGGGCTTTTTCTTTTTAAACCAATTAAACATACAGTCTCCTCAGCGCGATGGCACCGCTGGTTTTCCGGGTGAAAATATGGAAAGTCGAAAGGGCTACCATTGAAAATCAGTAATGCGCTCATCTGAGATATAAAACAGTTTACAGCCGGGCTGAACCGCTTTGTTCAGCGCCGGGTTGAGTTCCACACCCTGGCCGCAGTCAATCCCGATCAGCGTGGCGTCGTAGCGCTGCTTAAAGGCAATGAACAGGGCGTCAATGGTGGTGGCTTCGGCATTTTGCGGGTAATGGACGGAGTACTGCGTCATCCCCTGGGTGGTGCTGAGTAGTTCGTGGTGCAGCTCGCTTGAGCCCGGATCGACCGCGGCTTTGGCCAGCATCTCTACGGCAACCGACGGAATGCATTCGGCATTCGGGCAATGCTGCTTGAGCAGCAGGCCGAGGCCTTCATCTTTGAAGTAGGCCAGCAAATGGGCTTGCGGGTTTTTACTGGCGCAGAACAGTGCCGCTGAGAGCGTGATGTCATCTTCCGGGTTGTCGATCAGGATGCAGCTGGCTTCTTCCACCGAGGCTCTGGCCATGCCTTCCTGATCGGTAAAGCTGGCCACCCGGACAAACTCGATTTCGCCTGGCAGCGGATTTTCTATCTCGGGCCGCACGCACAGGACAATCGGGCGTCGGCCGCTCTCTTCATGTTGCAACATTTTGATCAGATGCAGGGTGCGTTGCTCATTCCAGCCCAGCACTAAAATATGGTTTTTCACGTTAACGCTCCGTTTTCCCTGCAAACCGCTTTTCCAGTATTGAAGAAACAAGCTGGCGACCCGGCCAACCCCGACGGCAAAAACGCCGAGGCCACCGGGGATCACCAGCAAGGACACGATCCATTTCCCGGCCGAGGTGGTCGGCGACATATCGCCGTAACCGACGGTCGAGGCCGTCACGAACAGGTAATAGATGTAGTTGGTGAACGAGTCGGTCATTGCATGCTCGCCCGCAAGTTTGAGCAGCAGCCAGCTCAACAGGATATATCCCAGCAGGACCATCAGCAGGTTCTTGCTGTTGAGAGCCGAGAGGTTTTTCACCGCCCACTGGCGAAATAAGATCCATAAAGACACGGCGGAATCTCCCGGTTAACAAATACGATGGGCTGGTGGTGTGCTGACAGGCGCGGGCATGCAACGAACGTTCACGGTTGTTTACCCGTTGGTCTTTCCGAGAATTCGGGACAGCTCATCCTGGGCTGAGGCTTTTGGTGCTGATCCGATCCCGGCTTCAGCCAGCTTTTTATCCAGGCTGCTGCCGGACTGGGCTTCGGCCATTTCGGCTGCGGCTTCGAGTTGCGCTGATTTTTCAGCCTGGCGCTGTTTGATGCGCTCCAGGGATTCAACCGCGGTATGCATCTTGGCATTGGCACCCACGTTGGTGGCCGACACCGCAGATTGAGCCTTCTGGACCGCATCGTTAGCCTTGACGACGTCGACTTGCTGCTCCAACTGGCGCAGTTTGTCTTTCGCCTGGGCGATGTTGGTTCGCATGCTCTGCTCGGAGGCGACAAACTGATCTAAATAGCTTTGCTCGGTTTGTTGCTCGTTTCTCAGGTCGGCAACCTTCTGAGCACATTCCAGTGCCAGATCCTGTTGACCTTTTTCCATGGCAGCGCGGGCATGGCCTTCATACTCGCCGATGCCGTTACCCAGCGCTTCGACTTTCTGTTGTGCCAGCTTGCGCTTGGCGACGATTCCGACCAAGGCTTCATCCGAGCGGCGCAGTTCTTGTTTGGCTTCACGAATCTCCTGATCCAGGATCCGCAGGGCCTGGTTGTCGGCGATATTTTCTGCCGCTTCGTTGGCACCACCCTTGATGGCGGTAAACAGTTTTTTCCATACACTCATGAGGCACGCTCCATCAGATATTCCTGGTACAGGTCAATAAAGGCTTCGACATTGCGGAACAGCGTCGCGACTTCAATCAGGATACTTTCCTGCTTGGACTGGGAAGACAGCGAGCCGAAAGCGACGTAGTAGCTGTCGCCGTCAATTTCATTGATCCCGATAGTTGAGAGCGGGAACATTTTGTGGGTGCGTAAAACGTGCTCGTTGAGCGCGGCGACGTCCCGAACCTGCTGTTGAGGGAAAAGCAGCACCTCAACCAGGATTTGCTCGCCCGCCACCGCCAGGTAGGCTTCAATGTTATCTTCATTTTGGATCACAATGGCTTGTTCGTGTTGACGAACCTGCCAGCCTTCATGTCCGGAAAGGACGGGGAGAAGCTCAGAGAGTTGCCATGTCATATTGGTTTCCTACCTTAGTGTCTCAATGTCTGTCTTAGATGAAAAACAGGGTTCATATTATGAAACCTGCTTGCGAAATTTCTATAGCGTGACAAGGATTTGTTGCTGTTTTGTGAGGTGGTGTCGCGTCTATGATGGTACTGACTGTAATTGGGCGGCGGAGTTCCCTTCTTGCTGGGGCCCAGAGTATTTTTTTGCGTGATGCTCTGGCAAGAGCACCGGGGGCGGAGTCTTCGGCGGATCTCGGCCCTGAATTGAAATTTGCCTGAATGCAGCCACTAGCGAGTTATCGCGACGTTGCCTCAATGATTGTCAGATCCGCCGGTAAGGTTTGCTGAAAGGCTTCGGCCTGGCGGCGGATCCAGTCGCAGAAGGCAATCACTTTTTTGCGTCGGAAGTACCCTTGCGGTGCGCACAGGTAATAGCGGAACGTAGGTTTGACGGCGACGCGATCAATACGAACCAGCTTGCCTTCTTCCAGGTAGCGTTGGGCCAGGGTATGACGGGCCAGCGCGACCCCCTGCACCGACAGCGCCCCTTCCAGGACATAGTTGGCCCCGTCGTAGGCCAGCGCCGTCGTGCCGCCTTTGGCACCGACCAATGACAGCCAGCGCTGCCAGTTCATGTCCGGCCAAATATCCCCAATCAGATGAACCCGTTGCAGATCTTCGATGGAGTGGATCTGATGCTGTTCCTGATAAAGCGGATGACACACCGGATAGAGCAAGTCATCCATCAGCCACTGAGTGGTCAGGTCGCTGTAGCGGCCTTCCCCGTAACGAATGCAGAGATCGATGGAAGATTGGGCAAAGGTTTGCAGTTGGGTTTTCGATTCGACCAACACGGACAAATCCGGGTGCTCGTCGCGAAAGGTATTCATCCGGGGCACCAGCCAGTGCTGGGAGAACGAGGGCAGGGTGGATAAGGACAACCGCTGCGGCTCCGGATCATGATTGAGCAACCACAGCCCGTTCTGAATGGCCGTGAAACCCTGCTGGGTGTGCTCAAACAGCATCTGACCCTCGGGAGTCAGGACGATTTTACGATGCTGGCGGTAGAACAAAGGGGTTTCCAGCCACTCTTCCAGAAGCCGGATTTGCTGGCTGATCGCCGCTGCGGTGACAAACAGGTGATCGGCTGCGGCCTTGAAGCTGCCGAGCTGTGCTGCCTGATGAAAATAATACAGTCCTTGCAGCGGCGGCATGCGTTTGTGTGCTTCCGTAGCGTTTGACATAAGCTTTCCTTAACTGAGTGCCAGGATTGATCGTTTGAGCAAACTGCAGTGGTGAACCAAGATAAGCCCATAGATTACACGATAGTAGGGCTTAAATATGCGTATGACAACGTTTGAACCAGTCTTCCCAACAGTGCAGCAAGTGGTAGCTTCAGTTAAGCGTGGGTTTTCTTTATATCGAAACTGGCGACAGCAACGGCGCCGGGCGTATTACCTGAGCGATCTCCCGGCGCATCTTCGGGAAGATATCGGGCTGGATCGTCTGATGGAAATGCCCCCCGCTTCGGTGACAGGGCAACGACACAGCTGTGCGGACAAGGCGAAGCAGAAATAAAGCCGCTGGTGTATGCCGGATGGCATGCCCGCCAGCGATGCAGGCATAAAAAAACCGGCCATCATGACCGGTTTTTGTGTGTGAGCTGAGGGCTTATGCCAGCAGTTCTTTGGCAGTGCTCACCACGTTTTCAGTGGTGAAACCGAACATCTCGAACAGCTGATCGGCCGGTGCAGATTCACCGAAAGTGGTCATGCCGATGATGCGACCGTCAAAGCCGACGTACTTGTACCAGAAGTCGGCGATGCCGGCTTCAATCGCAATCCGCGCTGTGACGTCAGATGGCAGCACAGACTCACGGTAAGCCGCATCTTGCTTATCGAAGGCATCGGTCGATGGCATGGAAACCACGCGAACCTGCTTGCCTTCAGCCGTCAGGGCTTCGGCTGCGCTCATTGCCAGCTCAACTTCAGAGCCGGTGGCGATCAGGATCAACTCAGGCTTGCCGTCGCTGTCTTTCAGGATGTAACCACCCTTGGCGATGTCAGTCACCTGCGCTTCGCTGCGTGCTTGTTGGGCCAGGTTCTGGCGCGAGAAGATCAGCGCGGTCGGCGCGTCTTTGCGTTCAATCGCCAGTTTCCACGCCACAGCAGATTCAACCTGATCACAAGGACGCCAGGTGCTCATGTTCGGAGTCAAACGAAGCGAGGCGATTTGCTCAACCGGCTGGTGGGTCGGGCCGTCTTCGCCCAGACCGATGGAGTCGTGGGTGTAGACTTGGATGTTCTGCACTTTCATCAGCGCAGCCATGCGCATGGCGTTACGGGCGTATTCCATGAACATCAGGAAGGTTGCGCCGTATGGCACGAAACCACCGTGCAGGGCGATACCGTTGATGATCGCAGTCATGCCGAACTCACGCACACCGTAGTGGATGTAGTTACCAGACGCGTCATCAGCAGTCAGGGATTTCGAGCCAGACCACATGGTCAGGTTCGATGGCGCCAGGTCAGCCGAGCCGCCCATGAACTCAGGCAACAGTTTGCCGAACGCTTCCAGCGCGTTTTGGGACGCTTTACGCGAGGCGATGTTAGCCGGGTTGGCTTGCAGATCAGCGATGATCGCGTTGGTTGCTTCTTCCCAGTTTGCAGGCAGTTCGCCGTTCATGCGACGCTTGAACTCAGCCGCCAGCTCAGGGTATGCCGCCGCATAGGCTGCAAACTTCTCGTCCCAGGCTGCTTCTTTGGCAGCGCCGGCATCTTTGGCATCCCACGCCGTGGCAATATCAGCCGGGATTTCAAACGGACCGTGGTTCCAGCCCAGGAATTCACGTGCCGCAGCGATTTCGTCGTGGCCCAGTGGTGCGCCGTGACAGTCGTGCGAGCCGGCTTTGTTTGGTGAGCCGAAGCCGATGATGGTTTTGGTGCAGATCAGAGTTGGTTTGCCGCTTTCTGCTTTCGCCGCTTCGATGGCTGCGTTGATCGCTTCTGGATCGTGACCGTCAACCGCCGGGATCACGTGCCAGCCGTAAGCTTCAAAACGCTTGGCAGTGTCGTCCGTGAACCAGCCTTCCACTTCACCGTCAATCGAGATGCCGTTGTCATCCCAGAACGCGATCAGTTTGCCCAGACCCAGGGTACCGGCCAGAGAGCAGGCTTCGTGCGAGATCCCTTCCATCAGACAGCCGTCGCCCATGAACACGTAAGTGAAGTGATCGACGATGTCGTGGCCGTCCTGGTTGAACTGCGCAGCCATGGCTTTTTCAGCAATCGCCATGCCCACGGCATTGGTGATGCCCTGACCCAGCGGACCTGTGGTGGTTTCGATACCCGGCGCGTAGCCGTACTCCGGGTGGCCCGGGGTTTTCGAGTGCAACTGACGGAAGTTCTTCAGCTCTTCGATCGGCAGCGCGTAGCCGGTCAGGTGCAGCAGCGAGTAGATCAGCATTGAGCCGTGGCCGTTAGACAGCACGAAGCGGTCACGGTCGGCCCAGTTCGGGTTTTGCGGGTTGTGGTTCATGTGGCTGCGCCACAGGACTTCGGCGATATCAGCCATGCCCATTGGGGCACCCGGGTGACCGGAGTTGGCTTGTTGTACACCGTCCATGCTCAGGGCACGGATTGCATTTGCAAGATCTTTGCGAGAAACAGCTTGTTGTTCCATGTTGGTTTCCACTGTTGATTTTGTTGGATTCGGAAAAGGAAGAAAGCGGCTGGATGGCCGCTTTCTGAATTCATGATGTTGCTTACAGACGCTCAGCGATCATCGCTTCCAGCTTGCCCTGGTCAACGGCGAAGTTGCGGATGCCTTCAGCCAGTTTTTCAACGGCCATCGCGTCCAGGTTGTGCTCCCACAGGAATTCTGCGTGGTTCATCGCTGCCGGACGCTCTTTCTTTTCAACGTCAGCAAACAGTTTCTGAACAACTTCGCCTTCAGCTTCGCTCAGCTCTTGCAGCAGCTGTGGGCTGATGGTCAGACGGTCACAACCGGCCAGTTCCAGGATTTCACCGGTGTTACGGAAGCTCGCACCCATGACTACAGTGTTGTAGCCGTGTGCTTTGTAGTAGTTGTAGATGCTGGTGACAGACAGAACACCTGGATCTTCAGACGCTTCGAAGTCACGGCCTTCTTTGGCTTTGTACCAGTCCATAATGCGGCCGACGAATGGCGAGATCAGGTAAACACCGGCTTCGGCACAGGCACGCGCCTGAGCAAATGAGAACAGCAGCGTCAGGTTACAGTTGATGCCTTCTTTCTCCAGCACTTCGGCAGCGCGGATACCTTCCCAGGTTGAAGCCAGTTTGATCAGGATACGGTCATTGGTGATCCCGGCATCGTTGTACATTTTCACCAGGTGACGGGCTTTGGCGATGCTGCCTTCGGTGTCGTAAGACAGGCGCGCGTCAACTTCTGTTGAGATACGGCCCGGAACCACTTTCAGGATTTCTTTACCGATGTTCACGGCCAGCATGTCGCAGGTGTCTGCGATTTGCTGTGTTTTGTCATCGCTTTGTGCTTTTGCGTACTCAATCGCCTGATCGATCAGCGGAGCATATTCTTCAATCTGAGCGGCCTTCAGGATCAAAGATGGGTTGGTCGTCGCATCTTCCGGTTGATACTTACTGATAGCTTCGATGTCGCCGGTGTCAGCAACAACAGTGGTTAGCGCGCGCAGTTGTTCCAGTTTCGTGCTCATATCTCTCGACCTTCAACGTGTTAGGGGCTTGTCTGATGCTAGCTAAAAGTGTAGCCAGAAAAGGTGGTTTTACCTGTCGGCGAGCCAAATGTTTAATCCGCGTCACGCTCGATGTGAACATATGGATCGCCAGAGAACAATTGATGTGATGATAATTAGCTTTTTACTGAAAGTTGTCAATCTATATGACAACTAAATCGTGCTTGGATCCCACTTTAACTGGCTTGTTGACCATATTTATACCAGATGTACAAGTGAGAATCTTTCGGCTTGTGATGGACGTATGTGAGATGGGTGAGCAAATGATCTCTGTCTTGATCATTTGCTCTGGTTTTTGGGATGATCTCTGTTGAAAGGTGGGTGGGATTTTGAGCAATGAGGCGTGCGGGTTACCCGGGTTTATCCGCCGAGATGTTTGCTGACGGCCAGTTTGACGATCAAGGCCAGCCAGCCGAGCGCTCCGGCGAAGCTTAGCCAGCGCAATCCGGTATGTCGGGCTTTGAGGGCAAAGGCCCCACACATGATGTAAGCGACGACGGCGAACAACTTTACCGAGAGCCAGGGCGCGGCCGAGGTAAAGGGGGTAAAGCCGGTCAGGCCGATCAGGGCCATCCCGCTGGTCAGCAACAAGGTGTCGTTGACGTGCGGGGCGATTTTCAACACCGGGTTGGCAGCTAGCGGTGACTGGCGGCAGATTAAGGTGAAGCGAAACAGGAAGAGACTGATACTGAGCAGGACGGTGAGAACGTGGAAGGTTTTCAGGGTCAGATACATAAATACGGGTTCCCGGTAAACAGCCCGGGCCGACGGCGTGTCGACCCGGGCGGAGGTTACATAGAGGCAGCGACGTTCCACCCCAGTTCATAAGTCAGTTGAATGAGCAGTTGCGGCAGGCTGCCCATCACCGCGATACCCAGGATGATCCCGCAGGAGGCCAGGGTCATTTGGATGGTTGCCTGAACAGATGTGCTCATGATGACAGGGCCTCCGCTTCTTTGGTTTTGCCTGATTTAATGGCGTTCATGACCAGTTTCGCCAAGAACAGGCCCAGGAAGATCCCGCCGGCGCCAAACAGCATATCACCCGGCATCCGCAGCCACACCAATGTTTCAACCAGCGGACTGTGCATGACTTCCGGTGAACGTGCATACCAGTAACCGTTGTCGATGACGGCGAAGAACTGAACCAGGCCGACCGGCAGCAGGGACATCAGCAGCATCGCGGCCAAGCCGATATTGAGTGACCAGAATGCCCACTTGAGCCATTTGTCATCCCAGCCTTTCGATTCACCAGCCAGACCGCGCAGGCAGAACAGCATCAGGCCAATGCCCAGCATACCGTAAACGCCCATGAACGCACCGTGACCGTGGGTTGCTGTGGTGTTCAGGCCCTGGATAAAGTAGAGCGCGACCGGTGGGTTGATGAGGAAGCCCAGGACCCCGGCACCGAACAGGTTCCAGAACGCAGTGGCGACGAAGAACATAATGGCCCATTTGTAGCGGCGCATCCACTCCGTGGCGTTACGCATCCGGTAGCTTTCTACTGCTTCAAAACCGATGAGTGCCAGTGGAACCACTTCCAGTGCCGAGAAGATGGCACCCCAGGCAATGACTGGTGTCGGGGTACCGGTGAAGTACAGGTGGTGCAGGGTACCAATCAGGCCGCCGGTCAGGAAGACAACCGTGGCAAAGAGTACGGCGCTGTTGGCTGTTGCCGCACGGACCAGGCCGAGGCGGACAAACATCAGGGCAATGACGGAGGTGGCAAAGGTTTCGAAGAAGCCTTCAACCCACAGGTGAACCACCCACCAGCGCCAGTATTCGGCAATCGCCAGGTTGGTATGTTTGCCCTGGAACAGACCGGCACCATAGAACAGGCCGATTGCAACACAGGAAGCGTACAGCACCCAAATGACGGCGCGCATCTCACCTTGCTGCGACAATGCCGGGCGGATAGCACGGGTGACCAGCGTCAGCCAGATGAGCAGGCCTGCCAGCAGCAGCACCTGCCAGATACGGCCCAGATCGATGTACTCCTGGCCTTGGTGGCCGAGCAGGTAGCTGGTGTCCAGGTCAAAGTACTGCTGAACCGCCAGCCATTCACCGGCCATAGAGCCGAGAACAACCACAACCAGGGCTACCCACAGGACATTCACGCCATGGCGCTGGAATTTCGGCTCATGGCCGGACAGCGCTGGTGCGATATATAAACCGGTACCGAGCCAGGCGGTGGCAATCCAGAATACGGCCAGCTGGGTGTGCCAGGTACGAGTCACGGAGTAAGGCAGAATTTCAGACAGGGGAATGCCGTAGAAATCCTGACCTTCCACACCATAGTGAGCGGTGACACCGCCGAGGAAAACCTGCAGCAGGAACAGCCCTACAGCAGTCAGGAAGTACTTACCGACGGCTTTTTGTGATGGCGTAGGCGTGCTGTCAAACAGCGGATCCTGACTCGGTGGGGTCGGCAGCGGTTCATGCTTCAGGGCGGCGTGATACCAAGCCAGGGCACCGACACCGGCGATCAGTACGACCACACTCAGAATAGACCAGACAATGTTGTTGGAGGTCGGAGTATTGCCCACAACAGGATCGTATGGCCAGTTGTTGGTGTAGGTGTAATCCTGATCGACACGCTCAGTCCCGGCAGCCCAGGCACTCCAGAAGAAGAACGCGGTCAGTTGCTGGCGACGCTCGGCAGTCGAGACGGTGCCTTCTTTCATGGCGTAATCTTCACGCAGCGACTGCCAGGCCGGGTCGTCGCCAAACAGGCCGATGTAGTGCTGCTGAAGCAGGGCAATGGCATCGGAACGACGTTCAGAAAGGGTAATGATGCCGGTGTCCGGGTTGTAGCTATTCGGACGAATATCTTCACGCAGCTCTTGCTCCAGGGCCGCTTGCTGGCTGCCGGTGAGCTGGGTGAAAGGCTTATTGAACTTGTCCTGGGCGGTGAGTTCCAGCCAGTTGTTGGCTTCACGATGCAGCCAGTCGGCGGTCCAGTCCGGGGCAACGTAGGAGCCGTGTCCCCAGATGGAGCCGAGCTGATGGCCGCCCATGGAGCGCCAGACCAGCTGGCCGCGCTGGATGTCTTCTTTGGTGTAGATCACCTCTCCTTGGGTGCTGACGACCTGGGTTGGAATTGGGGGCGCTTCCCGGTAAATATCGCTGCCGATGCTGAGCAGAACCGTGAAGGAGGCTATGCAGACGATCAGTAGCGAGATAATCGATAGTTTTTGTTTCGTCATCTCTGAGTTCTCTTTTTGAATGGATCGTGAACTCATATAACAAAGAACGTGCCAGTTTTTATTTTATTGATTTTAAAAGGTTTTGTCATTCCTCTGATGTCGGAATGACATTCTTTGATATTTGTCAATTTCACACCCGATTGTCTAATTGACACTTTCGTCACAGGCTTTTAAGCTGGGAACCGGCTCAACAATGAATGGAGTTCAACGTATGGTGCTGCCGCCCCGGGATTTCACCCACATCGCTTTAGACCTGACCACCAGTATTTCGACCCAGGATCGGTTTCACCGCCTGCTCAGAACCATTCGCCAGACATTAAACTGTGATGCGTCGGCCCTGCTGGCGTTCCGTGGTCAGCAGTTTACCCCGCTGGCGATCGATGGCCTGCTGCCCGATGTGCTCGGACGTCGGTTTGATCTGGCCGCGCACCCACGCCTGGAAGCCATTGCCCGGGCGGGCGATGTGGTGCGGTTTCCGGCCGACAGTGATTTGCCCGATCCGTTTGACGGCCTGATCCCGAACCAGGATGAGGATTTGAAGGTTCACGCCTGTATCGGCCTGCCGTTGATGGCGGATGATCATCTGATTGGGGCGCTGACCATTGACAGTTTTGATACCCGGGCGTTTCTGGAATTCAGCGATCAGGACCTGCGGACACTGAGCGCGCTGGCGGCGGTGTCGCTGAGCAATGCGCTGATGATGGAACAACTGGAGAAAGAGGCGGCGGGCAGTCCGACGCCGCAGTCGCTGGGCAATCTGGGCGATACCGATCATCAGGAGATGATTGGCCAGTCGGCCCCGATGGTGGCCCTGAAAAACGAGATGGATGTCGTGGCCAGCTCTGATCTCAACGTGTTGATCCTTGGGGAAACCGGGGTGGGCAAAGAGCTGGTCGCCAAGGGGATCCATCGCCAGTCCGATCGCGCTGCGAAGCCGTTGGTGTATCTCAACTGCGCCGCGTTGCCGGAGTCGGTGGCGGAAAGTGAACTGTTCGGCCATGTGAAAGGGGCGTTTACCGGCGCCATCAGCAACCGGAGCGGCAAATTCGAAATGGCCAATGAGGGAACCTTGTTCCTCGATGAAATCGGCGAGTTGCCGCTGGCCTTGCAGGCCAAGTTGCTGCGGGTGATCCAGTATGGTGATTTACAGCGGATCGGCGATGATCGCAGCCTGAAAGTGAATGTTCGCATCATTGCTGCGACGAATAAAGACTTGAAGCAGGAAGTGGTGGAAGGCCGCTTCCGGGCCGATTTGTACCATCGTCTCAGTGTGTTCCCGCTGCATGTGGTCCCGCTGCGCGAGCGGGGCGATGATATTGCGCTGCTGGCCGGATTTTTCCTTGAGAAGTGCCGGGTGAAACTGGGCGTGAGAAGCTTGCGACTCAGCCCGGCGGGATTGGCACGTCTGAGCCAATATCACTGGCCGGGGAATGTCCGTGAGCTGGAGCATGCGATCCACCGGGCGGCGATTCTGGCCCGGGCGGCGTATGGTACTGATGCGCCGCAGATTTTACCGCAGCATTTTAATTTTGCTGCCGCGGCAAGTGAGCATGGGGCAGGTGATCATGGAGCGGTTGAGGTTGACGGGCATCGGTATGCGGGCGGTGCCGTTCGTTGGCCCGATCGCGCAAACCGCCAGGCCTCAGCTGGTGCCATGACGCACCCGGATGGATTCGGCACCGGGCTACGAGAGGCGACGGATGCCTTTCAGACCCATTTTATTCGTCAGGCCCTGGCGCACAATCAAGATAACTGGGCTGCAACGGCACGTCAGCTCGGGGTGGACAGCGGGAATCTTCACCGGTTGGCAAAGCGGCTGGGCCTGAAATAATGCCCGGCGCGCTTTGGTTTATAGTTCATGGTTCATGGTTTATGGTTCATGTTTATTAGTTTTGCGGGGCCGCTTTCTCACGCGGTGAGGCGGCGCACGATTAAGGGGTGATCTCCAGCTGTTGGTGAATTTCGTTAACCAGCAAATGTAGCCGGTGACTGAGCTGGGCCAAATCGTCGCGGCTGGGCTGCTCCCCAGCTTTGAGTTTCTTCTCAATCAGGTTGGCGACCTGTTGGACAGACTGCGCCCCGATACTGCCTGATGCGCCTTTGAGCGAGTGGCTGATCAGGATCGCGCGGTCGCGATCATCTTCATCTAACGCCACCTGGAGCTTTTCCGGATCCTGGCTGTGTTCTTCGGCAAAGATCTGCAAAAACTGCATGATCACGTCCAGATCCTGATCCATCATATCCAGCAATTCATCAATGTTGATGTGCTCAAATTGATCTGCAAAATTGGCGGCTAATTGAGCGGCTTCACGATGGCCGGCTGGATTTATCTGGTCGACCGGCTCAGTTGCCGGAATCGCCGGCGGGAGTGGCTCGCTCGGGGTGCATTGTCCGGCAGGGCTCTCGGTACCGGGCTGCCACATGACCTCAGGGTTGGCTGAGGTCGTTAACTGTGGATCGTTTACGGCAGTTTCCTGTGCATGGGTTTTGCGTAGCATCGCCATATAGGTGATCTTGTGCTTGAAGTTTTGCAGGGCATCCAGCAGTTTTTGTTCGTCCAGCGGTTTAGTGATCACGCAATCGACCCCGGCTGCAATCATATTTCTTTGTGTTTCCTCGAAGACATCCGCGGTACAGGCAAAAATCGGCGTCTGACTGACCGGCGAATCCATGGCCCTGATTTTCTCGGTCGCTTCAATGCCATCCATCACCGGCATATGGTTATCCATCAGGATCACATCAAAGAACTCCCGTTCCAGGATCTCCAGCGCTTTGGCACCGTTTTCCGCGACTTCGGTCATGAATCCCCGTTGTTTGAGGAACGCGTCGATGATCAGCACATTGAGGTGATTGTCTTCCACAATGAGGACTTTCAGGCCCTGGAACGTACTGGGGGTAATATGGATCAGCTCTTTCTCGGTTTCGATGTACTGGCCTTCGTGGATCATCAGGGTGACGGTGAAGGTTGAGCCGACACCCGGCGTGCTGTCAATCCTGACTTCTCCGTTCATTTGTTGGGCCAGTTGCTTGACGATGCTCAGCCCTAATCCGGTGCCGCCGAAGCGGCGGCTGGTCGAGGCTTCCGCCTGAACGAATGGATCGAAGATTTTTTTGATCCGGTCCGGGGCAATGCCGATGCCGGTATCTTTGACGTGGATCGTCAGACAGCACTCGCCGGCTTCCCGGCCGTCTTCCATGTCGAGAATCACTTCGACCTGACCTTGTTCGGTGAATTTGATTGCGTTATTGACCAGGTTGAAGAGAATCTGCCGCAATCGGGATTTATCGGCAAAATACCAGTTGTTGGTATCAAAGTGGCATTGGACATCGAACAGGATCCCTTTCTCCATCGCCAGCGGATAAAAGATACTCTCGACGGTGCCGACCAGATCGGTGAAACAAAAGTTGGTTCTGTCCAGCTTGAGCTGGCCTTGCTCAATCTTAGAAAAATCGAGAATGTCATTGAGCAGGGACATCAGGTGTTTGCCGGATTCCAGCAGGGTGCGGATATGTTTTTCCTGCTCCGCCGATAAATCGGTCTTCAGCAGTAACTGAGACAGGCCCAGCATGCCGTTCATCGGCGTGCGAATTTCGTGGGATAAGTTAGCCAGAAAGGCAGATTTGGCGCGGTCAGCGGCCTCGGATTTTCGCAGCGCCTGGTTCAGTTGTTTGTTGTCATTGGAAATTCGCTCTGCGCCTTGGTTTAACGCATCATGCAGCACTTGAAACTCACGGGGCCCTTGGATCGGTGGATTGGTGCTGTAATCGCCCAGTTTGAACCGTGCAGCCATCCGGGACAGTTTGGCCAGAGGATGGGTGATGCGGCGCGTCAACGCGAACGACAGCACAATCACGATTCCGGTATTCAGCAACAGGGCAATGAGAAAATATCGGTTGAGATAAATGACATCCTGCAACGCGACATCTTTCGGGGTGATCGAGACCAACGACCAGTTAAGTTGGGGGGCGTTTGCCTGGGTGCCTAAGCGAGTGATCACGGCGATTTGGTCGTCGTTGTAGTAGTCGTCATAATACAGCACCTGGCTTTGATCTGGCCTCGTTTTTTGCTGCATGTATCGTTTCCGAAAGTCATCAAATCCTTGCAAGTTAAAGCCCTGATGATGGCCGGACAGAATGATATTGCCACTGCCGTTGATTAAAAAGACGTAGTCTTTGTCCTTACTCTGGTTGTCCAGGTGTTTCAGGTGATCGTTAATATCCGACAGCTCATAGCGAACGGCCAGTAAGGTCGGCTGGGTCTCAGAACTCAGTTTGACCGGCGTGATCAGGTACAGGTAAGGTTTTTGACTCAGGTTAAACGGCTGCGAGAGATAGACCTGCTGCTCGGAGGCGGAGAGCTGCGCCAGGATCTGCGTGATTGACGGGCCGTTGGTACGGCTCAGATCATCGAGGACGGTCGGGAGCTTGGCGCTATGGCACGATTCGGTGATCTGATAGCCTTGAGGACCGTTTTCTAACAGAAAGATCGCGGAAAAGGCCGGATCGACGGCAGTATGATCCGTAAAGTAATGTTTGAGCAGAGATTGGCCGTCCGTGGTTTGATAATTCTTGAATTCTGAAATGGGGGAATTGGCCAGCGTGCGTAGCCAGAGCAGGCGTTTGGCAATTAAGTTTTCGATATTATGGGCGGCTAACTCGTTGCGGTAGCTTAACCCCTGCGAAATATTCGACAGCGCCACGGAGGACATTTTGTCGTTACTGGCCCAGCCATAGAATAAGGCGGGTAAAATGCCGACGGTCAGCATACTGGCCATCAGAATTGGCTTAATTCTGTTAGGGAGTAACCTACTCAAACTCCATTCCCCTCAATCAATTCCTTTTTATTGTTGTAGATACATCTTAGGGGATTATCAATTCGATTCATCCTGATTCGAGAAGGAAAGTTGATCTCAATTGCAAAGAAAATGTTAATCGCGATGAAACGGTGGGCTGCAGGAAGATCACTGGATTGAATTTGCCGGTTTCACATCCGGGAGTCGGATCTTTTCCGTTGGGATATTTGTGGGGAGATCGGCGGCAGACATGCAGCCGGAACGTTCCGGCTGCGCTCTGTTGCAACTGCGCGCATCGGGCTGCCGTGCTTGCCGCGATGCGCTGATGATTTAATTCAGCAATTGCTCCAGGGTGAGCGGCGCTGAAGTGAGCCCGACCCGCTGGGCCGGGGTCATCCCGGTGCGATCCTGGCGGCAGAGGTTATGCCAGGCCCGGTAGATGTCCAGCAGTGGAAGCAGGCCTGCCGGACGTAATTTGCGCCGGGGTTCGTCGACAAGTTGCGAGAACTGATCATGAAACCGGTCCTGATAGTCACCAATGGCATCCCAGCTGGCCAGTTCGAGCCATTTGGCTTCATTGTCCTTCTCGCCGCCTAAGTGGCAGATCCCTTTGCTGACCTCATCCTGGCGGGTAAAGGCCCAGCGATCGCGCCACCAGCCAACCAGGACAATATCAATGCGTCCGGCCTTCTGGCCGTGCTCCCAGTCGCGGTCCGCTTCGACGTACACCGGATGGACAGTCCTGGCTTTGATCCGCTCCATGAACACCGAGATACAGGCAGATCGCAGCAAGGTTTCCTGCGGCATATAAATCGCCAGTGATTCATTGTGTTCCAGCATCTGGGCCAGATGCAGATAGTGGGCATAGACGGTGTATTGCGGGCGGATCAGACAGCCTTTTGCCGGATAGTTGATCCGCGGCATGCTGGAGAGCGGATCTTCCATATTGGGCCGGGACAGGATCTCGCGGTATTTGGCATCGACGCGCGCCAGCGTTCCCTGAGGTGCGGGTGGGCTGGCTTCAACCAGGCGGGCTGCTGGCGCGGCCATGAACCGGGTATCATTCTGATAGGGGTTATGGGTGTCTGACGGGGTCTCGACATCCGTCTGTTGGTAATTGATATGCTGGCCGACCACATAGCCGGAATTGGCCTCGCAGCTGGCAATCCAGCTGACCCCGTTGTCGCTTTTCGGTTGCAGCGGCAGCAAGTTGGAAGCCAGCGACAACTGATGGGCGTGTTTAAATAACCGGGCGTCGAACATCGACAGCTGGCGGCGACAGCGGCTGGCGATATGGGACAGCTGATCGTAAAACGATTTCGGGTTCATGCTGAGGCGGCGGCAGATATCCCGCACGGAATAGCCGGTAAACAACAATGCCAGCAGCTTTTGCTGCACCTGGTTCTTGCCGTTAAATCCCGACCAGCGATCCACAAAGGTACTCTGGCAGCATTTACAACGATAGCGCTGCCGATCGCCGCTGTAGCCAAAGGCATGGTACAGGTGGCGATGGGTCAGGACCGGCAGGCCGAGGTTTTCGCAATCCGGATTGCTGCATGCCGGCAGGCCACTGCTTTGCATCAGCTTGAGGCGGGAGACTTCGGCAGCGACATCATGGTTGTTCAGGATGGGCGGAAAAGCGCCGCATTCACGGCAGACCAGAGTTGGCCGGTTCGGATTATTGCGTTGCAGAACATAATGGCGGGTGTCTTCGGAACCGAAGTTGGGACAACCGACGGTCTTGCAATGATTAAGCTGTAGGTGGCCGCAAGCGGGCGGCAGTAAGGCATCATTGCAATCCGTGTGCAGGGGTTTGATCATACCAGCTTAACCTTATCCTTGTGCCTGGGCTCCCCTTGAGTACCCGGCAGCCACATTGAAAGGGGAGGGAGGGCACTGAATAAAAGAGGCTTCTTTTATTCAGTGCAGCATTAGAGACGATAACTCAGCCTTCATTCTGTCGGTTCGCTGGCGATGGCACGAGACCCGTCGCCAGTTCAAATTGTGTAAGACGCCACATTTTACAAAATATTGAGCCGCGACCCGGCGGAGTGACAGCATCCTTGTCGACACTAATATCCCTGTTTTTCTCATTGCTATACGCTCAATGGATTCAGCGTATAGCGATAAGGAAAAAAGCGGCCGCCGCATCGGGGGCGCGACAACCGCTTCGGAAGGTTAGATGTTAATGGCGGTTTCCAGCGCCACGTTCATCATTTGAGCGAACGACTTCTGACGATCTTCTGCGCTCAGTTTCTCACCACGTTTGATGTGGTCAGACACGGTCAGAATGGTCAGGGCCTTGGCACCCAGCTCAGCTGCCACACCGTAGATACCGGCAGCCTCCATGTCGACACCCAGCATGCCCAGTTTTTCCATCTTGTCGAACAGATCCGCTTCCGGGCTGTAGAACAGGTCAGCAGAGAAAACGTTGCCGACGCGAACCGGCACTTCTTGCAGGCGCGCTTGGTTGACCGCAGTTTCCAGCAGGTGGAAGTCTGCAATCGCAGCGAAGTCATGGTTGTTAAAACGAATGCGGTTGACTTTGGAATCCGTGGAGGCGCCCATCCCGATGATCACGTCCATCAGCTTCACATCATCATGCACCGCGCCGCAGCTACCGATACGAATGATGTTCTTGACGCCGAAATCTTTGATCAGCTCGTGAACATAAATGGAGCATGACGGAATACCCATCCCGTGGCCCATCACAGACACAGGCTTGCCTTTATACGTGCCGGTGTAACCAAACATGTTGCGAACGTCGCAAACCAGCTTTACATCTTCCAGGAAGTTTTCTGCAATGAATTTTGCGCGCAGCGGGTCGCCTGGCATCAGGACCGTTTCTGCAAAGTCACCAAGTTCAGCATTGATATGTGGGGTAGCCATAGCTTACTCCTAGGAATGTATGAAAAAAGAAAAGTGAAAGCGTTAAGAGAAAAAGCGCTCAACAATGGCCTGGTAGGCTATACCACCCAGGTAAACACCGACGATGCCCATAATGCCCGGCAGCACTGGTGGCGCTGGCAGCGGCAGTTTTACGGCTGAAAAAAACAAGCCAACAATTAAGCCTGCAAAGGTGGCAAGCAGAATTTCGTTCATGTGTTTACCCTCTAAGTGTTGCATCTTTGAATTCTCTCCGGCGAATGCGGTGGCTCTTTATTGGCCCCTTATGTCATCGCCTCGTCATGGGAGCAGTGTAGGGAAGATGTCCGGTACGTCTCGCGACATTGATCACATTTTACCTGCTGTTCTGCTGAAATCTACCCGTTGATAACTAAATCTGTTGAAAAGGAGATGGAAACCGTTTGCTTTTTGAACAGTGCGTTGAGGCGCGATAAATGCAGGAATCTGGTGTTTTAGATATTTATCAGACAATTATTGATAAGATTTGTATGTTTTTATGCATCATGTGTCATTTGGTTTTGTTTCGGGAACAGAGTGCCGAATTGTAATGGATTACATTCTGGGTGGTTTGTCAGGGAGTCCGATGAGCCTCGGAAACTGAACCAGAACTCAAACCAGAATTCAAACCACAAATCGACCCGGTTCGGTCGAAGGTGCGCTTGCAGGGTGAAAGTCCGTTTTTGTGGTGAACATCAACACGTTATTGACGCGCGAAACTGGTATTACGGTAAGAATTGACTAAAGATAAGAATGACCACGGCCATCGGGCATGTTTTACAAAAGGGATGTAATGATGAAGAGACAGTTGCTAGCAGCAGCGCTGGCGTTGACGGCACTTCCGGCCAGCGCAGATATTTTGGGGTTGTCGGTTGGGGCGACAGCGGGCGCGGCACAGTTAGATTATGACGGCAGAAGTGAATATGGTTACGAGTACGGCGTGAATGCCAGCTATCAGCTCAACGACTTTTTCAGCGTCAATGCCGGTGTGGTTCGGGGGAGCGGTGAAGTGGAGTCTGATTTGTCGGCCTCGGATAATGATATTGACTATACCGCCGTGCCGATCACGTTCCGCGGTGATCTCCCGCTACTGATTGGCAGCCTGTATGCCAAGGCCGGGGCGAACTACTACGATGTCGATATTGAGCGGGATGGCATGAAAGGCAACGATGACGGCTGGGGATTCACTGGCGGTGCCGGATTCATGTTTACCTTGCTGCCGTTCATCGACTTGAGCTTGGGGTATGAATATCGCGATATGGGTGATGTGGAGAACAACGCCATCTTGTTCGGCGTCGGGATCGGCCTGTAACAGCCGCGCGGCGGAGATGATGCCTGGGTGTCGGTGATCGGCTTGGTCTCCGGTTGAAAATCGGCTAGTATCCTCGCCGTGTTTTTTTGGTCTGGCTTCGGGTGATGCATAACTTAACGCTGTTATCTCAAGTAGAAAAAAATCGGGTTGAGCTGGATAAGCAGGCCGCCTATGCCGTCTGGCAAGTGAAGAACGCCCAGCGAGGGCCGGATGTGTTTGTTGAGCTGAGCAACAACATTGCCGATGATGATGACCGCGATTTTTTTGAACGCGCGGTGGCTAAGTATAAAACTCAGATGGGCGTGGCTTAACGGCCCTGCCCGACAAAAAAGCTGCCACTTCCGTTGGCAGCTTTTTTTTGTCTGTTGGTTCGGGGGCCGTTGAGCTGCACCGAAATTGACCAGACTATCAATGTTTGCCGCCAAGTGAATGATTCTGAGGTATAATGAGCGCCTTTAGGTGTCTGCTCTGGTATCTTAAGCATGACGGGCCACCGACGGCGGGGCTTGGTGATTAGACATAAATTGAGCAGACACTACGCGTCGAGAGCAAGCCGCAACGTTGAACGCCGGTGATGCGGTGACTGGCGATACGTATCGGGCATAAGGAAAGTTACATGAGTGCAAGCAAGAAGGTGCTGGTTGTTGATGACGATCAGGAGATCCGCGAGCTGTTGGAAGAGTATCTGACCAAAGCGGGTTTTGCCGTCACCACGGCGGCCGAAGGCGAAGAGATGAAACGCCGCCTGGCGTTGGGGTATCCCGACCTGATCTTACTGGACGTCATGATGCCGGGCGATGACGGCTTTACCTTATGCCAGCATATCCGCAAAACTTCGGATGTGCCGATCATCATGCTAACGGCCGTCTCCGATGAGATGGATCAGATTATCGGTCTGGAAATTGGTGCCGATGATTACATTGCCAAACCTTTCAGTCCGCGCCAGCTGATGGCACGGATCAAAGCCCTGCTGCGCCGGGCAAAACCGAGTAGCGACATCCAGCCGGCGCCGACGGCCACGCCGAAAGCGATCCGCTTTGCCAACTGGCGGTTGGAAACCGGTTCCCACCGCCTGTTTGATTTGGAGAAGGGGACAGAGTACGAGCTATCGGGCAGTGACTTTTCACTGTTGATGCTGTTTCTGACCCGCCCGAACGAGGTATTGGACCGGGATACCATCTCGGTCGCGACCCGCGGACGGGAAGCCCACCCGGCGGAGCGCGGGATTGATGTGCAGCTCAGCCGGCTGCGTCAACGCCTGGGCGATAAAGGGACCCAGCAGCGACTGATCAAAACCATCCGCGGGAACGGCTACGTGTTCAACGCCGAAGTGATATACGAAGAGTGATTTACCAGGAATAACCCCGCTCAACCCCGCAACCATCGGTTCAGCAAGAGGCACAATGCGATGAATTGGAAAAAATGGTGGCCCAAATCCTTGCTGGCCCGGACCTTGTGGTTCACCTTGCTGGCCGTATTCCTGGCGCAGCTGATTGCCACCCTGATCTGGTACGGACAAACCAAACAGCGGGATCTGGAAGGGCTGGAGTCCGCCTCGGCCAGCATGGCCAACATGTTCGCCTCTACCGTCACTTTTTTCCAGTCGCTGCCCCTGGAGTATCGCCATATAGTGCTTGATCAGCTGCGCAACATGGGCGGCACCCGGTTCTTTGTCTCGTTCAACGAAGAAGAAATCCGGATTGATCCGATCCCGGACTCGCAAATGAAAAATACCGCAGTGCGGGTATTTCAGGACGTGCTGCATGAAAAGTTGCCCCGGCTGGATGTGATCCGGGTGGAGTTCTCCCGCCCGGAAACGCTGCAAGTGCTGAAAAACGGGATTTTGCTCAGTGATTTGCCGCGTTCCTGGGCGCACTATACCCTCAGTCTGGAGCCGTTTAATCCACCGATCCTGGTGGTCCAGCTGGAACTGGCTGAAAATGAGTGGCTTTATATCGCCGCGCTCCTGCCGGCCCCGTATGTCACCCTCGAGGATGAAATTATTACCGGCCAGCAGATCCTGTTTCTGCTTTTCACCACTGCGTTGCTGCTGGCTTTCACCTTTTTTATGATCCGGCGTCAGACCAAGCCACTCAAGCGTCTGGCCAATGCCGCTAATGCCCTGAGCCTGGATATTTACCAGCCGCCGCTGGCCGAAGAAGGAGCCAGCGAACTGGTGACGGCCACGCGGGCCTTTAACCGGATGCAGCGCCGATTGCGGCGCTATATTGACGATCGGGAGCACCTGTTCTCTGCTATTTCCCACGATCTGAAAACCCCGATCACCCGGCTCCGGCTCCGGGCGGAGCTGATCGATGATGAAGACAAGATTGACAAGTTTAACCGCGATCTCGATGAGCTGGAGATGATGGTGAAGGGGGCCTTGCAGACGGTGAAAGACACCGACTTGCATGAAAACCTGACCCGGGTGGATCTCACGGAGATGCTGCGCAGTATTGCCGAGCGCCATAACCATCCGTCGGTCAAGGTGCATTTGCCGGACACGCCGATCACCCCAATGACGGGCAAGCCGCTGGCGCTGAAACGCTGCCTGAGCAACTTGATTGATAACGGGGTGAAGTACGGCCGGGAAGTGACGGTCATTGCGTCGGATCATCCGGACGGGCTGGTACTGATTATCAAAGATCAGGGGCCAGGGATCCCGGACGAAAAACTCGAAGCGGTGTTCGAACCTTATTTCCGCCTGGCGAAAGATGGTGAAGGCCATGGCCTCGGGATGGGGATCGCCCGGAATATTATTCATGCCCATGGTGGCGATCTAACGATTCACAACGCCGAAGCGGGCGGACTGGAAGTGAAAGTCTATATTCCGCGCCTGCTGGACGAGTAGGGCCGGACAACTCCCGGGAGAGCCGATGAAATTAAAACAGATAGCCGCTGTGCTCAGCTTGTGGCTTTGCGCTGCCGCTCCACAGGCCGGTGAAGTGGAGGTGCTGCACTGGTGGACGTCCGGCGGGGAAGCCAAGTCGGTCTCGGTGCTGAAAACCATGGTCGAGGCCCAGGGCCACCACTGGAAGAATTTCGCAGTGGCCGGTGGGGGCGGGGACAGCGCGATGACGGTGTTGAAAACCCGGGTGGTATCCGGCAATCCGCCGACAGCGGCGCAGATCAAAGGGCTTGAGATCCAGGAATGGGCGAAACTGGGCTTTCTGACTGATATGAACGAGGTGGCGAAGGCGGATCACTGGGATGCCATTTTACCCGATGTCGTTGCCAATCTGATGAAGTATCAGGGGAACTATGTTGCTGTTCCGGTCAATATCCACCGGGTCAACTGGCTGTGGGTCAATCCGGCGGTGCTGAAGCAGGCGGGTGCCAAGGTGCCGACCACCCTGGATGAGTTCTACCAGGTGGCAGAGCAGGTCAAAGCGGCCGGTTATATTCCGCTGGCCCATGGCGGCGAGCCTTGGCAGGACATCACCTTGTTTGAAGTCGTGGCCCTGGCGGTTCTCGGCGCGGAAGGATTTCAGAAAGCGCTGGTGGAACTGGATATGGACGCACTGTCCAGCCCGAAAATGGTTGAAGTGTTTACTCACTTTCGCAAAATGCGGGATTACATCGACCCGCACTACCGGGGACGCAGCTGGTTTGATGCCACAGCCATGGTGATCGAAGGGGAAGCCGCCATGCAGCTGATGGGCGACTGGGCTAAGGGTGAGTTTGCGGCTGCGGGGAAAATCCCCGGCCGGGATTACTTATGTGTGGCCGCTCCGGGCACCCGGGGCAAGTTCACCTACAACATCGACAGCTTTGTTTTCTTCCGCCTGAGCCGCGAAGAAAACCGCCAGGCGCAGACGGCGCTGGCCCGGACCATTCTGGACCCGCGTTTTCAGACCGAGTTTAATTTAAACAAAGGGTCGATTCCGGTGCGCAAAGACTTGGATATGGCGCCGTTCGATCAGTGTGCGCAGGACTCTCAGGCGGCTTTCAATCAGGCTTCCGCCAATCATGGCCTGGTGCCGAGCGTATCTCAGGGGATGGCGCTGACCAGCTATGTGCAAGGGGCGATTTTTGATGTCGTGAGTGATTTTTTCAATGCCAAAGACCCCGATCCGGCCAAAGCCGCACAACGATTAGCCCGGGCGGTGAAATCGGCGTTGTAGCTGTTCTATTCACCACTGTATTAACCGCCGCATTCACCGCTGCGTAAATGGCCCCTGCAACTGCCCCTGTCATGACGACACTGGGGGCGTCTCTCTTCCTTGACGTTTTTTTCCTTGCCGCTTTCTATACTTATCAGAACTTGCAGATGACGAGCATGCTCTCTGCAAGAGATGCTGTGTGGGGCTTGAGGAGAGTTGAAAATGAAGCTTCTTTTTTTGGTTCGTCATGCCAAGTCCTCCTGGGAGGATCCGCTCCTGGATGATCACGACCGGCCCCTGAGCGATCGCGGCCGGAAAGACGCGCCGAACATGACGCACCGGCTCAATGTCTGGCAGACCGGGCCTCAGTTGATCCTGACCAGCTCGGCATTGCGGGCTTTTCAAACGGCTGAGTATTTCGCCGCCGGGCTCGACAGCCGTCCGAAACTGGAGGTGTGCCCGAAGCTGTATACCGATTCGGCAAGCGAGATACTGGCGGTGATCACAGCGGTGCCGCCGCAAATAGAATATTTGATGGTGGTCAGCCACAACCCGGCGATGAATGCGCTGGTCAATCAACTGGGTTGTCACACCGACAATGTCCCGACCTGTGGCGTGGTGGTGCTCGGCTTGGAGGTTGATAGCTGGCAGGCAATCAGCCGGAAACAAGTCGGTGCCATTTATTTCGATTATCCGAAACGGAAAAACCATACCTAATTAACAAAATTGCCACGAACATTTTTAAATACCGAATGCACTGACTACAATTGCACATTAATTATGTGGTTTATGATAAAAATCGAATTATTGGTCAGTCATGCTTGGAGAGACAGGGGCGATGCTCAGGGACACAGTGAGGCAGTTGCACAGGGAATTAATTAGCACAGGGCTGGAGGGGTTACACCGAATCTCTGTCGCCCTGGTAGATGAAACCTATCTCAGAACCTATGTGGACTCGACGGAAGGGATCCAACCGCTTAAACATCACAGTATCCCGTTAGCCAAGTCGCCTTCGCTGAGTGCGCTGGTCCGGCAGAAGAAAACCCGGATTGTGGATGATTATTCCAGTTACCTGCGTCGTTACAGCGGGAAGGCCAATGCCTGGTTACGGGACAGTAATCTGCATTCTTCGTATACCATCCCGATCTTTTTTCAGAACAATTTTCTCGGGTTTATCTTTTTTAATTCGTGTAATAAGGCGTTCTTTAATCCGCTGACGGTGAAAGTGCTCGATGATGCGGTGACCACGCTGCGGGAAACCATCATTCACGAACGCTCGCTGTTCGACAGTATTGTGTCGCTGAGTAAGTTTTCGGAGAAAGCATCGCAAATTCGCGATGAATGTACCGCCATGCACTGTGCCCGACTGACCACCTTGACCCGGATTATCGCCAGCCACGTGGCCCGTTACCATGCGCTGACGGATCGGGAAATTTATTACCTGATCAAGTTCTCTCCGCTGCATGATATCGGCAAAATCGGGATTGCCGATCAGGTGCTGCTCAAGCCCGGTCGGCTGACGAGTGAGGAATATACGGCGATCAAGCGGCATGTCGAATACGGGCTGGCCATGGTGGATGCCGCCTGTGACGGCGTCATTAAGCAGCACGAAGCGTATCAGATGATCCAACGGATGATTGGCGAACATCATGAGATGCTCGATGGCAGCGGGTATCCGAATGGGCTGAAAGGGGAAGATATCAGTCTTTTTGCCCGTATTGTGACGGTGTCAGATATTTTTGATGCCCTGACCAGCGAGCGGCCGTATAAAAAAGCCTGGTCGGTCGAGCAGGCGTTGACCGAGCTTCAGGTGATGGTCGACAACGGCAAATTGGACCCGCTGTGCGTTGAAGCGTTGCAGCAATACTTTGACCAACCGGACGCCCATCGGCGATTTGCCCTGTTCCGCGAAGAAGCCACGATGCTTGCTTAACTTGTTCCGAGCTCACGATCTTTACAGATTGAAATATCAGCCGCTGGCAATCGTGCCAGCGGCTTTTTTCACTCCGAACGAGTGGTGAATGAGGCTGGTAGCGACTTAACGCCATACCCCCCATTTGCCCGTTGTGCCCGGCTCTTCACCGCGCGTCCACCATTGCGCCGTCCATGTTTTGCCGTGGTGGGTCACGACATCATGGGCGGTGTAGGTTTCTGTAGCCTGCCAGGCATTCGTCTCTACCGGTGGTTCCACGGGATCTACAGGCTCAACCGGTCCGACTGGTGTTGTAGAAGCCGGCTCGACCACGAATGAATACACGGCTTCATCCGCAGCATGGTCATTGCTGACGACCAGCTTGAATGTGAGCTCTTGGCGCGTCTCCGGCAACTGCCCTGTTTTGATGATCAGCTCATGATTCGAGCCGATATTGGTTTGTACCGGGGTTCCGCTGGTTTGCAGCCAGGTGATGCTGGTTGCTTCGCCGTTGCTGTGCTCAGGTGTCAGCACCACATAGTCGCCGTGCTCAACCTGCGCCTGGTTGATGGTTTTCAGGACTTTCGGCGAGATCACAGCATCGATGGGGCTGGCTTCGGAAGTGATCGAAAACTCACCGGAGAAAAGCCCGTCTTTTGAATTGAAATAATTGCCATACAGGTCATCTTTGAAATACATGTAGTGGCTCATAGCCTCATGCCAGCGGCCGATGAACACCTGGCCCTGATGATTCGCTTCATACCAACCATTGACCTGTGAGGCCAGCAGGCGGTCCCAGTCGTGCTGGTTTTCGGTGGTAATCACCAGCGAGAACGAGGCATGCGCTTCGCGGTATGCGTTGAATACTGTGTAGTGAACGGTATCGCCCACTGTCGCTGAGTTTAAAGTCAACATGGCTGGAATAAAGGGGCTGCCCTGGATCAGGTTCGGCTCTGCCGGCTCCGGGGTCGGGACAACGGGTGGCGTGACATTGCCATTGTTAATGACGATGTCGCTACAGTTGTAAAAGCCTTCTCCGACCACATCGACACGCTGCCAGCGGACAAACAGCGTTGCATTCCCCACCCGGTCGGTAGGAATCGTCACGTTCATGCGGTATTTACCGCCGTTCACCGGCACGTTGCCTTCTTCATGAATGAGCTCCAAATCGCTCCAGGCCAGCGCCTGGGAGAGATCCGCGCCCGGTTTGGTTAAGTAGAACTGCCAGAAAGACGGGTTATGGGGGGCGGTTGCATTGAAGACATACTCGAATGTCCCGGCATTGAGTTCTGTACGAGTCCAGCCGTCATGCGGTGCGCCCATACCTTTTTTCTGGGCATCGTTGGCATAACACAGGGTGCCGTCAGGAATCGCAGTTCTGACCGCTTGCATATTGTTGTAGTCAGGAATGTTGATGGAGTACTCATTTCGTTGAATAAACGGATACGAGCCGGAAATAGCTTTTGCTTGCGCACATGCAGGATTAGGGGGCGTACTATCCCAAAGGCCGCCTTGGTTATAACAGATTTGTTGTCTGGCTTCAGGATATTCCGACCATCCGTGCGCTTGTGCCTGCGCACTGAAGAGCATGAAAGAAATGGATGACGCGGCAAGCGTGAGTGTGGATTTCCAAAACATAAATGAACCCTTATTTATTCAATAGACTATTGATAGTTATATTTATGAAGTATCGAAGCAGTAAATAATATTCACTATTTCAATAAGACGGCTGTTATTAAAAATAGTAGCAATGAAAAATTATTGATTGAGTAGAATGTTTAAATTATGGGATGAATCTCTAAATCCCTTCTCCATCGTTATCAATATATTCTCATGGGGAATATTGCGAGTATTCTATACCTGGAGTCTTGGCGGAAAATACAGAGTGGTCATCATGATGTGAATGGCTTAATTTGAGCGCTGATGCCAGGGTTGCAATCCCAATCATGACATAAAAAGACGGTGGGATGTCTCCTTGGAATAGCCTAATCATGACGGTAAAGTTAATGGCGTTAATGACAGTGATGATGGGCCAGAGTTTATTCTTTTTCTTTGGACTGTCAGATAAAATCAGCGGTAAATTTGTCACGATGGCGATGACATAAAACCAAATTGGGAGTTGTGTAAAAAAGTCAAACATAAAAACCTCAATTTCAATCATGTTCTTTTGGAATTCGTTGTTTTCTCGTGAAGGCGATTTAATATTGCCGTTTGTTTGAAAGTGTACGGTTAATTCGCCGCACGCACTTCATTTATCTTTAACCAGAATGCCTCCTGGCAGCGATTGGTAAAGCTCTTTTTTCTCGGCCGAATCGGCAAATATTGCAGGTTGTCGGTGATTTCATAGGTGATCCAACACTCAGCACAGATGCCTTCAGGCACGCCTTCAGAGAACGTATCCGGATGATCGAATTCTTGCCGCATGGCTAAGGTGACCCCATTGCTGAAGGTCACGATATGCTCGACAGAGTCTATGGTGACGCCGCCCTCTTCACATTGGTGCTGAGTGAACTGATGCTCAACGATAGCCACCTTGGTTTCTTTCCCTTTGAGCGCAGAAACATAAGTTGAAAGGTTATTCATGATATTGTTTGCTCTTTGGCGCCCAGTAGTTGGACATGATTTCTTCGGACCAGGCCGGCTGTCTGACAGGCTCTCTTGGCAGAAACTCTTTCATCACTGGTTTGATGTCGATGACCGGGGTGCCATCAATGGCGTCTAAACCTTCGACGTGTATTTTATGTCCCTTGACGGAAACGATACGACATAGGGTTGCGCCGAGTCGGTTCGGCCTGTTTTTACCCCGTTGGGCAAAGATGCCGACTTTCGGCCAGTCCGGGTTATTTCTCGGGTGGCGTGCGCCAAGGGTAATTTTTGACGCATCGACCTGGTTAAAATAGTAAATCACCTCAATGTGAGAGAACTCAGAAAGACCGGACAGGACCTCGGGCTCAAATGTGTCCTGAATAACGATCGCGCTGGTTTCTTCATCCCAGCGATCATCAATTACTTCAGTTCTGGTCGACAGAACGTGACCGATTGGGGATATCGTGATGGTGTTATTTTCCATAGACTGACTCACGCCTCCTGAGTATTGATATTTGAGTAAATTCTTTTTTGCTTCATGGTGGGATGCTGAAGGCAAGCTGCCAAACTCATGTGATTTTTTGAAGCTGAAATTCGGCGCAGGGGGTTCCCTGATGATACTTGAGTTGCCATTTTTCACCGTCGAATGACCAAATCGATGATCGTTTGGCGAAATGACGGGCATTGCCGGCGTCATCGATCCATGCTGATTTGTAGAGCAGTAAAAATACGCGCTCTTCCAGTTTCATCGTTTCAAAGTCCTGCGAATGAACATAGCCATTGGGTGCTTGTTCAGAGGCCATCATGTCAAGCATCGCTGTAAAATCAAAGCTCGTTCCGGAACGGCCGACTTCCCGAAAATCGGGATGAATTAATCGCGTGACTTCAGCCATGTTCTGGCGAATGTCAAATTGATGCAAAGCGATTTCTTGTTCGATTAATAAATCCATGTGTTTTACCGTTTTCATCTGAATTCAGGCTTCTCTGCCGAAATAGGAAAACACGTCATTCCGGTGACGTTCACCCTCAAGATGAAAATGAAGCTCGCCCACCCGCTGAAAATCGAATTGGTGATAAAACTGAATGGCTGCTTCGTTATTCACCCAAACGGATACCCAAAACGGCGCGCCATATAAACACTCGATTTCCTGGAGTAGTTTCCGTCCGATGCCTTGCCCCTGAAAGTGTCGGGATATATACAACGTGGCCACTTCATAACCATAACGTTCGCACTGTTCGAAACGAGAAGATAAATCCACCACGATAAAGCCAACCAGGTGGTTCTCTGCTTCATACACGATGATCTCAATGACATCTTGATTCAAGAGCTGAGAAAAATGACTTTCGGTAAAGGTCGATAACACATACTGAGATAACTGCGTTCGCAGGCCCTGAATTGCATAAGTATCCAACCACACTTGCAGTGACATCGCCGCCAGATTAACACAATCCCGCTGCTCGGCTTTTCTAATCATTGACGCGCTCCTGAGACCACCGCTGAATCATCCATGCTTCATATCCTATATCGGCATATCATAGGCTTAACATCGTTTGATTTCAGTGGGCTCGCTCATCATTATGCGATCGTAGTAATCGGGGCAGGGGGGACGTCATGGATGGGATGTAGGCGGGCGGTGAAGGTCGGTGTGAGTTTGCGCGCTCAGCCCTTGTGCGGTGCATATACTCAAAAGAGGCCAATGCCCGTTCTGTGGAGGCATGTTCATGCCGGTATCAACCTTTTATCCGCCGCAAGGCAAGCAACTGCATCCGGTTAAAGTCTGGACCGATGATCTGGATGATCAGACTGCCTTACAGCTCAAACACACGGCGTCCTTACCCTTTATTTATCATCATGTTGCCGGGATGCCGGATGTGCATCTGGGCAAAGGGGCCACCATCGGCAGCGTGATTTGTACCGTCCGGGCGATCATTCCGGCAGCGGTCGGAGTGGATATCGGCTGCGGGATCAATGCGGTGCGCCTGTCACTGACCGCGGCTGATTTGCCGGACAGCTGCCGGATGCTGCGCCAGGAGCTGGAATCGGTGATCCCGCTCGGGCCGGGCCAGGAGCATCCGCGGCCCCGGATCCGTGGTGATTCTCCTCTGGCTGTCCAGCTTGAGCAGATCCTTCAGGCCAATCCTGAGTTGCGGAAAATGGTGAAACCCGGCCGCTGGGCTTACCAAGCCGGGACGTTAGGCGGCGGCAACCACTTTTTTGAGCTCTGCCTGGATGAAGCCGACGATCTCTGGGTGATGCTCCACTCGGGCAGCCGGGGGATCGGCAATGCAATAGGCCGTTATTTTATTACCCAGGCCAAGCGCGACATGGCGCGCCATCATATCCACTTACCCGATACCGATCTGGCGTATTTCGAGGAAGGGGCTCGCTATTATCAACCATATGTGGAAGCGGTGAGCTGGGCGCAAGCTTATGCCCGGGTGAACCGGACGCTGATGATGGATGCGGCCTTGAAACGAATGGCGCGATTGTTGCCCCCCTTTACCGTGACCCAGGAAGCGATCAATTGTCACCACAACTATATTGAACGCGAGTTCCATTTCGGCCGCGAGGTCTGGGTGACCCGCAAAGGTGCCATTCGGGCCGGGGTGGGAGATCTCGGGGTGATCCCCGGCAGTATGGGCACCCATTCTTACGTGGTGCGCGGGCTCGGCAATCCGGACTCTTTTTGTAGCTGTAGCCATGGGGCCGGGCGTCGCATGTCGCGGACCCAGGCGAAAAAACTGCACACCGTTAGCGACCTCAAAGCCCAGACCGCCGGGATTGAGTGTCGCAAAGACAAGGGCGTGATTGACGAAATTCCTTCGGCATACAAAGACATCGACACGGTGATGGCCAATCAGCGTGATTTGGTCGAGATTGTCCATACCCTGCGGCAGATTGTGAACATCAAAGGTTAAGTATACTTAACAGATTGGGGTATCACAGGAGGGTTGGGGGAAACATGGAGGCACCGACGACAAGGTTTGCGTATCACGCGGGTGCTGCGTTGCTGTATGAAAAGCTGCTGCACAAAGCTGAACGTGTGTTGATCTTCGGCCCGACCGGGGCCGGGAAAAGCACGCTGGCTGCCGAGCTGGCCCGGCGCTTGTCGGCTGCCGGTCGAGGGTGCCTGTGCCTGAGCGCGGATCCCGGAACGCCGAGTTTTGGGATCCCGGCGGCAGTCAATCTGGGGCAGTGGCGTCTAGGACATAGGCGTCTGGAGAACAACCATCAGGGGGACTGGCAGTTGCTTGCATTTGAAGCCCTCTGCAGCCTGGATGCCGCCCGCTTTCGCTTGCCGTTGTCTGAAGCCGTCGGACAATTGATGCAGCAGGTTCTGGACGATTGCCCGTGTTTGATTGATGCGCCGGGGATGATCCAGGGGGTTGCCGCTGCGGAAATGTTGCAAACGCTGGTGGCCCGTACCGCCGCGTCCCGGTTGGTGGTACTGGCTGAGCGTGAACAGGTGGCGGAAGTGGCGTCGGTGATTTCCGCGCTTCCGTGCCCGGTGCTCTGGTTGTCGCCGTCATCGCTGGCGCGACTGCCCCTGCGCAGTGAGCGACTGGATTGGCGGACCCGGTTATGGCAGTGCTATCTGACCCACGCGGTTGAGTACGAGTTGCCGTGGCAGGCGCTGGTATTGCTGGGAACACCGCCGCCGCGCGCTGAGCCTGAGCGCTGGCCGGGGATGCTGGTACAACTCAGGGATCCGCAAGGTCAATCGGTGATGGGGGAGGTGGTGACGCTGACGCCCCGGGGGATCCGCCTGCGCAGTCCGCAGGGCGTGGCGATACCACCGTCTTTGTCGCCACTGCGTGGGCCAATTCAGCTGCTGATCCGCGATGCCAGGCACTTGCCCGGGCACAAGCTGCGAACCGTCCGTCAACCTCGCTCACCCCAAACATTACCGCCTGTTTGCAAACCGTCTCTAGTGTATGCCCACCGCACCAAAGTGGTGGATCGCAGTCCGCCGATCAAGCAACGGGATATGACTGCCGAGCTGGTCAACGGCTTGTTTGAAGATCCGCTGTTGCTGATCAAAACCCACTGGAGTCGTCGCTGCATTTTGTTTGATTTAGGGAACACGATCCGTTTACCGATGCGCCATAGCCATCATGTCAGCCATATTTTTATTACCCACGCGCATTTTGATCACATCGGCGGGTTTATGGGATTGTTGCGGGTAAGGCTCGGCTCACCGTCACCCTGCAAGCTGTTTGGGCCGCCCGGGCTGGCGCTGCATGTCGCCGGCATGCTGAGCGGGATATTATGGGATCGCATCGGGGAGAACGGGCCGGAGTTTGAGGTGGCTGAGTTGCATGGGCAGACGTTGCGGTGTTTCCGGTTAAAGGCGGGTTACCGGACCATTGATGTGCTCCCGGAACGCATGATTCATCAGGGGATCATTCACCAGGAAGCCCGGTTTTTGATCCGGGCGGTCGAGCTGGATCACGGCACCCCAGTGCTGGCTTATGCTTATGAGCCGGTCGAATCGATCCGTATTTCCGAGCAGGCGTTGCAAGCCATGCCGTATCCGCCGGATCGCTGGCTGGGCCAACTCAAGTATTGTTATCTTGCCGGTCAGCTGGATGATGTGATCACTTTGCCCAACGGAGAGACATGTGCGGTCAGTACCTTGGCCTCACAACTGATCGAAAAGCAGGCCGGGAAGAAGCTGGTTTACGCAACCGATCTGGCCGATACCCCCGAGAACCGACGTAAGCTGATCACCCTGGCCCGTGATGCCGATACACTGATCTGCGAAGCGGCATTTGCGCATCAGGATCGCTGGCGTGGGCGAAATAACGGTCACCTGACGACGACGGCCTGCGGGGAAATTGCCGTGGCTGCGAATGTGAGTCAATTGGTGCCGTTTCATTTCTCACGGCGTTATGAAGGCGATCCGGAAGCCATGTACCGGGAGGTGGAGGCGATCTTCCCCCATGTGGTCCGGGCCGGTCCCGGCCTGTCGCCCTGAACCCTGCCCACCGGTGTGGCGAGCAGGGCGCAGTTGCTGAGTACGGTCCGGGCGCGCAATCAGTTCAGGGTCACTTCCCGCTCCACGACTTCGCCGTTCAGCGTCAGGATCATTTTAATGACATCCTGGCTCTTGACCGGCAGGGTTAAGTCGGCCAAATAATTAAACTTCACCGTGGTTTGCAGGGCAGAATATACGCCGGCGATATTCTGAACATCGGTAATGTGCTTGAAGCTACCGCCGGTTTGCTCTGAGATCTGCATTAAGTCCTGGGTATAGGCGTCGTTGCTGATAGCAATACTGTGAACCGGCAGATTCATTGATTTGGCTTTCGTGATCAGGCCGTCAAGATCGTTAAACCTGGCATCGCCGTCAGTCATCACGAACACTGAGTTGACATCACCCGTGGCCTGCTTGGTGGTATCGAGCGCGACATGAATCGAATCTTCAAGCTCAGTTCCGCCTCCCCAAGGATAGTCCTCAACAATGGTGTGAACGTTATCGGTTCGGCCGGCATGTTTGGTATCGAGGACACGTTCCTCCCACATTGGCACGTGCATGTTGTAAAAATCGATTGCAAAGTGAAGTGCGGCTTTATCTTTCATAAATCCGGAGTCACTGTAATTGATGGTGGTCTTCAGTCCGTTCTCGTCCTGAAAATTGTACCCATCCAGGAATGTTTTATTGATGGGATTGACATATAAACTGAAGGGGATCACTGCCACTTCATCTTCGGCATTTTTTTCCATCATAAACTGATGTGCTGCCAGTGCTGTCAGGCGAAAGCGGTTGTAGATGACGTTATTACTGTCAGTGACGGGATCGCCTTGCTCGTCATATACTTTCCCAGACATTGAACCACTAGCATCGAGGGTCATCACGATGCTGTTGCTGACTTGCAGCTGATCGGCGGTGTTGAGGGAGACGATCGGGTTCTCGTTGGCATTGACCAGGATCTGGAACGCGCTTTTCGCCACCTGGATCACGGCTTTACCGGACTGGCTGTCGGTGATCGAGAATGCCAGGGTATCATCATCGATTTTCTGGATCCCGCTAATCACGTAGCTGGCATTTTTGGCAATGGTTGAAGCCACGGTATCGTTCGGCTTATCGGCAGTTTGCACGAAGTTTTGGGCATTGGCTTCGAGGGTTTTGAAGTTGTCGGAGGTGGCGACCAGTTTGGAGTTCTCAAAGGCTGTGTTTTCGCCTTCAACTTCCAGTGAGAACTGGCCACAGGTATCAGTTGTTGTGGTTTCGCTGAAGACCGCATCATTGTTGGCGACCAACGAGATTGAAGCATTACTGAGCGGATAGTAGCCGGTGGGTACATTCGGACAAGGTGTATCCGTCGCTTGGGTGGTAAAGCCCCGGGTTGCCCTGAATAGCGCTTTTTGTGTCGTGGCCTGAACCGGTTCCGGCGTCACCAGCGTCCCGCTGAATGTGGTTTTGGCGGGGGTTGGATCCGGCGTTTGTCCGGGGCCTGTTTTTGATTCACCGGAGGAGTTGCTGTTATTACAGCCACTCAATAAAGCGGCAGCAAGCACGGTTAGTGAAAAGAGTTCCTTCTTCATTGTGTCACCCAATCATTGTTTTGTTTGTGTAAAGATTCATCAAAAGGGTGGCCATTTGAGCATGATTGCATATGCGTAGTGAATCATATGTGCATAAAAATGCCACTTCTATTCAATCATTAAAATTTTGATGCTGATTCGCTTGACATGATGCAATTCAGTGCACATTCGGGAGGGGAGAATCACAGCGGCGTGCATGAAATTCGGGATGTCTCTCATATTTTCTGATACCGGTAAGGTATCTATGTTGATAAATTCATCAGTTAGGTTGGTTTTCTGGAGCGATATCACGGTTTTTCTGGATGTTTACCTGTATTTCCCTATGATTGCCCCACCTTTGTAACCCCTGAACATCATGGCAACCCGAATGGACAAAGATTCGTTATTGACTGGTTTTTCACGCTCCCTTCATCTCCAGAGCAAGGAATTCGGCATTGAGAAGCTGTTCAATGAAGTCAAAGCGATGAGCGGTAAAAACATTAGCTCACGGACATTTTCCAATAAAATCAACCCGGCTCAGGCGGGCCACCAACTGACCTTGCAAGAATTTATGCTGACGGTCAAAGTGCTGCAGCAAGAAGATCGCCATGTGTTTATTCTGGATGAAATGCTGAAGCTCTTTGGCCTGAAATGTGAGCGGAGTGAGAGTGATGAGGAGCATGAGGTCACTTACCGCAATGTGCTTAATGCCTGGATGGACTGGGATAAAGAGCGTGGCGAGGTGCAGCTGGAGATTCGGGCTGCGCTGTCAGACGGCAAAGTCAGTGCCAATGAGCTGGAAGAAATTAAAAAAGAAATGAGCCAGGATATTGACGCCATGATTAAATTACGCGATATGCTGGAATTTGCCTGCGAAAACCGAATCAATATCAAGTAAGTTCTCGGATTAGGAGCAGACGCTGATTGAGAGAGTTTCAGGACAACCCTCTCAATCAGGCCCCGCCATTTTCAAGTGAGTAGGGGGGCGATGAGCAGCCGCCATTTCTGGTAGGCGACGGCATTGAGGTGGAGATCATCGCGGCTGTGCTCGGCAAGGAGTTGCTGCCGCTCGCTCAGCGCTGCATTCACATCAACAAAACGAAGACCTCTTGCGTGGCAGGCTTGTCTGAGATGCTGGTTGAGCAGCGCCACTGACGGGTTTAACGAGGCCAGCCGGCTGCCAACATACAGGGTCGACTGTACAACCGGCTCAATGGCGTGTTGTTGCCAGAACTCGAGCATTTCTTCATACCGGCCAAACACGGCTTCGACCGTTTCATCTTGGGCCAGGTCGTTGATCCCTGCCATCACAAAGACTCGCTGTGGCTGCAGTTGTAACGTGGTGTCTATCCGGCACAACATTCCCCGGGTGGTATCACCGGCCAGACCCCGGTTGGCCAGTTTGATGCCGGGAAACATCTCAGACCACATCCCCCATTCGGTAATCGAGTCACCGAACATCACGACATCCGCCAGGGTCCCGAACGTGCGGTGGCAGTCGGTCATCTGTAAGGATCGACTGATAAAACCGGCGGTTTGCTTCACACTGAGCTGGTCACAGAGTGCAGTCAAGCGCTCGGCGTCATTCGTAGTGTCGGGAAGCTGCGCTAAGATGTTGTAGGCGTCACTTAGAAACAGCCTCTTGTTCCAATCCGGATTTTGACTCGCGAGGTTACGGAAGAGATTTTCCAGAAACAGATACGGCGATACCGGCTTCAGCCTATGGCACAGGGCGATAAGATCGGTGTCGGCATCCTGTGCATCGGGCCTGATGTGCTGGCTCATTGCGACGCTCCTGACGCCAGTCGGGTGTGAAGACAGGCTGCGCCAAGCAAGCACGCGTCATGATCGCCCTGGGCCGCAACAAGCTCGACCTGGAAAAACGGCGGCTTGGCCGCGAGGTGCTGTTTCACCCGCTCAAGGTATCCTGCCGCTAAGCCTATCCCGCCGCCCAGTACGATCACCTCTAAATCCAGGGTAGCTTTTAAATTCGCGCATAAGGTGGCGACGGCTTGGGCACTGTTCTGAATGATGGCCTCGGCCTGTGCATGTTCCGGCGCCATGTCGAACAGCTCCGGATTGCGAATAGACGAAGAAATAAGTTTCCGAGCCAGCGTTTGAATGGCGGTACCCGAAGCCGTTGCTTCGGCGCAGCCAGTTTGGCCACAGCCGCATAGGGGGCCAAATCGGTCAATCACGGTGTGACCAATGTGGCCGGCGAAATTCTGCGCCCCGGTATGCAGCTTGCCGTCAATCACCAGCCCGCCGCCAATGCCGGTCGATACCGTCAGGTAGGCCATATTGCGATATTTCCCGTCCAGACGTTGATACTCATACCATGCAGCGGCTTGAGCGTCGTTCAGCATGCTGACGGGCAGCTGGGTTTGCGATTGCAAGGCGGCTTGCAGCGGGAACGGCGCCGGGAATGCCAGGGTGACCGGATTGATGGCAGTAATTCCGGCCTCGGTGACTACCCCTGTGGTGGAGACACCGATACAGTCTGCCTGTACCAGCCAGGGGCGGCATGCTTGAAGGATCTCGTCGGCGAACGCATCTGCTGTGGTGACCGCGGGCGTCGGGATCTGTTTGCGTTCGGTCAAAACGCCAGCCTGGAGTAAGCCTAGGGCGACTTTGGTCCCGCCGATGTCAATTGCCAATACGTTCATGAACGCGCTCCTGCGGTTTGGGTTGCCTGATTGAACCAATGGGTCACAATTTCCAGCCGGGTGAGGGCAGAACCGACTGTGACAGCCACTGCGCCGCACTCAATGGCTTTTGCTGCCAGTTCCGGGGTATTGAAGCGGCCTTCTGCCATGGTAAAGAAACCTTGGGCAGCGAATTGGCGGATCAGTTCAAAGTCTGGCTCAGTCGGTTCCGGGCCGCCAACATAGCCGGACAGGGTTGAACCGATGATCTCAACGCCTTGTCGATGGGCCCAGAGGCCGTCGTCAAAACAGGAGCAATCTGCCATGGCCAGGCACCGGGTTTCGGCAATCGTATCGGCAATCATCTCACGGGACGTCGGGCGGGAGCGATCCGTGGCATCAAACGCAATGATACTCGCGCCGGCTCGCTCTAAATCGAAGACATCTTCGAGAAAAGGGGTGATCCGAACCGGGCTGTCCGGCAGGTCGCGTTTGACGATGCCGATCACCGGGATTCGAACTTTTGCAGTCACCGCGGCAACATTGCTGACCCCTTCAATACGAAGCGCCTGAGCTCCTGCTTGCTCAGCGGCCTGGGCCATCGCAACAATAAAGTCGGTTCTTTCCAACGGGCTACCGGCCACCGGCTGGATAGAGACCACGGTCTGGCCATTCAATTTTCTTTTGAGTTCACGGAGCTGGTTCACTTTGGTTTTCATACTGTGCCTCTTCTACTGCTGTGAGGGTCACGGAGCTGTGTGCCTGGGCCACAACCAATCGCAAAACCGGCTCTATGCTTGAGAAAGAAGCGATTGGCTGTCCGTGATCACATTTTGTAAAAACTTGGTTTGAAAATAATCTTCACCGCAATAATAATCCATTAAAAAGATTTTTTTCAAATTAAATAAAAATTTTTTTTATCGTATAACTCAGGTGTAGAACAGAAAGGAAATCATATGAAAGGCATCAATAAACTGACGTTGGTCTTGCT
Source organism: Photobacterium sp. MCCC 1A19761 (assembly GCF_037389125.1). NCBI lineage: Bacteria > Pseudomonadati > Pseudomonadota > Gammaproteobacteria > Vibrionales > Vibrionaceae > Photobacterium > Photobacterium sp. MCCC 1A19761. The sequence goes on from NZ_JAZGTF010000015.1 coordinate 69,891, forward strand.
CTCGCTGGGAGTAACGGTATCAGCGCAAGCGGCGACCACACTGAAAATGGGCATGCAGGCTGCTGTGGGCTCCGTGGAATACAACTCAGCCAAAATGCTGGCAGATACCGTCGATCAGATGAGTCACGGCGAATTAAAAATCACCCTCTACCCGAGTGCGCAGCTCGGAGATGATCGCGCCATGATGCAGCAACTGACCTATGGCGATCTGGACCTGACCTATGCCGAATTCGGGCGGATTGGTCTGTGGATCCCGCGGGCTGAGGCCGTTGCTCTACCTTATGTCGCAAAAGACTATGCCCATATTCGCCGGATGTTTGAGTCCGAGTTCGGGCAAGGGGTGCGCGATGAGATGCTGGCCAAATTCAACTGGCGTGCGCTGGATACCTGGTACAACGGAACCCGCCAGACCACCTCGAATCGTGCCCTGAAATCGATCCAGGACTTTCAGGGGCTGAAGCTGCGGGTGCCGAACGCTAAACCCAATCTGAACTTTGCGAAACTTTCCGGCGCTTCTCCGACACCGATGGCCTTCTCGGAAGTGTACCTTGCACTGCAGACCAATGCGGTAGACGGCCAGGAAAACCCGCTGCCAACGATCAAAGCGATGAAGTTTTACGAGGTGCAGGACAACCTGGCGATGACCAACCATATTGTCAATGACCAGATGGTGCTGGTTTCAGAAACATCGTGGCAAAAACTGTCCGAGAAAGAGCAACAACTGATCCAGGATGCTGTGGAGAAAACCGGTGCAGCGCATACGGCGACGGTGAAAGCGCAAGAGGAAGAACTGGTGTCCTTCTTCAAGTCGCAGGGCGTGAATGTGACTTACCCGGAACTGACGCCGTTCCGCCAGGCGATGGAGCCGTTGTATCGCGAGTTTGATCAGAAGATCGGCGAACCGCTGATCAACAAACTGGCCAATATGTAATGAATGCTTGGCTGGCTGGAAACAGTCAGCCCTGGAGCGAAACATGCGACGTAAATTGATAAGTAACATTGAAGAAATCATCACGGTGCCGTTGATGATTCTATTGCTGGTGGTCCTGACCTGGCAGATCGTGACGCGCTGGTTGTTTAATGATCCTTCTCTTTGGAGTGAAGAGCTTGCCCGGGTGCTTTTTATGTATATGTCGCTGATTGGCTGCGCCATCGCCATCAAGCGCAATTCACATGTAAACATCACCTATTTCTCCGACAAGTTGCCGGAAAAACTGCGCCTGATTTTGGCACTGACCCTGGAGGTCGCGGTGCTGATTTCTATTTTCGCCATTATTTATCTCGGTTATCAGCACGTCCAGCGCAATGCGTTCTTTGAACTCATTACCCTGGGGGTTTCAAGCCAGTGGATGAACTACAGCTTGCCGCTCGGCGGCTTGTTTATGGTCTTTCGTCAGCTTCAGAAAATGCTGGCCCTGGTTGTGCAATACCGCCGCGCAGGGAGTGCAGCGATGCACCAGCGCTCCAAAGAAATTCACCGGTAGGAAAATGTTATGACAGGTTCAATATTTGGCTGGCTTGCGCTGCTGTTTGCAGGGATGCCGGTCGGTTTCTCGCTGATTTTTGTGGCATTGGTTTTTCTGGTGCTGACTCAGAGCACCGGGATTAACTTTGCCGCCCAACAGATGCTGGGGGGGATCAACAACTTTACCTTGCTGGCGGTCCCGTTTTTTGTGCTGACCGGCCACCTGATGAACAGTGCCGGGATCACCGAGCGTATCTTTGATTTTGCCAAAGCCATGGTTGGTCATATTACCGGTAGCCTTGGCCATGTGAATATTATGGCAAGCCTGCTGTTTTCAGGCATGTCAGGCTCAGCACTTGCGGATGCGGGCGGCTTGGGTCAGCTTGAAATCAAGTCGATGCGAGATGCCAAGTATGACGATGATTTTGCCGGTGGTTTGACGGCAGCCTCCTGTATTATCGGCCCGCTGGTCCCGCCGTCGATCCCGCTGGTGATCTACGGTGTGGTCTCGAATACCTCGATTGGCGCCTTGTTTCTGGCCGGTGCCATCCCCGGATTGTTGTGCTGTGTGGCGCTGATGGTGATGAGCTATGTGATTTGTAAAAAGCGCGGTTACATCACCTTGCCTCGGGCATCCCGTCGAGAGCAGTTGAAACGTTTTAAAGAAGCATTTTTGTCTCTCCTGACCCCGGTCATCATTATTGGCGGGATCTTCTCAGGTAAATTTACCCCGACCGAAGCGGCAGTCGTGTCATCGCTCTATGCCTTATTTCTTGGGGTGGTGGTTTATAAGCAGCTGACCTGGGGCGGTTTTCTTCAGGTTCTGCAAGAGACGGTCAATACCACGGCGGTGGTTGCGCTGATGGTGATGGGGGTGACCGTCTTCGGATGGATCGTCGCCCGCGAACAGTTGCCGCAACTGCTGGCCAGCTATTTCCTGACCATCAGTGATAATCCGCTGATCTTGTTACTGCTGATCAATTTGCTCTTACTGTTCCTCGGCACGTTTATCGAGTCGCTGGCCTTACTGCTGTTGCTGGTGCCCTTCCTGGTGCCGGTTGCCTCGGCGGTGGGGATTGATCCGGTTCACTTCGGGGTGATGGCCATCCTGAACTTGATGATCGGGATCTTGACGCCGCCCATGGGTATGGCGCTGTATGTTGTTTCCCGGGTGGGGGATATACCGTTCCATACTTTGACTCGAGGCGTTCTTCCGCTGTTGGTTCCGTTATTTATTGTGCTTGCTCTGGTTGCGATCTTCCCGCAGATCACTCTGTTTCTGCCCGAGTTGCTCCTGGATTACGGGCAATAACTGATAACCGCCAAATGCAATTCTATTTGGCCCGAAATATAAGATGAAAGGTATTTGAAGATGAAAAAATTAACCGGACTGATTGCTGCGCCACACACGCCGTTCGATGCGAACAATCAAGTCAACTTCTCGGCAATCGATGAGATTGCTCAGCTGCTGATTGAGCAGGGCGTGCAAGGCGCGTACGTGTGCGGGACAACTGGGGAAGGGATTCACTGCTCGGTTGCAGAACGTAAAGCCATTGCCGAACGCTGGGTGAAGGCTGTCGACGGTAAACTGGATATTATTCTGCATACCGGCACCTTGAGCATTGTGGATACGTTAGAGCTGACGCGCCATGCTGAAACGCTGGACATTCTCGCCACCTCGGCCATTGGTCCATGTTTCTTCAAACCGGGCAGTGTTGCTGATCTGGTCGAGTATTGCGCGCAAATTGCCGCCGCAGCGCCATCAAAGGGTTTCTACTACTACCATTCGGGGATGTCCGGAGTGAACCTGGATCTGGAACAGTTCCTGATCCAGGGGAACGAGCGAATTCCCAACTTGTCGGGCGCGAAGTTCAATCATGTTGATTTATATGAATATCAACGTTGTGTGCGGGTTGCCGGCGGAAAATTTGACATGCCATTCGGGGTGGATGAGTTTTTCCCGGCCGGGCTGGCAGTGGGGGCCGTCAGTGCTGTGGGCAGTACTTATAACTATGCTGCGCCGCTGTATCTGGAAATGATCGACGCGTTCCAGCAGGGGCAGCACGAGCAGGTGGCACAGATTATGGACAAAGTGATCGCTATCGTCCGTATCCTGGTGGAATACGGCGGCGTTGCAGCCGGGAAAGCGGCCATGCAACTCCATGGCATTGATGCCGGTGATCCGCGACTGCCGATCCGTGCGCTTACTGCGGCGCAGAAAGCCGATGTGGTCGCCAAGATGCGTGATATTGGTTTTCTCACGGCGTAACTGAACACAAAAGGGGCGCAAGCCCCTTATGTCCTGTTACAGAAATTATCAATGAAGCTGTAGGCTTATGGTGTTAAAAGACCCATGTCTTTGATACTTTTACAGCAGTATAAAAATACCCAAAGAGGCCAGTGTGAGTTCGCCTAAAAATCTATTAGTTCGGTTACGTTCCAACATAGAGCCGTTGAGCAAAAAGCTCAGAGTGGTTGCTGACTATATCCTGGCAAATGCTCACGACGTTCAATTTCAAACCATCACGGATTTGGCGCGTTATACGAAAACCAGCGAGGCGACGGTTGTGCGCCTTTGCCGGGATATGGGCTACAAAGGTTATTCTGATTTTCGAATGGCATTAGCCGTTGATCTCAGCCAGACAGCCAGTAAGCCTCTGGCGGAAACTGATGGCGATATCTGTACGATCTCTGCGCAAAGTGCGGTGGCGAGTTTGCAGGATACGGCAAAGTTGATCGATCGAAACTCGCTCCAGCGGATTTGTGAGCTGGTCCATGAGGCGAAGTTTATCAGCTGTGTGGGAGTGGGAGCCTCCAGTATCGTCGGCCACTATTTGGCGTTCCGCCTGTTGCGCATTGGTAAGAAAGTCACCATGTACGAAGATACCCATTTAGCGGCCATGAACGCGGTCCGGTGCACGGCAGGGGATCTGTGGTTTTCGGCGTCCAGCTCAGGGTCAACCAAAGAAGTTGTCTACGCGGCCAGTCAAGCGTATGCCCGTGGTATTCCCGTCGTCTCTCTTACCAATGTCAGCCACAGCCCTCTGACGGCAGTGTCGACCGAAATGCTGGTTGCTGCCCGGCCCGAAGGCCCGCTCTCCGGCGGCGCGTTTGCTTCGAAAGTGGGCGCCCTGTTGTTGGTGGATGTGCTGATTAATACGTTACTCGACACTTATCCCGAATACTCAGAATCCGTTGTCGATACTGCGGAAGTGGTGATGCCATTATTGAATGGCTGACGATTCCTGACGGATGATTCATGTTTTTTCGTAAGGCTCATTCAAGATGAGCTTTTTTTTTACCAAAAAATAAAAATTATTTTTATTGTTAAATTGATCAAAGAAATATTTTTTCATTGATCGATAATTGGACTGGTTTTAATTCGCAGCGATGGCAGCTTAGGCCATTCATGATAAGGAAATCAGAACAATGAATAAGATATCCAATCCTTTCACTACACCTTTGCTTGCAGCTGTTGTGTTCGCCAGTACTGGTGTGAATGCAGACAATCTGTGGCCAGATTTACCAGTGGGGATGAAAAACGGGGTCGGCGCCCAAATTGGCGATAAAGTCTTTGTAGGTTTGGGCTCGGCCGGTAAGACGTTTTACATGCTGGATCTGCAGCAGCCGGAGCAAGGCTGGCAACAGAAAGCAGCATTTATTGGTCCGGCGCGCCACGGCGCCACGGCAGCGGTTGTTGGGGACGACATCTATGTGTTTGGTGGTTCGGGTAAGGCCAAGTCTGCAGATGTATCCCCGGTGCTGTTTGAGACCGTCTATCGTTACCGCCTGACAACCGACACTTGGTCACAGGTCGACACTTCGTCCCCTGTCGGCTTATTAGGGGCAGCCTCATACTCACCTGACGGGCAACAGATAGTATTTTTTGGCGGATACAATAAGGCCTATTTCGATCAGTACCTCTCCGATATCAACACGATTGACAAAAAAACACAGCCCGCGGCTTGGCAGAAGGTTGTCGATGACTACATGGGAATGCCGCCACTGGATTATCGGTGGAACCGCCACGTCCTGAGTTTTCATCCGGCAAGCGGCCAGTGGTCCGAGCAAGGGCTCTCTCCCTACCTCCCCAATTGCGGCTCGGCGCTGGTCGCCGAAGGGCCGCTGGCGACGCTGGTGAGCGGTGAAATCAAACCGGGATTGCGTACCGCAGAAGTAAAACAATATCGCTTCGGCGAGAAACAGCCCTGGCGGAGCTTACTTTCTCTTCCAGCGCCTGAGCCATCTGCCGTCCAGGAAGGGATGGCCGGTGCATTCGCCGGGATCAGCAACGGCGCGCTGATCGTGGCTGGGGGGGCGAACTTTCATGGCGCAAAAGCGGCCTTTGAAGACGGAAAACTGTTTGCTCATAATGGATTGCAGAAAGTATTTAATCCGCAGTCATATGTGTTGCAGAACGGTCTGTGGTCGCAGTCAAGCGATTTGCCAGAAGGGTTGGCCTACGGGGCCTCATTTACCGTTCAAGATGGCGTGTTGATCGTCGGCGGTGAAAAAAGTGATCGCCAGGCGAGCAATAAAGTGTATCTGCTCGCCTGGAATGGCTCATCTGTCGAGATCACCGATTAACAGGAATGCTGCCATGACCCTTCATATCACTTCTTTTGCCAAATTCCCGGTGGGACTGAAAAACGGCGTCGGCGGAAAAATTGGCCGCCGACTTTACGCTGGATTGGGGAGCGCAGGGAGCCGCTTTTTTTGTTACGACCTGGATGCCCCGTCTCTGGGTTGGCAGGCAGTTGCAGCGTTTCCCGGCATTGCCCGAAACGATGCGGTTGCCATCCCGGTTGCTGACGGTTTGTATGTCTTTTCCGGTGCCGGCTCGACAGATGCAGCGCATCCCCCTCAGGTTTTGATGGACGGATATTACTTTGATGGCCGCACTGGCCAATGGCAGCAGTTGGATACTGTTCTTCCGATTGGGTTATTGGGGGCTTCAGGATGTGAGATTCAGCCGGGCTATCTGGTATTTTTTGGCGGTTATAACAACGTCGTTTTTGACCGCTTTCTGGCTTCGCTTGCCAAAGTCGATCAAAACCTGGAGCCGGAGCGTTACCAGCGACTCTTCAGGGAATTTATGTCACAACCGGTCGAGGCTTATGGCTGGAATCAGAATATCTGGTGTTTCGATGTCGAGCATAATCATTGGCATATTTTACAGCCGAACCCTTTTTCAGCAAATTGTGGCGCCGGGATGATTCACGATGGTCATACCGTCACTTTGATTGAAGGTGAAATTAAGCCGGGTCTCAGAAGTACGCAAATCAAACAGTTTATTTTCCATTCACGTCATGAAATCTCCTGCCAGCTTATCCCATCAATTGTGGCGAGTGACAGCGACCATGAGGGGCTGGCAGGCAGTTATTCCGGCCAAATCAACAATAACTATGTTATTGCGGGTGGCACGTATTTTCAGGGCAGTCAGCACAACTTTCGGAAAGGGCAGTGGTACACCCATCTCGGGCTCACCAAACATTACACCGATAGCATTTGGCGGCTCGATGGGACGTGTTGGCACAAAGTTGGCTGTCTACCGTCTGGTGCTGCGTATGGCATCAGTCTTACTACGGACAATGGAATGATATTGATCGGAGGAGAAAACTCACAAGGAGAACCGCTCACAAGTTGCTATGTGTTGGACTGGATTGATCCATCTGCTCCGCTCTAAAACAGACAGTCAATCTTTGATCAATCACTTTAGCAATTGAGTACCCGGCGCCCCAAATTCCCCCAATCAAGGCGCAGGGTGCTCCCCAATGCGCAACAACCTTAATCAACGCACAGTTTGGCATTCTTGATATTGATGGCACTGCGCCGAGTACTGAGATCCGATGGATGGTGATCGATATCGGGCTGGTCGGGAAGTAACGTCCAACGGATTATCTTTAACCTGCACGGGAAATACTGAAGGCTAAAACGAAATTTATCACTCGTAAGCTGGATTGTGTGATTTCTGCCCGGTCGATGAAAAAAAAGGAGGTCACCCTGAGTGACCTCCTTTTTTATTTATCCCTAGCGTTGACGATGTCTTTGCTGGCCTTCGAGTGCACGGACGCCATTTGATTTTGTATTGTTTGTTCAACGTCCAGGCGCTACGGCGTTAGATCTTAATCCGTTCACCACATTCATGGCAGCGGTGGACTTCTTTATAAATCATTCGTTGCCAAAGTGTCCGTTTGATTCGCTGTAGACGTTTGTGATGACACTGCATCCCTTATCCCCTTGTTCTTCAGTTCTGTTTTTCGATTCAACGCCGCGGTTTGCGCGTCGCTTTCTTGTTGATATTTATATTATTGAGGTAGGGGTGAATGCTACGTGAACGAGATTGGCCGTTTCACATTGATGGAATCAATGATTTGGTTGCATATGTTGGTGATTGCGTATCAAGGAGTGGTTGATCACCGTTTGGAGAGAACAATCGGCGTTTGTTGTTTATTCCCTGGTTTATTAACACTATATTAACCTTTCTGTGGTGTAACAACGGACTGACTGCCCATGACATTTTCTATTGCCAGAAAACTCAGGATGAGTTTTTTGTTGATCATCGCGCTGTTTATCGGCGCTGCCGTGATCCTCTATCAGCAAATCGGCCAGGTCGAGCGGAGCGCCCGCTCTTTGCTTCATGATGATTTACCGACGGTCGAAGTCAGCCGTTCGTTACAGCAATCCGTCCAGGCGTCGCTGTTGACGCTGCGCGCTTATATGTTGCTCGACGGTGCCGGGGAGGAAGCCCAGGCTTTAACCCGGCAGATGAACGGGATTTTCTCTCAGGTTGAGCAGCAACTGGAGGCGTTGAGCCCGCTGGTGAGCGACACGCAATCTCGGCAACTCAACGACGTTTGGCAGACATTGAAGGCCAGCGAGCAGGCGATTGTAGCAATCAGCCACAGCGAAGAGAATTTACCGGCGCATGCTCTGATGCAAAATGAAGCGGCACCAATCGCGGAAGTGGCTTTAGATCAGTTGCAAAGCCTGATCAATGAAGAAGTGACCAACCCCGAAGGGGGTGAGCGGAAACGGCTGATGAAGTTGTATGCCGATAGCTACACGTCACTCTCAAATGCGCTGGGCGTGTTGCGCGATTATTTGTTTGATGGCCAGACGGCACGACTGGAGAAGTACCAGGAGTTGATGGCGCGTCATCAACAGGCCGTGGCTGAGATTCAGGGCAAGCAACACAGCTTAAGCAGCAGTGATCAGGGGTTATGGCAACTGTTTGAAGAAATGCAGCAGCTGTATCTGCCGCTGGCCGAGCAAGTGATTACATTGCGTCAGTCGCCGCAATGGAATCGGGCGAACGATATGATGGCGCAACAAACAGCCCCGGCTGCGGCAACGCTGGCTGAGATCCTTGATGGCGTAGTCTCTGCCCGGCAGGCGCAGGCCCAACAGGGCGGGGTGGCGGTTGCTGAGAAAATGGATCAGATCACCATGACCTTGATTGCGGTCGTGCTGGTGGCCGCAACGAGTGCTTTGCTTGTGGCGACCTGGCTGGGCCGCCATATCGGTACCCGTTTGGCACGGGTGGTCAAACGGGCCGATGACATCTCTCACGGTGATTTTTCCGGACAGCCGCTGGCCGGGGAAGGCCGGGATGAAATTGCAGCCTTGGTGAATGCGGTAAACCGAATGACAGCTTCCCTGTCGTCCCTGGTGACCGGGGTGAGCGAGAAAACGGCCGGGGTTGACCGCAGCATGGATCAACTGCTGGTGAATAACAGCGGTACGGCCGGCGAGGCGGTGAAACAGGCGGAGAAAGTCAGTTCGATGGCTGCGGCAATCGAGGAAATGTCGGTGACGGCGGATGAGACGGCCCGGCATACCCAAACGGCTGCCGCGGATTTGCAACAAGCCGTGTCACAACTCACCGATGGCGAGCAGGCGTTGGCCCGGAACCAGCAAACGGTGGCTGAACTGAATACCCTGATCGGCCAGGCCAGCAGTATGGTGGAGCACCTCAGCGCGGAAAGCGATCGTATTGAGCGGGTGACGGAAGTGATCGAAAACCTCGCCGGGCAGACCAATTTGCTGGCGTTGAATGCGGCGATTGAAGCGGCCCGGGCCGGTGAGCAGGGGCGCGGATTTGCGGTCGTGGCTGATGAAGTGCGGTTGTTGGCGCAGCGCACCACCGATTCCACCACGGAGATTAACGCTATTGTTCAGGCGATTCAGGGGTCGACCCGTCAGGTGGTTTCGGTGATCGAGACCAGCCAGACCCTGGTCGGGACCGGCACCGAGCACACCGTCGCCGCTGGCGAGACGTTGCAGGCGACGATTCGCTCGATGGATGACGTGGCGGAGAAAGTTCGCAATATGGCCGTGGCGACAGAGCAGCAGTCGGAAGTGGCCGCGTCGCTGGCGAGTCTGGTGCATGAGCTGTCCGGCTCGGCCAGCGATGTTTCAGGCCACTGCGACTCAGCGCGTCAGCGTGCCGAAACGATTAAAGCCCAGGTGGACGATCTCAATCAGGCCATGCAGAAGTTCGCGGTATAGACGTTCGGGACCTCGAGAATATGCCGCCGGTACCCGGCGGCTCAATAAACCGGATGCTGCTCCATGCCTACCAGATGTGCTCCTTGGCCGAGAGTTTTTCTTCCAGATACTCAATAAAGACCCGGAGTTTGGCCGGCATAAAGGCCCGCTCCGGGTAGACGGCATAGATGCCGTGCTCCGGCAGGGCATAGTCCTCCAGCATCGGGACCAGGTTGCCGCAGGCCAGCTCCGGCTCGACCAGAAACAGCGGCATCTGTCCAATCCCGATATGTTCCAGCATCAACTGTTTCAGCACCTCGCTGTTGTTGACCTGAATGTTCCCTTCCGGCTTGAATCGCTCGGTGCCTTGCGGTCCCTCGAATGTCCATTCGGTGCCGGCCCGGAAATAAGAGTAGTACAGGCAATTGTGCTGTTTGAGATCGGCCAGTGTGGCCGGGACGCCGTGCCGGGCCAGGTATTCTGGCGAGGCACAAAGGACGCTGCGGCAGGGGGAGAGCTTGCGGGCTACCAGATTCGAATCGGCCAGCGCACCGATACGCAGCACCATATCCAGCCCTTCTTCGTACAAATCCACCACCCGATCATCGAGTGATAACGTCAGCTTAATCTCCGGATAGCGCTGCAAAAACTCACTGAGCAGCGGCGCAATGTGGCGCTGGCCGAAGACCATGGGAATACTGACTTTCAAGTGGCCTTTGGGACTGCCCTGCAGGCTGCTGATCGCGGCTTCGCCGTCCTGGATCAGGGCCTGCGCCCGACACACGTAACTGTAGTATTGCTCGCCGGCTTCGGTCAGGCGCAGTTTGCGGGTGGTTCGCTGAATGAGTTTGACGCCCAAGTGGGCCTCCAGGGCTGAGATCCGCTTACTGACGGCAGACTTGTTGATCCCCAGCTTTCGCCCGGCCTCTGAGAAGCTGCCCAGCTCGACCACAGTTGTGAAGACCGGAATAGTGGTGTAGTTATCCATACGTGATGTTTTATTGTTTACTTCAGGGGAACAAAGAAATCCAAATATAGGTGATTATCAGAGAATAAGAAACCAACTATAGTGCCCGCCATGCAGTAAGGAAGGAAAATTCTGATGAAATCACATTCGGTATCTTTAGACGCCAGATATCCCGAGGCCAAGTCTCTCGGGGCCAATCACTCGGTCCCGAACCATTCCGGCGCGCCAGATCTAAATGCACAGCGGCCAAATGAAAAGCACCCAAATGCGGCGCACCTCGGACCGAAGAACGTGGCCCTGGCGCTGACCGGCGGGATCACCCTGGCCAGTATGATTGCAATCAACAGCTACCTCGCGACGTTCAGCTCGCCGCTGTTGGCGTCCTGGCTGGCCCATGGCGTGGGGGCGATCACCAGTTTGATTTTGGTGGTGATGGCAAATCTATGGCATCGGACCAAGTTGCGTTTACCCATCGTGACCGGTGTGCCGTTCTGGGCCTATTTGGGGGGGATCCCCGGGGCAATGACCGTGATCCTGGCCGCTGTGACCGTGAACAGTCCGCTGGGACTGTCCGGCACCATTGCACTGATCATGGCCGGGCAAGTGCTGTTCGGGCTGCTCAGTGATGCCTTCGGTTGGTTCGGCCTGCCCAAGCGGGCGATCAAACGCGGCGATGCGATGGTGCTGGCCTTGATTGCCCTCGGGGGCGTGCTGATTTTATTCGGAGGAAACGTTCAATGATCACTTCAATTTTACTGGCGCTGATCAATGGTGGTTGTATCAGCATCTGTCGAATCATCAACGGCCGCCTGGGCCAGGAAACCGGCGCACTCAATGCCTCCCTGTGGAATCACCTGGTCGGCTTTGGTTTTCTCAGCCTGGTGGTCTGGCTGATGGCTGCGACATCCGGGTCGAGTGCGTCTATTGCGGCAACGCTTGATGCGCCGCTCCTGGCCTGGACCGGCGGCATCATCGGCGCGCTGTTCGTCACCCTGAACAGTTATGTATTGCCCCGGCTGGGCGCGTCGCTGACCGCACTGCTGGTGATTGGCGGCCAGCTGCTGACCGGGGTCGCGCTGGATGCGATGAGCCGCGGCGTCAGTGCCATTCAGTTGCTGGGCGTCCTGCTGATCCTGGCGGCAGTCTGGCTGACCAAGCGCAGTGGCTGACCAAGCGTAGTGGTCTATTAAACGCGGTCGCTGACGCTCAGCCGAGATTGTCGATGGGGAAATGTGCGCGCAGCTCGTCCAGAAACAGGGTAACTTTTCTCGGCAAGTGGGCACGTCCGGCGTAAAAGGCATAGAGGGCCAGTTCAACCGGCGGCGCTTCCAGTACCAGTGGGATCAGTCGGCCCTCGTCAATGGCCTGCTGACAGGCATCTGCGGGTAACAAAGCAAAACCAAGTCCGGCGAGGGCAGCCGCGGCGGCCATTGGGCCGCTGTTGACCTTAAACCGACTGTTTACCTTGAGCACGGTCGGTGTTGGCCCGCCGGTGTCAAACTGCCAGGGGGAGCCGTTCAGCGCGGTGAGGGTGGTAATGCAGGGAGATTTTGCCAGCGCCTGAAGGGATTCCGGCTTGCCGTAGGTTTGGATCAGCTCGGGCGAGCCAACCACGAGACTCGGCCAACCGGCGATTTTTCGGGCCACCCAACCGCTGTCGGCCAGTTGGCCCCGATTGAAAGTCAGCACCAGATCGAAGCCGTCCGTGACCAAATCCTGCATGAGATCGCGCCCGCTCAGGCTGGTATCACAGTGGATCGTCAGTCCCGGATGGCGGCGGGCAAAATGGGTCAGCAGGGTGGCAAACTGCGGGCTGTCCGGCAGCAGGATCCGCAGCGTGCCGCTGATCTGCCGGGTCTCCTGGCGAACATCCTCCAGTGCGGCATCGAGCGCTGCCAGCAGGGGCAAGGTTCGGGCATAGAGCTGTTCACCGGCCTGGGTGAGCCGCATGTGCCGGGTTGTTCGTTCAATCAGCCGGGTATCGAGGTGCTTTTCCAGGCTGGCGATATACCGGCTGAGGTTGGAGGTCGGGATCTCCAGTTGTTCGGCCGCCGCTTTGAAGCTCCGGCACTCCGCGACACGGTGAAAGCTCCGTAGCCAGCGGGGATCCAGCTCACTCATCATGACTTTTCCTCATTACTATCCCTGTTTTTGAAATTATCCTTCCCAATTTAGCATCTTTATCCCACATGTCTCAGGTTTTAAGGTGGCCGCTGTCGTTCAGAAGGAGAATTAAAATGGATGTCATTGTTGAACAGGTGCGCCGTCGCGCCCGAACTGTACTCGGCTTGCTGTGCCTGATCCAATTTTTTGTGGCGCTGGATGCCCTGGTGGTGATCCCGCTCAGCGCCGAGGTGGTGCTGTCGATGGGGGTGTCTCCGGCACAGGCCGGTTATCTCAACAGCAGTTATGCGTTGGCCGCGGCACTGGCCAGTGTGTTGTTCAGACCGGCCGCGACGCCCGGCGGCATGCAGCGTGTACTGTGCCTGGCCCTGGTGGGATTGGGCGCCGTCACGGTCGGTTTTGCGTTTGCCCCCGGCTTTGCGGCCTTGTTGGGAATGAGGGGCCTGGCAGGTGGTTGTGCCGGCGTGGTGATGGCGCTGAATCTGAACTTGCTGATGGCTTTACTGCCGCTGGAGCAACGTAAACAAGCGGTGGCGTTGGTGATGGGGATGTTCCCCCTGGCCCTGACCCTGGGGGTGCCCGCCTTGCTTCAGCTCAGTGGTGATGCCGGTTGGCCGAGGGTGTTTATCTGGCTGGGGAGTGGCATTTTGGTGACCAGCACCCTGGCGATGTTGCGTCCGCTGAAACCGGAATCCTGCTCAGACCTCGCAGCAGAGCGAACAACTGAACAGGCTGCCGGCGCGCAGGCGACCAAAGGGGCAGGGCAGGAAGCTGCGTCGGAGCCGCCCTCGGTTTGGGGATTGGCCCGGCCGTTGCTGGCGGTGTTTCTTGCGGTGTTCAGTACCTTTTTGATTGTCACTCAGTATCCGGTCTATCTGGTGGCCGGGTTACAGGTGCCGACCGCATCGCTGAGCTGGGCGTATATCATCGGGGGCGCCGGATGTTTTCTGGCCTTTCAGGCTTATGGCCGGTGGCACCACCGGGTCCGGAAACAACGGCTGATTGCCGGGCTTTCCGCGGGCATGGTGCTGGCGGTGTTGGCCGGTTTTCATACCCAGCTGTCTCAGCAGGCACTGTTTGGTTTGATTGTTTTTATGATCCTCAGCGCGACCCGCACCACCGTGGTGGTTGCAGAAGTGACTTGCGCGCTGAGTGACGCGTTGCGGGCCCGGTTTATCGGCTTTCAAAATGCATTGCAGCACTTGGGGAGTGGTGCGGCCGGGATAGCCGGAGCCGCCCTGGTCTCGGTAACAGATTCGGTCACTGGCTCGGTGTCAGATTCGGGTGCGCTGAGTTATCAGGTGTTGCTGTGGACTGCGGCATTGCTGATCATGTGCGTGCCGCTCATCAAAGTGTCGCGCTGAGTTTACAGCGCGATCAGGGGAGCGATGGGGGACATATCGATGATCTCCCGTCGGGCGAACAGGGCTGCCAGCTGTTGTTTCTGGCGCGCGTTCAGCGGGCGGATGGACTCAGCCGCCGGGGAGTGTTCAGCAAGCGACGCCAGGCTGAGCAAATCCTTCAAAGCATAGAATTTATGCACATAGGACAGGGTTTCCTGCGGCAGTTCTAACGCCGAGAACGGGGTGTCCGGTTGCTTGGCAAGGGTGCGCTGAACCCGGCCTTCTCCGGCATTGTATGCTGCCAGGATCAGAGGGAGATTCCGGTCGAATTTCTGATAAAGAAACGCCAGATAACGCACGGCCGCTTCGGTGCTGCGCGCCAGATCAAAACGCTCGTCGGTCTGATCATTTACCGTCAGGCCGAAGCGCTGGGCGGTGGCGGGCATCAGTTGCCATAAGCCGCCGGCACCGGCAGGTGAGACTGCCTGCGGGTTGAATGAGGATTCCATCATCGGGATCAGCGCCAGCTCAGCCGGTAAATGGTGTTGTTTGAGTAAGTGAAAGATCTGCGCGACCTGGCGCGGGTAGCGTTGATATTGCTGTTCAATGAGCTGCTTGTGCGGATACAGCGCTTGATAGTGATCTTCGATCTGCAAGATAGAGAGCTGTTCGGCCGTGCTATTGGCGATCGCCGCGACACTCACGGTCGGTTGCAACAGCGCCAGGCTGAAGCTCCCAGCCAGCATCAGGATACGAGCGAGCTTGGACGGTGCCCGGAGCCAACGTTTTCCGGGCGCGGCATCCGGCCGGTTTGGGGAATCGGATGTGATACCGTGAAACATGGTCAGGTCATCAGCCGGTCGGTTTCGTAACTTTGTCCCTGGCCGACATCTTTTAAGAGTTCCCGGAACGATGCCGACAGTCGGCCATTGCTGTGGTTGAGCTTTTGGCAGGCCTGCACCTGGCTTGCCAGTTGCTGCCAATAGGTTTGCATCGGCCGCTTGACCTTGTCCGGCAAGGCATTCAGGAGTGCCTGCATTCCGGCCTGATTCTGCGGTACGCCGAGTTGACCCAGCAGGGCGTGCCGTTCGGCTGCGCTGCTTTGCAAACGGTCAATGAGGGGTTGCTGTTGCTGGGTAAGCTGCAACAACTGTTCACCATCAAAGTGAAGGTAGCTGCGTTGCTGCTCATACATCAGTTGATGGAGCTGGCGATAATGCGCCAAATCACTTTGGATCCCTTTCATCAGCAGCAGTAATGCCTGTTGCTTGTTGGGCTTTTGCCCCGGCTGCGCGTGTCCTGCGCGTGCCTGCTCAGTGGTGTGGTTACTGAACTGCGTCACCTGAAATGCCTCTTTGAAAACGTGTCTCTGGTGATGACGGGTATCCGGCTGTTATTCGTGGCCGGTGTGAAAACGCATCACGGCCCCGGCCAGGGCTTTAATGTCTAAATTCAGTTCGCCGCGGGCCAGTGCCTGCTTCACCGATTCAACTTTGGCCAGATCGATATCCGGTAAAGTGCTGAGTTCAGATTGAGCCTGGTCAATCATCCGGGTATTGACGGAGACAGCCGGTGATTGCGGTTGACGGACGGGTTCTGCCGTCTCCGGCTTGGTGTCCCGAGTGCTGACTGGGGTGTGCGGAATGTGCGTGCCCGACACTTTATCGATCTTCATGCTGGCTCCGATGTGTGAAAGTGATGATTGATACTTAATAGGAACGACGGGTTCGCCGCCGTTGTTAAATCAAAATTAAAAAATAGTTCGGACCTTGCCCCGGTCGCTGACGATGGCGCGGATGACTTTGGCCGAGCGTTGATTCTGAACACTGATTTGCTCTCCCTGGGCACCGTTTTCCCGGGCAATCCCTTTGGTGGTTGCCTGCATGCCGTGTTTGCTGGCAATGATCAGCACTTCCTCCCCCTTTTCGACCAGCCACAGGCGTTCAAGATAGGTC
Organism: Photobacterium sp. MCCC 1A19761; assembly: GCF_037389125.1. Lineage (NCBI taxonomy): Bacteria > Pseudomonadati > Pseudomonadota > Gammaproteobacteria > Vibrionales > Vibrionaceae > Photobacterium > Photobacterium sp. MCCC 1A19761. Next base: position 86,235 of record NZ_JAZGTF010000015.1, read on the forward strand.
GGGCTGATCACCTGTCCGGTCCGGATCCGCCGGGTAGCGAGTCGGCCAATCACTTGCTGTGGCTGCGTTGCAAACGCCTTGTCGTGCCGGAAGGTCAGGGTTTGTTGCGACAGCATCGTCGCGTCAATTTTGGTGTCCCGGTTGATGGTGGATTTAGCGACGAGCACCGGGAGTGTCAGCGCCACACTGACGGTGGTGTTGAGCTCCCAGGTTTGCGGGCCGCTCTGGCAACTGACTTTCCGCTTGAGGTTGCCGATTGGCTGGCTTTGTTGATCGGCGGCGGCAATCACGATCGGCGTATCGCAAGCCGGCAGGTGCTTGACGGAAGTCGGCAGGGTGATGTTGATCGCTGCCCGGTAGTCTTGCCACTGATAGCGTTCGGCAGCAACGGACAACTCGCGGGTGATTTCGCCCTGCAGTTGCGCGTGCAAAGCCGCCGGGTCGACGTTGGTGTCTGTCGGCGCACTGGTTCCCGGCGTCGCCCACAGCCCAGCCAAGCCGAGGAGCAGGCCCAGGTGCAAGCCGATGCGTGCTTGCTTCCCGTGTTTCCGTTTTTCTTCCGCCGGGCGGAAGTGCTGCTTCCGTTTGTAATTATAATTCATTGAAAAATATAAAATTAATTTATGGCACGAATTTTGGATGACCACACGAGTAATAGCCAGATTTAAGGACCTTATTATGGCGATCAGTTTTGACAATGCGTTAGGTGTTCACCCGGATGCGCTGAACTTCAGGGTGGAACGCACCAAGGTGCTGGCCAGTAACCTGGCGAATGTTGACACACCTGGGTATCTCGCGAAAGACCTGAGCTTTAAAACCGTAATGAAAAATAGCGGCGGAAACAAGGTCGACAAGCCGGTACCTCAGCTTCAGATGTCATCGCAGTACGCAGTGCCGTACCAGAACACGCAAGACGGTAACACGGTTGAATTGGGCGTCGAGCAAGCCAAATTTGCCGAGAACAACATGAGTTTCCAGACCAGTCTGACATTTTTGAATATGAAATTCAGCGGATTAGCAAAAGCGATAGAAGGACGTTAAGCACTATGTCATTTACTGATATCTACTCGATTGCCGGTTCGGCGATGACAGCCCAGACGGTTCGTCTGAATACCGTGGCCAGTAACCTGGCCAATGCCGATGCGGTTTCAGCCAACCCGGATGATGTTTACAAGGCCATGAAGCCGGTGTTTGCCACTGTCTACAACAAGACTCAGTTGTCCCAGGGCAATGCGGCTTACCCGCATGCTGAAGTCCGGATTGTCGACGTGGTGAAGAGTCAGGGCGACGCGGAAAAGCGGTTTGAGCCGCACAGCCCGCTGGCCGACGATGAAGGCTATGTCTACTACCCGGATGTGGATGTGGTGGCGGAAATGGCGGACATGATGTCGGCCACCCGCAGTTTTGAAACCAATGTGTCGGTCCTCAGCAATGTGAAAAGCATGCAGCAGGGCCTGCTGCGTCTGGGGGAGGGTAACCGATGAGTCTGGCCCCGTTTAATGCCATGAGCACCGACAAGCCGGTCAGCACGGTTTCGGAAAGCCAGGTGAAAGCCAACCCGACGAACATGAACAGCGCGGAGTCGCTGCACAATGAATTCATTACCCTGATGGTGGCGCAGATCCAGAACCAGGACCCGCTCAACCCGCTAGATGGCACCGAGTATGTCAGCCAGCTGGCGCAGTTCTCTCAGGTTGAAAGTACCGAGAACATGTCCAAGGTGATGCAAAACAGCATGGTGTTGCTGGATAACATGCAGGTGTTGTCCACGGCCGGGCTGGTGGGCCAGACCGTGTATGTCGATACCGGTGCGTTCGAGCTGTCTGATCAGGTTCAGAAGGGAAAAATTGAACTGCAGCACGCCTCGAACCAGGTCAATCTGCTGATCAAAGATGAATACGGTCAGACCACCAAAGTACCGATGGGCGGCCGTGCCCCGGGCGATGTCGACTTTACGATTAATCCGGCGGAGCTCGGCCTGAAGCCGGGTAAATATACCGTTGCGGTTGAACTGGACGAGGGACTGGGCCAGCCGAACATTCTGATGAGCGGTGAAGTGGCTCAGGTCCGTGTGCCGAGTAACGGTGGCGCTGCGCTGGTGAACGTTGCCGGGGTGGGGAGCGTTCCTTTCTACCAAATCAGTCAATTTGGCGCTTAACCTTTTTCTTGAACAGAGGATCTTATGAGTTTTGATATTGCACTAAGTGGTCTGGGCGCAACTAACGTTCAGCTCAACACCATCAGTAACAACATTGCCAACGTCGGCACTTCCGGCTTTAAAGAAGCCCGGACCGAATTTTCAGCGGTGTATAACGGCATGCAGCCGGGCGGGGTGGAAGTCGCGTCGATTTCGCAGAACTTTGACAAGAACGGCCAGGTGACCGGGACCGGTCGGGCGCTGGATCTGGCCATCAGCGGTGGTGGCTTTTTCATGACCAAAGATGCTGCCGGCCAGACCCTGTACACCCGCTCCGGGGTGTTCAACACCGATAAAGACAACAACATTATCAGCAATGGCGGCATGAAGCTGCAAGGTTACGGGGTCGACGGCAATAACCAGCTGCAAACCGGTGCGGTCGGCGATCTGAAAATCTCCACCTCTTCGCTGGCGGCGAAAGCGACGGACAACATGGACTTTGTGGCAAACTTTGATGCCCGTGTGTCTCAGCCGCTGAAAGCGGACGGTACCGCGCAGGTCTTTGATGCAAACAATCCGGAAACCTTTAACTCATCCTATACCACCAAGGTGTTTGACTCGCTGGGCAACCCGCACACCGTGACCCAGTACTTTGTGAAAAGCGGTGAGAACAAGTGGGACGTGCATGTTCAGGTCGATGGCGGCAAAGTGCAGGTCAACAATCAGAACACTTACACCTACAGTGTTGATTTTAAACAGGATGGCTCTCTGAGCGCGCCGGTGGATGCGGTGGATATCGCGTTTGCGCCCCCGGGTGCTGAAGCCGTCACGATGGACCTGAATCTGAAGGGCTCCACCCAGTATGGCGCGGACTTCGGTGTGAGCACCAATAATCCGAACGGCTACAGCTCTGGCCAGCTGGCCGGGGTCCGGGTTGAAGATAACGGGATGGTGTTTGCCACCTACACCAACGGGCAGTCGCAGCTGCAAGGTCAGGTGGTACTGGCGAACTTTGCCAACACCCAGGGACTGGTGAAAACCAGCAATACCGCCTGGATGGAAAGCTTCAGCTCCGGGGCACCGGTGACCGGTGAGCCGGGCAACGGTATTTTCGGCGGTCTGACGTCGGGCGCACTGGAAGGCTCGAACGTGGATCTGACCACTGAGCTGGTCAGCCTGATGACGGCGCAGCGGAACTACCAGGCCAATGCTAAAACGATTTCCACGTCAGACAAGCTGACCCAGACCCTGTTTAACGCAGTGTAACGGAGCCGCATTGTGGATAGCTTCCTATATACCGCAACGAGTGGTGCCAGCCGGGTATTGCAGGCCCAGCATGTTCGCTCGAATAACTTGTCGAATGCCGATACCGCCGGTTTCCGGGCGGATATGGAGCGGGTTCAGAGTATGCAGATCCAGGGCGCGGGTTTTGACGGCCGCACCCTGGTGGCAACCAACTCGGCTTCAACACGCTTTGACTCCGGCGATTTAATTAAAACCGGCCGCGCGCTGGATATTGCAATTAGTGGCGACGGCTTTTTCACCGTCCAGACCCCGGACGGCAATGAAGCCTATACCCGGGCCGGGAATATCCGGGTCGATCAGCAGGGCAACATGACGGTTAACGGTTTCCCGCTGATGGCTGACGGCAATGCGATGGTGCTGCCGCAGCACCAGCAGGTTGAAATCAGTGATAAAGGCGTGGTGTCCGTGGTGCCGCCGGGGGGCGGTGCCAAGGTTGAAGTCGGTCAGCTGAAACTGGTGAAACCGGACAACAACCAATTGCAAAAAGAGAGCGATGGCTTGCTGCACAGCGTTGATGGTGATGCCCTGGCAGCCGATGCCACCGTGATGGTGGCCGCGGAGCACCTCGAAGGCAGTAATGTCTCGGCAATCGATGAGCTGGTGGGGGTGATGTCCCTGACCCGGAACTTCGAAATGCAGGTGCGGATGATGAAAACCGCGGAAACCCTGGCCAAGTCGGGCAACCGTTTGATCAGTGAGCGTTAACGGCTTCCGCCGGAACAACATCAAATTCAGAGTTTAAGGAGAGAGTAATGCACTCGGCATTATGGGTAAGTAAAACGGGGATGGCGGCACAAGATACCAAGATGACCGCCATTTCCAACAACCTGGCCAACGTAAACACGGTCGGCTTTAAGCGCGATCGCGTGGTGTTTGAAGATCTGTTCTACAGCATCCAGCGCCAGCCGGGCGCCCAGGTGGATCAGGTCAATGAGTTGCCAAGCGGTGTCCAGTTGGGCAGCGGGGTACGGGTGGTCGGCACGCAGAAAGTGTTTACCCAGGGCAACACGCAAAACACCAGCCAGGAGCTGGATCTGGCGGTGATGGGTGCGGGTTTCTTCCAGATTGAAAACTCGGACGGCGAGCTGATGTACAGCCGGAACGGTCAGTTCCATGTCAACTCTGAAGGCATGATGGTGAACAGCCAGGGCCTGCCGCTGATGCCGCAAATTCAGATCCCGGAAAATGCGCACAGCCTGTCTGTCGGCGTTGACGGCACAGTCACCGCAGTGGTTGCGGGCAACTCGCAGCCGCAGGATCTGGGACAGATCACGTTGGCGAAATTCATCAACCCGGCCGGTCTGGAAGCCGTCGGCGGCAACCTGTTCCGTGAAACGGGCGCCAGCGGCCAGGCCGATGAGATGGTACCGGGGCTGGATGGTGCCGGCAGCATCAAGCAAGGGGCACTCGAAGGCTCCAACGTACAGGTGGTTGAAGAAATGGTCGACATGATCACAACCCAGCGTGCTTACGAGATGAATGCCAAAGTTGTCTCAGCGGCTGACGACATGCTGAAGTTTGTTGCTCAGTCAGTGTAAGGAGTGACGCATGAAATGGCCTACCTCCTTCCAGTTTTGCTTACTCGCAGCCGTGTTCCTGACCGGCTGCAGTATGCGGCCTGAATTTGTTCCGCCCGAGCCGGACGATGCAGCTTACGCGCCGCCGCCGTTGGATTATTCCCTGCCTGAAGCGAAAGACGGCAGCCTGTATCGTCATCAGTACATGATGACGTTGTTTCAGGATCGCCGGGCTTACCGGGTTGGTGACATCCTGACGGTGCTGCTCAACGAGGAAACCGAGTCGAGCAAGAAAGCCAATACCAAATACGGCAAAGACTCATCGGTCGGGTTCGAAGCGCCGACGTTTGGCAGCAAGACGATTGAAGACCTGGAGGTTGAAATCAACGCCGACCGCAGTTTTGACGGTTCGGCCGCCAGCTCGCAGGGCAACAAGCTGGAGGGGGCCATTACCGTCACCGTTCATGAAGTCTTGCCGAATGGGGTGCTGCGGGTCAGTGGTGAAAAATGGTTGCGTCTGAATCAGGGGGATGAATTTATCCGCCTGACCGGGATTGTCCGGGTCGACGATGTCGATCGTCGGAATCAGGTCTCGTCTCTGCGGATCGGCGATGCCCGGATCACCTACTCCGGCCGTGGGGCGCTGGCAGACAGCAATGCCGCCGGCTGGCTTTCCCAGTTCTTCAACAGCCCTTGGATGCCATTTTAATGAAGCCTAGTGCAAAATTTTTTCTGTTCGCGGCCCTGAGTCTGTCGGCCGCGTTGAGTGTTACCGCCCGGGCCGAAACGGCCACGCCCATGATGGATCTGGTCGATATTCAGGGTATTCGCTCGAACCAACTGGTGGGCTACGGGCTGGTGGTGGGCCTGGACGGGACCGGGGACCGGAACCAGGTGAAGTTTACCAGCCAGTCGATCACCAACATGCTGCGCCAGTTCGGCGTGCAGATTGGGGACAGCAGCGATCCGAAACTGAAAAACGTTGCCTCGGTGAGCGTGACGGCTATGGTCGATCCCATGGCGGGACCGGGGCAGTCGCTGAACGTGGTGATCTCTTCCATCGGGGATGCCAAGAGCCTGCGTGGCGGCACCCTGCTGATGACTCCTCTGCGCGGGATTGACGGGGAAGTGTACGCCGTCGCCCAGGGGAACCTGGTCGTGGGTGGTGCCCAGGCCGAAGGGCGCAGCGGCTCGAAAGTGACGATTAACACGCCGACGACCGGCCGGATCCCGAACGGGGCCATTCTGGAGCGGGAGATTTCGTCGGATTTCAATGACAAGTCGGTGATCACGCTGAACTTGCGTCAACCGAGCTTTACCACCGCCAAAAATATTACCCGGGTGATCAATCGCACCTTTGGCCCGAATGTCGCGACAGCCATTAACCAGGGCCGGGTAGAGATGCAGGCGCCGAAGGACACCCAGCAGCGGGTGATTTTGATGTCGATGCTCGAAGAGCTGACCGTGGTTCAGGGGCGCAAGCCGGCGCGGGTGGTGTTTAACTCACGGACCGGCACGGTGGTGATCGGCCAGAATGTGAAAGTCAGCAAGGCGGCGGTCAGTCACGGCAGCCTGACGGTGACGATTTCCGAGAAGCAGCAGGTCAGCCAGCCGAATGCCTTTGCCGGCGGGGAAACCAAAGTGGTGAACGACTCCGCGGTCGATATTAATCAGGAAGAAGCGCAGATGTACATCTGGCCGGAAGGGACTGAGCTCAACACGATCGTGACGGCCGTGAACAGCCTCGGCGCGACCCCTGATGATCTGATGTCAATCCTTCAGGCGCTCCATGAAGCCGGTGCCCTGAATGCCGAGCTGGTTGTGATTTAAGGAGCAGCAATGAAATTAGACGCGAAAGCCGATCAGCCTTATCAATCTGCGATGTTGTATCACGATAACAGCGCGCTGGCCGGGATCCGTCATAGCAGTGATAAGCAGCAGGCGCTGGAGACGGTTGCCGGTCAGTTTGAAGCCATGTTCTTACAAATGGTGCTGCGCCAGATGCGCAGCAGCAGTGATGTGCTGGCGGCGGATGACAACCCGTTTTCCAGCAAGGAGCAAGGGGTGTACCGGGATTTCTACGACGGCCAGCTGGCGATTGAACTGGCGAAGAACCAGCGCAGCGGAATCGCCGATATGCTGATCAAACAGCTGGGTCCCAAGTCTCAGCAAGTGTTGGCCCAGGCCGTTGAATCTGCCAATGAGGCTAACCCGGTCGGCGCTGCGGGTAAGACAGCTCCGTCTGCCGCCCAAACACCGATCGCCGATGGGGTAGGCACCGCAGCTGCGGATACCCAGCAAAACGCTGCGGTGTCCGACAAGACTGAGATGAAAAACGACACCCGCCTTAATGAAAGCGCACCGGTGGTCGCCATGGAATCACCAGAGGAACTGAGAATGCGTATCCAAACGACCTTGAGTCAGGTCGCATTTCAGCAGCCGCTGATCCGCAGAATGGAGCGATAGCCGCAGATGAGTTTAATGAATATTGCGTTAACCGGGTTGAATGCCAACAAGGCAGCCCTGGATGCGACGGCGCAAAACGTCGCCAACGTGAATACCCCGGGGTATAGCCGCCAACAGGCCGTGATGAACGCCTTGAGTTCTGGCAGCTTGGATCGTTACAGCGCCGGTGGCGGTGTAGAAGTCACCAGTATTCGGCGGATCAGCGATCAATATCTGGTGCGTCAGACCTGGTCGACGACCAGCGATGCCGCCTATTCGTCCCGCTATATGGAAAACTTAAGCCAGTTGGAAAACATGCTTGGTGCGGATGGTTTCAGTATTTCGGCGGGTCTCGACACGCTTTATGCAGCCTTGAATGACGCATCGGTGCGGCCGGAATCGGCCCCGTTGCGTCAGCAAATCATTAACGAAGCCGAGGCATTGTCCCGCCGCTTTAATACCCTGACGACGTCCCTGCACGAGCAACACAAAGCCTTGCATGATCAGCGCGGTGCCGCGATCAACCAGGCGAATAACCTGCTCAGCAATATCGCCGGTATCAATGACCAGCTCGTTGAGCTGTCCGGTACCACGGGCAACCCGGCCCAGCTGCAGGATGCCCGCGATAAGCTCATTGGTGAGCTGTCGCAGTTGATGGACATTCAGACTTCCGAGCAACCGGACGGCAGTTTGCAACTGACGCTGGCGACTGGCCAACCGTTGGTGATTGGCGGGGATGCCGCAACGCTGAAGGCAATTCCGGACGTGGACGATGCTTACTCGGCCCAGCTTAGTGTGACGTTTGCGGACCAGAATTTTCCAATCAATACGAATGTGGGCGGTGAAATCGGTGCGATTGCTGACTATCAGCAAGAGACGCTGAAGCCGTACCAGAATATGTTGAATGAAATGGCCGCATCCATTGCAGACGCGATGAATACCACGCTTGCCGGCGGTAAGGATTTGAACGGTCAGCCGGGGCAGGCGCTGTTTCAATATGATCCGGCCAACCCGGCCGCGAGCCTGGATGTGACCGGTCTGAAACCCGAAGAGCTGGCCTTTTCGGCAGACGGCAATCCGGGCAACAGCGGTGTCCTGACCGAGCTGATTGCACTCAGCAACAAGACGTTTTCAATCACCGGGCTGGGGAATGTCAGCATCAACGATGCCTTTGGCGCTATGGTGGGTGAAACGGCCATCAAGTCCCGCCAGGCCAGTACCGACTTCTCGGCCAAGAAAAGCCTGAACCAACAGGCCATTGCTGCCCGGGATAACTTGAGTGCGGTGAACAGCGATGAAGAGGCCGCGAACCTGATGCAGTTCGCCAATGCCTACCAGGCCAACATGAAAGTGATCAGTACGGCCAATCAACTGTTCGACACCGTTTTGAAAACGTTTTAAGGAGGGCGCATGAGAATTAGTGATACCCAGTTTAGCCAGATGATGTTGCAAAGCCTGCAAACGAACAATGCCGGGCTCGGCAAAGTGATGGAGCAGATGGCGACCGGGAAAGAGTTAACTAAATTGTCTGATGCGCCGATTGACGCCATCAAGCTGCTGAACCTGTCACGGGAAGGCAGCGCGATCGATCAGTACAAAAGTAACATCGACAATGTCAAGACAGCGTTGTCCGGTCAGGAAACATATCTGGATGCGGCCAATAATACGCTCAAGAGTATGCGTGATCTGGTGGTTTGGGGGGCCAACGGCTCGCTGACCGACGTTGACCGGGCGGGTATTGCCAACCAGCTGGAAAGCCTGCGGGATTCACTGGTGTCGACGTTTAATGCCCAGAATGAAGAGGGTCACTATATCTTTTCCGGGACGCAAACCGATACCCCGTCACTGGTTGAGAATAACGGTACCTTAAATATCGGTGGCAATGCCGATAAGCGTGTGGTCACCGTTGCGAAAGGCGTGACCATGGAGTCCAATGTGACCGCCCAGGACATCCTCGACTTAGGCGGGACCAATGTGATCAACCAGATTGATCGACTGCTGACCGAGTTTCGCCAGCCGACGCCGAACTTTCAGGCGGAAGTGAATTCAGCCCTGGGCGCGATCGATACCACCCTGGGGAATGTACTGTCGGCGATGACGACCATTGGCGGCCGTTTCAACAATCTGGACTTGATGGCCAGCAGCCACACGGATAACAAACTGTTTGTGGAGAAAGTCAGCAGTGATATTGAGGCGCTGGACTACGGCGAGGCGTCTGTTCGGCTCAACAACTATATAAGTGCGCTGCAGGCCACGCAGGCCAGTTACGTCAAGATCAATGACTTGTCACTCTTTTCACGGATCTAGCAGGTCAGGTATCCCATGGTAAGTGCAACAACTGAAGTCAGAGCCCACGATGTCAGGTTAACCGGCCAGAGCCAGGCCGGGATCGTCCCGTCCATGGTGGCGGAAAAAACGGGCTCGAAAGCGTTGCCGGGACGCACCTTTGATCAGGCCGCGATGCCGAAGGGCGGCTATTCGTCGATGAATGTGCTGCTGGCCCAGGGGCAGCAGCAGGTCAGCGCGGCGCAGATCGCCCAGCAGGCGTTGAAGCAGGTCGGGCAAGATCTGTTTACGGTGAAGCGGGGGCTGACCCGCGTGTTACAAGGGGCGCAGAGCGCAGCTTCTCTGGCCGATCAGATGGCAACCAGCCAGCAGCGGATCCGTCAGTCCCTGGATCAGGCGCGGAACGAAGAAGGCCGTGTGCTCGATGCGCGACTGCGGTTTCAGCACAAGCAGCCGGTGCAACGGACGTTTACGATCCCGGGGTTGAACCTGACGCGTCAGCGTGAGCAAAGCGAACAAGTTCGGATCGACTTCCCGCAAATGGGCAGTGTGGTGCTGAGCCTCGACAGTCAGAAAAGCGACAAAGCTCTGGTGAACCAACTGGATCGGGCGCTGATCCCGTTGGGCATCCGACTGCAGGCCGGAGAAAACGGCGCCCTGCTGTTCCGGGCTGAAGAGTCGGCCTACCGTCAGCTGGAACAGCAGGTGATGGTGACCGGGCAGGGGCATCGCTACCCGGCCGGTCAGCCGAACACGATTAAGGTCCAGCCGGAGCCGGAAGGGGTGGAAGAGCTGGCGATCAATCTCGGCAGCCAGGAAGGGATTCGCAGCAGCCTCAGCCAGGTCAATCAGTACCTACAGCAGGTACAAACCAGCCTGTCCGACACCCAGGCTTACTTGGGTGCTATCGACCGGCGTGCTCAGCAAGTTTCCGCGGGTACGCTGGGGGGCGAAGTGCTGGAAAGCAAGTTGACGAGCGCTCGTCAGTTGGGCGAGCAGGATTTCCGCGCAACGTATCAGGCCGTGTCTGCCCAGGCCAATGTGCGGCGCCAGACCGTGGTGGCTCTGCTGCGCTAACCAATTGCTGTGATAAACAATTGCTGTGACAACCAAATGTTGCGATAACCAAATATTGCGATAAATCCCAGAAAAAAGCCGACATCGTGTCGGCTTTTTGTTATCTGGCGTCCGGAATAACACCCGTTGCTCGATCACCCAGTACTTCAGCGATAAACGTCTAAACAGTCGTTAGTTGTTGGCGAGCCTGGCTGGTCAGCAAAGCATGGCCAATCGACCGGGACCAGAACTTCGGCTGCGCGGGCGATTTTCGTTCAGGGGTTAGTCCAGCAGTCGAGGGACTTCGCCGCTGAAATCGATCCAGCTGTTGGTGCCGAGCACTTCAGTTCCCATCACGCTGGGCTCTTCGTAACGCATCACGAAGTGTTCCGGTCCGTGCGCGAAGGCCACGACAAGCCCGTGGGGGGCATCCAGGAATCCGCCATGAGGCACTAGCCCCGGATAGCTGATCCGCCATGCGTAGCCCGGGTAGGACACTTCACCCAAAGTCAGTTTCCCGATCACGTTATCCGGCAGGACGAAAAACCAGGTCCATGGCCCGCCTGAGACAATGGTCATGACTTCGTCGATCCCGACACCATTATCGGCGCTGTTGACGTGGAGTTTGCCGAATTTTTCCTGCAAGTAATGCATCACTTCCGGGGTCATGGCTTTCATATCATAGACTTTCGGGTAGGGGGCGACACCGATCTCCGACGTCGACAGGAATCCACCGCGATGGGCTTCCGGTTCACGGCCTGCCAGTTTGATTTGATCTAACAGATCGCCCCGGTGCAGGTGGAACAGCGAGATTAACTGGTTCGATTCTGCGCTATTCAGCGCCCGTTGCTCAGACACTTTCAGCAGCGGTGCCGCATCGCTCGGAATGGTTGTCTGGCTGACCCGTACTCCGACGGTTTTCAGCACCTTGTTGACTTCCTGCAGGCCATGCGAGGCTGCCCGACCATCACTGTATGACAGGGTCAGTTGCCCTCCGGTCGATCCTGTTTTCGCCACGCTCTCTGCTACGGGTAAGACGGCCAGCATGCCGGCAAGTACCAGATTGATCCATTTGTTCATTGTTCGCTCTCCGCGTTCGTAAAAAGTTGAATTGTGAGTTCGCGATTCAGTGTAGGGGCGGTGCGGACGGGGATAAACAGGACTCAGATGAATAGATTATTTACTATTGGTAAATTATTTCGGGGTAATAACGGGAATTGTTACTATTTTCCCTTTGATTGTTTTGTTTTGGTGAGCAATGAAGTTACTCAACCTGTGTTTCTTTACAGCCTGGGGTTGATCAAGTGCCGGTGTTGCGATGCACCTATTGGTTCCCTGACACAGGAAAGCTGGACATGAACACTCCGAAATATCACTGACTCTCTTTGTTGGTCACTGCGCTGGTGGTCTGGCGCTGACTGAGCCGTGTACGCCAATCGCGCTCGCCCCGCAAAGCAGGGGCGAGGCGCGTCAGGAACAGGTCTACCATAAGCCAGGATTGTGGGTAAGTGGCAACCGAAGTTCCGGGCAATGTCGTTTTCAGCTGCATGCTTACGATGTGATCTGAAGCTCACCTGAGCCCGGGAGTCGGGTAATGAGATCGGCTCCGACGAGCTGTGACGGTGTATAAGTGCCGCCCGCGTGCGGGTTTTCCAGTACATGCGCCATAACTGCCAGTGCGCCCGTGACTGTGAGGCTGTAGCCGTTTGCGGTCTGAATGCGGGCGGTTTTGCGTTCGCCGCGGGCATTGCTGACCTCTCCCCAGACAAACGTTGGCCGTTGGGCGCGCGTTGCTTCATCGGGTCCTGTCACGGTTTTACTGATCCGGGCCTTGATCAGTTGCTGGACCCAGTGAAGTCGCAGTAGCGGACGAAGATAGTTGGCCCGTTTCGCATTGGCGATCATCCCGGGGGAGCCCGGAAGATACACCTCAATGTTCGGAATGCCGGTGGTGTAGTACGCCGTGGAGACATCGCCCCAGGGGATCGTCATTGCGTCTTTCTCACCATCGCCAAAGTCGATCCGGCGCACCTTGTAGGCCAGTGGTACCGGGACAATCTGTCCTTCCCGACGGACTTTTCCGCCCTGAGCCAGACCTTCCACCGAGGTTTTGGCAGTGCCGGGCGAAAAGCCGGAGCGGGAGTTAAATCCGAGCGCCAGGTGCGTGGCATCCGGCATGGCTGCCTTGAGTGCAGCTGCCACGCAGTCAGTCGGGATCACGTCGAACCCAACCCCCGGGCAAAGGACAATATTTGCTGCCCGGGCTTGCTCTCGCAGCGATTGCGCCAGCTCAAAGACGGCTATTTCCCCGGTAATATCAAGATAGTGAGCGCCTGCTTTCAGACAGGCTGCCATCATGGAGTGTGCGGTGGCCGAAAATGGCCCGGCACAATTGAGCACAGCGACAGTCTCTCCAATGTTTGCCGCGGCGGTTTCGAGATCATCCAGCCCGAACACTGTCGCGGGCAAGCCAAGTTCCTGCGCCAGGGCTTCCGTTCTTTGGCGATCGCGTCCGGCCAGAATCGGTCGCATGCCCCGTCGGACCGCTTCACGGGCAATCAGCGCGCCGGTGTACCCATAGGCGCCGTAAATCATCCATGGGGCTTGCGTTGGTGAAACATTTGACTCCGTCATCTTGCTGACTCCTGCTGGGGTATGGGAATGAGGGTTCACACTTATGGCTGCGACTGGGCAAAATACTCGGCCATGAAATCAATCAAAGCCCTGACTTTTTGCGATTGCTCTTTGTGGTAAGGGTACACCACATACAGGGAATGGGTCTCGGCTTGCCAGTCTGGCAGCAGGGTGACCAGTTGGCCGGATTTGAGCTCCTCATCCACGAACAATTTCGGCAGTAATAAAATGCCATGGCCGGCGCAGGCAGCTTGCTTCAGGGCGATGCCGTTATTCACCACATAGGGGCCGGGCGGCAGATCGACTTCCTGAACTTGTGTTTCGTCATTTGTCGCATCGTCATTATGAGTGAATAACCAGCGCCGGGCGGAGGACGAGAAGCTGTAGATCAGGCATTGATGTTGAATGAGATCCCGGGGTTCCCGCAGATCCGGCGCGGTGGCCAGATAGTCCGGGGCGGCGCACAGGACACGTTGCATTTCGAGCAGTTTACGCGATCTCAGGCTGGAGCTGCTGAGCTCACCACCGCCGCGGATCGCGATGTCAATGCCTTGATCAATCAGATCCACGTACTGATCATTCATCACCACTTCAATCGATAACTCCGGATGCTGGTGCATGAACGCACAGATGATCGGGTTGATTTCAAGGAGCCCGAGTGACATCGGGACGCTGATTTTGAGCGAGCCGGTTAAGTTGTGGGAAGACTCGATCACCGACAGATCGGCCGAGGCCAGCTCATCGAGAATATGGCACACTCGGTGGTAATAGTGCTGCCCCTGATCAGTAATGTGCATGTTTCGGGTGGTGCGGTTGATCAACGGGCTTTTCAGGTAATCTTCCAGCTCGTTGATATTTTTGCTCACTGCCGCTTTGGACAGCGCCAGATCTTCCGCCGCAGCTTTAAAGCTGCCCAGTTCCACCACTCTTCTGAACACCGTGAGTGCTCTGAGTTTATCCATTTTGGCCTCCGCTGCCCTGGGGATGTTGGTTTAATAGTTTACTCTTGGTGAACTATATAGCAACTCATGTGCGGTTTATCTACCGTTAGCTGTCAATTAGGATGAGTTTATTGCTTCACGGTACATGAACCGCTTCACCATGAATAAATCGTTTCACCAGAGTGAAGGACTTCACCTTGAAGCTCACTTTAACTAACACAGGAATACGTGATGAAAAAAATCCTAGCGTTCTCAGGCAGCAACCATAGCCAGTCGATTCATAACACCTTGATCCATGCCCTTGCGGCGCAAGTGACCCAGTCTGCAGTCACAGTGCTGGATCTGCGTGATTACGAATTACCCATGTACGGACTTGATCGCGAGGCCGAGGGCATTCCCGCCAATGTTATGAAGTTAAAAGCCATGATGCACGCCCATGATGCCCTGATTATCGCTTCGCCGGAGCACAATGGCGCAATGCCGGCGTTTCTGAAAAATGTGATTGACTGGCTCTCCCGGGTGGCCGAGCCGGGCGAGACTTACTTCGGTGCGTCGAAGAAGCCGGTGCTGCTGGCGAGCACTTCGTCGGGGGAAAATGGCGGGGCGACGAATCTCAAGCATATGGCAGCCCTGATGCCGTGGTGGGGCGGGGACGTCAAAGCCACCTTTAGCCTGGGCAATTATCCGGAGAAGTTCCGCGAGGGGGCGTTTGATGCCAAAACACAAGCAGCGCTGGCGGACCTGATTGCGGCGTTTGAGCAGGCGATTTCACCCGAGCAGGAGAACCAATCATGGCAGTGATGGCGCAGGGGATCTGGTATCCCGACAAAGCGGCGGTCGATCTGGTGGCTGAAGATCAGTTTGCTCTGCCGACAGCAGCAGAGGCCGGGCGGTATCACCTGTATCTGTCTTACGCCTGCCCGTTTGCCCATCGTCCCTATCTGGTGATCCGCTATCTGGGATTAGAGGATGCGATCACGGTTTCTTCGGTGGCGGCTGAGCGGTTTGAAGCTGGCTGGCAGTTTGATACGGAATATCCGGATCCTCTGGATAGCGTGCCTAATCTGGCCGAACGTTACCTTCAGGCCAAGCCGACGTATACCGGGAGCGTGACCGTGCCGGTATTGTGGGACAAACAGGCGCACACCATCCGGGGGAATGACTCGTCGGCACTGGCGATGATGCTGGCGACGGACTGGCTGCCGCTCGCCAGGTACCCGGTAGCATTGGTGCCTGCGCAATTACGCAAAGAGATTGAGGCGATGAATCTGTGGTTGCATCAGAACGTCAACCGTAAGGTCTATCACGTCGGGTTTGCCACCGATCAGCAAGCCTACGATGCGGCCAGTGACACGCTGTTCTCGGCACTGGCGCAATTGGATCGCACACTGGGTGAACGTCGCTATTTGCTAGGGGACCAGATCACGCTGTCCGATCTGTTTTTATTGCCTACGCTGGTGCGTTTTGAAGCGGTGTACGCGCTTCACTTCAAGGCCAATCGACAACCGCTCAGCGCGTTTACCCGGTTGTATCGCTATATGCTGGATCTGATCAGTATTGAGCGCATCCGCCGGACCATCGATGTCGATCACATGAAACAGCACTATTACGTCTCGCACCGGCATCTCAACCCGCACGGCATTGTGCCGGCCGGGCCGGAGCTCAGCTGGTGGCCAGCACATTCAGGAGAACAGCTATGAGTCAGAAAATTCGCGTCGACTTTTTCCATGATGTGATTTGCGGCTGGTGCTATGTCATCTCGCCACGATTGCGACGGCTGGCCACCGAGTTTGACTTAGACGTGCATCACCATGCGTTCGCCTTGTCGCCGACCCGGACCGATCAGATCCGAAGGGGGGCCTGAACGGATAGGGTTCAGGGCAGGAGGAAGAAGAAATACAAGAAGCAGATCAAAGCCAGGAGTGTCGCTGAAATCACGGGATAGACAATATAGTAATCCGTCTGGCGTCTTGCTCGCCGAAAGCAGAGGAAAGCTAAAAGGGTGTTATAGACGACGAGCAATAAGCTGATGGCGCTGCCTGTATTGAGGGGCAGCGTGTGGAGCTTGACCAGAAACATGGTTAAGAGCAGGTAATCGAAAATAATGAGCCACAGAAAGAGTTTCTGCAGGCTATCCGGTCTTCTTATTCTTGTTGTAGGTTGCATGAGTATCCGTGTCTTCACTGACAATCAAAAGACGGTGGCGATAGCAATATCTTGCATTGATGGGTTACTGCTATCACCACCCAATTATGCCGTTTTACTTAACTGTCTGTTCCTGCAGCACTGGCCTGATCTCGGCGGAGTACCGGCTGGTTGAACTTAGCCTGCTGCTGAGCTTTATCCAGTTCATTGTTTCTTTCCCCGCCGAACAGGGCATCAAGCACCTGCGCTGCCGGAGTCGTGAGGACAAACAGCTCAATCCGGCGGTTTTCGCTGGCACGCGGCGCGTCGGTATTGAGTAGGGCCCGATCCGACATCCCGGCGACTTGCAGTACCCGCTGCTCCGGCATACCGCCGGCAATCAGGGTTTGACGCGCAACGTTGGCGCGCGACGTCGAGAGCTCCCAGTTTGAGGTATTGCTAAACCGGCTTTTGAACTGGGTTGAATCGGTATGGCCGCTGATGATCAGCTGGTTGCTAATTCGCTCAAACACCGGGGCAATCGCCAGCAGCAGATCCTCAAAGAAGGGCGTCAGATCGTCGCCACCGCGACTGAACATGTTCTGCTTATAATCGTCTTGCAGGATGATCCGCAACCCTTGCGGGGTCACATCAACCATCACATTTCCTTGAGCTGAGACCTGTTTGGCCATTTCTTCGACGACTTTCGCCAGCACACTGAGCTGCTCCTGGGTTTCAAACTGCCCCGGGATCAACGCGTCGCTTTCTTTACCATCGCCATTGCCGTCGAAAAATGAAGTGATCGTCTGAGCAGCATCATGGGAGCTGAGATCGGATGCGTCGCCACCTAAATCGATCGGCGACAGACCAGGCGAGGAATCAAACGGGTTTCCGGAAGAGCCCTGATCGAAGATGCTCGAACTATTGAGGTAAGAAACGATGGCTTCCCGCTCTTCCTGGTTCGAGACCTGCAGGATCCACAGCACCAGAAACAGCGCCATCATGGCAATCATAAAATCGGCAAACGCAACTTTCCAGGCGCCGCCATGGCCTTCTTCGTGATGGCGGCGTCCGGCGCGTTTGATGATGACCGGCTCGTGATGTTCCATTAGGCCTCCTGCTCAGACAGCCATTTTTCCATCTCATTGAAAGATGGTTTGATGTCCAGCTGGATGTGCTTACGACCTGCATCAATGGCCAGGAGAGTTGGCTTTTTGGCGGCGTTGGCGACCATGATGGCACGAATACATTCGAACCCGGACATGTAGCGCTTGACACGTTGGGCCATGGCGTTGCTGAGGGGATCGAAAATACAGTAACAGCCGAAAATGCCGAGGAAGGTCCCGACCAGGGCGGCTGCCACATAATAGCCGATCAGGGCAATCGCACCATCAATCGCCTGCATGGTGATAATGATCCCCATCACCGCGGCCAGGATCCCAAATCCCGGCAGGGCTTCGGCCATCCGTTGCAGCGAACGGGAAGGCAGCAGCAGGTCGTCCTCAATCGCCATGATTTCCTGCTCCAGCAGCCCTTCCAGTTCATGAGGAGACATTTGCCCCATCGCCATCAGACGGAAGTTATCCGTAATAAACGCGACCATGTGTTCATCCTGGGCGATTTTCGGGTAGCGCTGGAAAATGTCACTGTTTTCCGGTGCTTCAATATGCTTATCCAGGGCTTTGAAGCCGCCGGTGCGAATGGTTTCCAGCAGGGCTTGCATCAGGGCCAGCAAATCAAGATGAAATTCTTTTTCATCTTTCGGGGCGGAGAGCACTTGACGTAGTTGGGTGCGCAGCTCGCGGATCACATGCGGCGGATTACCGACAATCAATGAGCCAAGGGCGGCACCGGCAATGATCAGGATCTCCGCCGGTTGCCAGATCGCCTTCAGGAAGCCGCCTGCCCATAGGTAGCCTCCGAAGACACAGAGAATGATGACCAGTGCACCGATAAGCTTTTGCATGGGGACTCCTAAGCAGACAAGTATTGGTTAAGTTGTTTCAGGGCTTGTTTATGCAGCTGGCAGATCCGTGGCGGGGTCAGCTCCAGCACCAGTGCAATTTCGTGTAGGTTCATATCGTGTTGGTAAAACAGGGTCAGCAGAAGCTGCTCACGTGGTTTGAGTTTGCTCAGGGCCACTTCTAACGTGCGGCGGGTGTGCTCATGGTTAACCGAATCACTTTGTTGCGATTCGGGCATATCGGTACCGGCTTCAAGCATTTGATCCAGGCTCTGCATTTCGCTGGCCATAGAGGCATGCAGACGCTGCTGGTAGTCGTGTTTGTCGGTGCCCAGTGCGGCGATAATTTCGCTTTCGGTCGGTTGTCGCTTCAGTTGCTTGGTCAGATCGCGGGTAATGTCGTTCAGCTCATGCGCTTGCTGACGGGTTTGACGCGAGCGCCAGTCCAGGCGACGCAGCTCGTCCAGAATCGCACCGCGGATCCGGCATACAGCAAAGGAAGGAAAATTCGGATCCTCTACATTATCAAAGCGTCGTGCCGCTTCCAATAACCCGATCAGGCCGATTTGCTGCATATCTTCCAGGCTGCAATGGGTACTGGTGTGACTGCGCAGCTGGTTGACTACGCGCTTCACCAGGATCAGGTGTTTTTGGATCAGCCGTTCTTCATTATAAGGAGCCGCCGGTGTGCTCGACACCGGCGCTGTGTTGTAGTGAACGTCTGGATTCATATCAAGCATGGCGGCCTCACTGGATCACGTACTTGGTGAAGAGCACATCATCAATGTGCTTTGCAAACTGGGTCTCTGCAAAGGCGTCCAGCAGGGTGTTCTTGACCTCTTCCTGCAGGTTGTCGATGGTCCGCTCCTGCTGCAACTGCTCATAAGTTTTATTGCTGAACAGCTTGAGTAATGAGTTGCGAACCACCGGCATGTAGTTGTCAATTTCCTTAATTTCTTCCGGGAAGCGGGTTTCGACCGCCAGCTCCAACATGACGAAGTGGGTTTGACGCTGGCCTTTCACGCTCAGGACCAGCTTCTCAAGCTGGTGAAACGTGGGTTGGACGGGTTCCGGTTCGCTTTTGAAAGAGAACATCTGTGACATGCTATCCGTTGCATTCGGGTCACTGTTTTTCATGTACAGCACGGCACCGGTAAATGTGGCGGCAGAAATGATGATACTGACCAGGATCATCACAGCAATAATTACGGAAAGTTGCTTTTTTGTCATTGATATAACCTTTTAAGCGGTTGTCGATAACCAGTGTTCATCAGGGGTGCCAGCGATGGTTGTTGTTGATGGTTCACTGGCTTGGTGGATCACAGGTTGATAGTGGTCCTCTTCCTGTTGCGTGTGTGCCTGTTCGCCCCGGCCTTGCTCGCCGGTGCCGACATTCACATCCACATGGACGAATTGTTGTTGCGCCAGCTCGGCCCGGAGTCGATCCGACACCTGAACCAGGGCATCACGCACGGCACTGTGGTTGGCGTTGATCTGCACGTTCAGGCGGTCACCGTCAACGCGCACCACCAGATCCAACTTACCCAGATCCGGCGGATCGAGGCGGATACGGGCTTCCTGCATTTGCTGGCTGGCTTGCAGATACACGCGATCTTGCAGTACCTGAAGCATTTGTTCTCCCCACTTGCCCGGGGCGGCATCCATCGGCACGGTCGCCCATACGGCGCGGGTGGCCGCAGTCGCTGTCGGCTGCTGGGAAAGGGTTGAAGTCGCGTGTTCAGAGCCGGTTGTAGCGGTCAGCGACGGGGCCATCCCCTCGGCACGAAAGTTGAACAGCTCTTGCGTGACCGGAGAAAGCGACGTCACTTTGCCGGTGCCCTCCGGGAGTAAGACCGCTGTACGTTGTTCCGTGCTGAGGTGCTGCCCGGCAGTCAGATGCGGCTCTGCGCGGGACAGTTGCGCGGTCAGCGAGGCTGCCCGATCAATTGGCTGGCCGCCGAGACGGCTTGTTGATGACACGGTCGAGACGGCTGCTGAGACCGCTGCTGGTGGTTGGGCTGTCGCTTGGCCGAAACTGTCTTGCAAGGAAAAAGCTCCGGCTTGCAGGGGCTGCGTGGCATTTTGCAGGTGCGGCTCGGCCCCGACCAAATTGAACAGACCCTCGGTTGCCGTCTCTTCGGCTGGTCCTTGGGTTTCCGGATCAACTGACCCATTCTGGCGCTGCATCAGGCCGATCGCCTGTTTGAACGTTCCCGGACGCGACTGTCCCGCCTGCTCCGATGCAGAAGCATTTGCGGCGCGTACTTTGGCGCCGGATTCAGCCGGGCTGCCGTTTTGCTGAGCCTGGCTCAGGTTGCCCGCCGTGTTGCCCGGGGGAAGGTGAGGCGTTGGTTGCATGCGTTACTCCATATCCATCGCAAGTTGATAGGCCATCAGGCGTTCCTTTTGCTCCGTGGCTGAATCCAGCTGTTGTTTGAGCTTTTCCCGGGCCTGGGACAGCGAAATCAAGGCGTGCTGATGGGCGTGCTTGAGCTGGCTCAGGCTTTCCTGAAGCACCGGGGTCGCAGGCAGCGACTTCGACGCCGGGACCAGTTGTCTGATTTGCAGGTCAATGCGCTTGACCTGCTGCCAGTCGTGACGACCGGCAGCAGTGTTGAGCTGATCGGCCAACAGGGACAGGTGCTGTGGCGTCAGGTTAGCCATGCTGAGCCAGTCCTTCCCAGCCTTCACGGATATTATTCATCACCACTTCAACCTGACCGATGCGATCAATGTCGTTGTGAACACTGGCGTTAAAGAGTTCGACCTGGGAGAACTCATACAGATCGTGCAGGTTCGCTGCCACTTCGCCGCCATTGTCCATATCCAGGGCGCTATCGAGTCCCATCAGGATATTCATGCACTTGTTGATCCCGGCACTTTTGTCAGCCAGGCGTTTGGCTGTGATATGACCTTTGACCCGGATCAGCTCGTCGAGCAGGCCGTCGATCAACATCAGTACCAACTGGTGTGGGTTTGCAGCGGCGGCCTGAGCATCCAGATCCACTTGCTGGTATGAGTTGTAGCCAGAATCTTGCATTAACATGGGTGACTCCTTGTTACATGAACAGACTGCTTGTCTGGTTCATTTGCGCCATCAGCGCGTTCATTTGGGTAAATTGAGCCAGATAGCGGTCATACGACATCTGGTATTTGCGTTCTAATGTGACCTGCTTGTCGTCGATGCGGGAAATGTTCTGTTGCAACACATCCTTGCGTGACTTGAACAGGCCATTGGAAAATTTCAGGAACGGCTCAATGGTCTGCTCTAAGGAATCGAATAGGTTACCGTCGCCGTTAAACATGGCTTCCAGAGATGCGCCGTCGGTGGCCTGGGCGGCTTCGAATCGCGCCGAGTCCAGTTCCAGTTTGCCGCTACGATTAATGCTCAGCCCCACTTCCATCAGGCTTTTTCCGTTGTACTCGGTGCGCAGCAGGTTGTTGAGCTGACTCTCAATTGAGCGCACGGTCGGATCGCCGGCCAGCACACCACGCTTTTCATTTTCTGAACCGCTCTGGGTGTAGCTGTCGATGGTGGAGACCAGGCTGTTGTACGCGTCAATGAAGGCATTGAGCTGCTTTTTGGTCCCTTCCTGATCGGTGCCGATGTCCATGCCGATCGGCTGCTCGCCGGCAGCCTGGGCTTTGGTGACGGTCAGGCTGACGCCGTCAATCACGTTTGAAAACGTGTTGGAGCTGTTGGTCAGCGCCAGGCCGGTCCCCTGCGGGCCGAGCCAGATTTTGGCATCCTGCGGGGTGCTGATATCGGTCGCGTTGGTGAAGGCATCTTCAAACCAGGCCTGACCCGTACCGCTGGCACTGACAGTGATGGTATTGGCTTGGCCGGTTTTGGAGCTCGACAGCATAAAATGGGTTTCGCCGTCCGTACGGACCAGGGTGGCATTGACGCCCGGATTGGTCGTGTTGGCATTAATGGCACTGGTAAGCTCCGCCAGGGTGCCCTTGCCGTCACCGTCAGTGTCGATGGTATTCAAATCCAGTGACATCACTTCGCCATTGACGGTGATATCCAAAGTGCCGGTAATTGGCACTTCGCTCTCTGCTGTGGTGCCGGCAGGCATGTTTGCGGACAGCTGATGGGCGGTCGCAACCTGCTCAACAAAGACCTGATAACTTCCGCTGAGCGCATTGGCATCCACACTGGCGGAAAAGTTACCTTCCTGGGACAGCGTGGCTGCATTCTGAATCACACTGGCGGTGGCGCTGTTCATTTTTTCAACGGTACTGCGAAACTCGCGCAGGGCAGACTCAATTTTGCCCAGTGCTGTAAGCTGGCTCTGGTACTGATTGGCCTGGAGTTGGTAGCGGTGTTGAAACGGCTGGACATCAAAGGTGGCCAGCTGGGTTGCCATGGTGATCGGATCCATAGAGCTCATTGCGTACTCCTTCTTACTGTTTGCAGTTATGGCAATATCTGTGCCAGTTATTTTCCTATTGCTATCGATGCGAAAGCTTGAAAAACGAGTAGGTTATGTATCTTTCTTCACCAATCCCCGGCTACTGTCCGAGATGGGCGGAAGTGTTGTTTCCTTGTCATTCTTCCGCTTGGCTTTCCGCTCTTCCGTTTCATCGGGTTGCTCGGGCGGAGATGCGTGGCGCAGGCGTATCGTGTCGATGTGCAGATAGGAGCTCTTCCATATCAAGGCGACAGAAAGGGGAGAGATATTAATCGCGAAGTCGTACTGCGCCGGATAAAATATCAGCGCTTAACACGTACAGAGGGTGTTTATCGGTGAATGCCGGAGCGGGACGCCGGGTATAAAAAAGCCTCCGGTGCGGAGGCTTTTGTTGGAGTGGCGGAGATGTCTGCTTAGCGCAGCATAGACATCGCCATGCCTGGCAGCTGGTTCGTTTTGCTCAGAACGCTGGTGCCGGCTTGCATCAGCATCTGGTTCTTCGTCATGTTGGACGATTCAACCGCGAAGTCAGCATCCATGATACGGCCTTTCGCTGCAGTCGTATTCTCAACCATGTTGCTCAGGTTGGTAATCGTGTGGTCCAGACGGTTGATGTTCGCACCCAGTGCTGAACGGGCATCACCGATTTCTTTCAGCAGGCCCGCGTCACCGTTGGCACCTTTCAGCGTTGTCAGTGCAGTTTGCGCACCCGCTGCTGTGCTGATGTCACCCAGGGCAAAAGCACCGGCTGCACCTACAGAGGTGTTGATAGCCTTAACTTCGACTGATACGTTAACAGCCAGTTGGTCACCGGCATTGGTGCCGATTTGGAAGTTCACGGCAGCTGCTTCAAAAGCACCAGTACCCGTTGCCAGCAGGTCTCGACCACCGAAGTTGGTAGAAGACATGATGTTCACCAGCTCTTCGTTCAGCTGTTGGAACTCTTTGTTCATCGCAACGCCGTCGGCAGCCGTTACAGAGCCGTTTGACGCCTGAGTCGCCAGGTCGTTCATGCGGTATACGATGTTGGTCATTTCATCCATCGCACCTTCGGCAGTTTGCATCATTGAGATGCCGTCCTGGGCGTTACGCATCGCGGTAGACATACCACGTGTTTGTGCTTCCAGACGGTTGGCGATTTGCAGGCCAGCGGCGTCATCTGCAGCAGAGTTTACACGGAAGCCTGTGCTCAAACGCTCCATGGCTGTGTTCAGCAGGTTTGAGTTTTGGTTCATTGTGTTTTGAGTAACCAGTGAAGCGTAGTTTGTATGCATAGACAGAGCCATGAGTGTTCTCCTATTTTTTGTCTATCTTTCAGAAGATTTCCTGTTCGCTATAGTAAGGCGGACGAGGGTTGAAAAAGATTAATTAAAAAATTCAGATATTTTTCGATTTTCATTTAATTATATGTTTTTAAAGGGTTTATAATTCTGATTTTTAGTTTTTTGGGTACGGGAGAGCTCGAGTTTTCGGAGGTGAAAGGTTGAGAGGTGTTGTGTCGGTGTGGGGAAGCGAGGCGAATTATTGTACGTGTTTATTGCTTTTGCGATATTGCGTGAAGTGGCACGGATTTATGAATGATTATTCTGTTGTGGCTGTGAGCCTGTTTGCACGGGTGGTATTGCGTGGGGATGGGACACCAGGCTCCGTCACAGAGCCTGGTGGGGGTGGGTTTAGCCCAGATTGCCAATCACATTAATCGGCTTGTTTTCCGGGATTTCATTGTAAGACAGCACGGCCAGTCCTTGGGCGAAGGTACGGGCATAGCGCGAGAGCAGCGGACGGAGCTGCGGCATTACCAACAGCACCGGCGGCAGCCCCTGCTGTTTGAGCTGTTGGCGGATCAGCGGCAGATTCTGCTGGAACTGGCCCAGAATGTTCGGTTCCACCGGGAAACTGTCGAGCATCACCGGCCCGGCCGCCTGTGCCTGTTGCAGCGAGCTCAGCATGATCTGCTCCAGCGAGTCTGACAGCGCATAGACGCTCAGCTCCTGTCGTTCACCGTTGATCAAATTCACCAGCGTCCGTCGCAGGCTGCACCGGACATCCGCAGCCAGCAGGATCGGATCTTTGCTGTTTTCGGCACTTTCCAACATGGTGTTGGCAATGGTCCGGATATCTTTGAGCGGGACCTGATCGAGCAGTAACTGGCGATAGACTTTCAGTTGCTGGCTGGCATTGAGCACGCCGCTCAGGGCTTCGGCCAGCTTGGGGGCCTGTCGGGCCAGTCGCTGGTTCAGTTGCTCGACATCGTCGTGGTTGAACAGCTCAGACAGGTGGGTTTTCATCACTTTGCTGAGATGCGTCGCGATCACGGTGGCATCATCGACCACCTGGTAACCCATATTCAGCGCCTTGGCTTTATCGTTATGCTGGATCCAGACGGCCGGCAGTTGATACGCCGGATCGTGACCCAGGATCCCATCGACTTCCCCGTAGGTTTCACCGACGGCAATCGCCATCAGGCGATCCGGTTCAATAAAGCCTTGCTCAATCACTTCCCCGTTCAGCGAGAGGGTGTACTGGTTTGGTTTCAGGCTCAGGTTGTCACGAATGCTGACTTCCGGCAGCAGGTAACCGACCTGCTCGGACAGGTTTTTCCGGACCCCGCGGATCCGTTGGGACAGCGGCGCGCCTTGCTCCGGGTTGACCAGGTGGACCAAGCGAAAGCCCAGCGCCAGGGACAGGCTGTGAACATGGGGAATGTCATCCCAGGTCAACGACTGCTCATTTTCCCGTTGCATGGCGTTGCTCAGGGCCTGAACTTCTTCCAGCTGGGTATCAGCCGCGGGTGCTTTGAGCTGACGCCAGGCTGCAAAGGCGACCACGGCGGCGAAGGTGAAAAAGGCCAGGTGCGGCATCCCCGGGACCAGGCCGATCACCAGCATCACGATTGCGACGGTAAACAGCGTGGTCGGCGAAGCCAGCAGCTGGTTGTGCATCGCCTGGGCCATGTCGTCATCGCTGTCGTTGATCCGGGTAACGATGATCGCGGCTGAAGTGGCCAGCAACAGGGACGGGATCTGGGCCACCAGGCCGTCACCAATGGTGAGCAGGGCATAGGTTTTGAACGCTTCCGCTGCGGCCAGGCCGTGTTCGAATACCCCGATGCTGATGCCGCCGATGATGTTGATAAACAGGATCAGCAAACCGGCAACGGCGTCCCCCCGGACAAACTTTGACGCACCGTCCATGGAGCCGTAGAAGTCTGCTTCATTGGCCACGTCCCGGCGACGCTGCTTGGCACGATCCTGATCGATCAAACCGGCGTTGAGATCGGCGTCAATCGCCATCTGTTTGCCGGGCAGGGCATCAAGGGTGAAACGGGCGGCCACTTCGGAAATTCGCTCGCCCCCTTTCGTGATCACCACAAAGTTGATGATCATCAGGATCACGAAAATCACCATACCGACCACGTAGTTGCCGCCGATCACTACTTCGCCGAATGACTGAATCACCTTACCGGCAGCCGCACCGCCATTGTGACCTTCGAGCAGGACCACCCGGGTCGAGGCAACGTTCAGCGTCAGGCGCAGCAGGGTCGCGACCAAAAGAATGGTCGGGAAGACCGAAAAGTCCAGCGGTCGCTTGGCCGTGGTACTGACCAGCAGCACCAGCACTGCCAGGACAATGTTGAAGGTAAACAGGGCATCCAGCAGGATTGGCGGCAACGGCAGAATGACCATGGCCAGAATCATCAACAGGACAAACGGGATCCCGATGTACCCTTTGTTGGAATGTTTAAGCGTGGTTAGCCAGTTTTGCATTGACTGTCCTTCATACGGTGGTAAGTACTCAGATTGATAACGACTTCGGGTGATGAACCGTGGGGTTCATCAGTGTTGTAAATGCTTGGGTATGTTAAATACCGGCGGCGGCTGCGGCGTTTCACCTTGCCCGCTGCGAAATGCCTTGAGCTGGAGCACATAGGTGAGAATATGGGCCACCGCAATATAAAGCTGGCTCGGGATCGCCTGTTCCAACTGCGTGGTGTGATAGATGGCCCGGGTCAGCGGCGGTGAGCTGAGCACTTCGACATTGTGCTCACGGGCCAGACGCTGAATGTGCTGCGCGGTTTCATCGACACCTTTGGCGACCACAAACGGCGCATCCGACAGTGACGGATCGTATTTGATGGCGACGGCATAGTGGGTCGGGTTGGTGATCACCACATCGGCCTGGGGAACGGTTTTTTCGATTTTGCGCCGGGCAAACTGTTGCTGGATTTGACGGATCCGCTGTTTTACTTCCGGCCGACCTTCGCTGTTTTTGTATTCTTCTTTGATTTCCTGCTTGGTCATTTTCAGTTGCTTGAGGTGTTCCCAGCGCTGGTACGGCACATCGATCAGGCCGAACAGCAACAGGGCGGCCCCCATCAGCAGTACGCCGTCAAATAAAATTTCCATGATCAGCGCCACCCCTTGTTCCAGGGGGAGCTGCTGCATCGCCAGCAGGTGGGCCAGGTGGCTGTCGAGATAGATATACAGCAGGGTGAAGATCACGCTGACTTTCAGCGATGATTTCAGCAACTCGACCAGCGAGCGGGTCGAAAACATCCGTTTGATCCCCGCCAGCGGGTTGAGTTTACTGAGCTTAGGCATCACGCTTGCCGGGTGAAACAGCCAGCCGCCGACCATCAGGCTGCTGCCGAGCGTGGCGACGACGATGACGGCAAACAGCGGCAACAGCAGATCAATCAATATGCCCAGGCTGTTGCCCAGGTGCTCAATGCCCTGCCATGGGTTTTCCAGGTCGGCGCGGGTCAGCTCCAGGTTGAACCGGAACACACCCTGTATATGCTGCCAGATCGTGTCCAACTGGAACGAGAAATACACCGTCACCAACAGAAAAATCACCGCGGTGGTGAGTTCTTTGGCGCGGGGGATCTGGCCTTCGAGCCGGGCTTTGCGGATTTTCTGGGGCGTAGCCTTTTCGGTTTTATCCTGAGCAGAGCTGTTACTCATAGACCCCCCAAGGTGAACAGGCGGAGTTGGTCCAGCCCGGTATGCACCAGTTCGGTATAGCGGCTCGGAATGCCGCTGATGGATAACAGGACACTGAACAGACCGAGTAACATGGTCATCGGAAAGCCCAGGGCGTAGACATTGAGGCTGGGGGCCGCTCGGTTCATGACCCCGAAGCTGATGTTCGCCAGCAGCATGGAAACGATCGCGGGTAGCGCCAGCGCCAGTGCGGAGGCAAACATCCAGCCAAACAGATTTACCACGCCCTGAACCGAAGGGCCGGCTAAGCCGGAGCCGACCGGCCAGATCGTGAAGCTCTGGATCAGAATATCAATCACGACCAAATGGCCGTCGAGCGCCAGAAACAGCAAGGTGGCAAAAATCAGGAACATCCGCGCCAGGATGGCCACCGACAAGCCGTTGACCGGATCGTTCATCACGGCCATCCCGAGACCCATTTGCATGGAGATGATTTGCCCGAGGGTGGTCAGGACGGTAAATAGCAGATGCAGGATCAGGCCAAACAGCGCGCCCCAGACCGCTTGTTCCAGCGCCAGAAAAATCGCTTTAAATGACAGCAAATCGACCGCGGGCATGGCCGGCATCAGCGGGGCGGTGATCACCGTGAGTGACAGCGCCAGCAGGGCCCGAACCCACACCGGAATAATGGCATCGCCGTAGAACGGCATGGCCAGCATTGCTGCGCCCAGGCGAAAGAAGGGCCACCAGAATTGGCCGAGCCAGGTTGAAATTTCAGCAAAGGTGACCACCATCAGCCGATCATTCCCGGGATATTGTGAAACAGGTAGTCAAACAGATCCATCAGTCGGCGCAGCATCCAGTGCCCGGCGAAGATGACCATCAGCAGGGTCACCAGCAGGCGCGGCAGAAAGCTTAAGGTTTGTTCGTTAATTTGGGTCGCTGCCTGAAAGACGGCAATCACCAGGCCGACCAGTAGGCCCGGGATCACCAGCACCATTACCAGATTGATAATGATCCAGACGGCTTCGGAGAACAGGGTGACGACAAGTTCCGGGGTCATGGCAACGCCTCCTGGTTATCCGAAGCTGGCAGAGAGGGTACCGACGGTCATCGCCCAGCCATCGACCAGAACAAAGACGATCAGTTTGAACGGCAGCGAAATGATGAGCGGCGACAGCATCATCATCCCCATGGCCATCAGGACGCTGGCGACCACCAGATCGATGATCAAAAACGGAATGAACAGCATAAACCCGATTTGGAAGGCTGTTTTCAGCTCGCTGATCACAAAGGCGGGCAGGATCACCGCGAAAGAGATGTCTTCAACGCGTTGGTCCAGCGGTTCATTGGCGATCAGCAGCATCTGCTCAAGGGAGCTTTGATGGGTCTGGCGCAACATGAAATCGCGCACGGGTTTTTCCGCGACGCTGAACGCCTGCATCAGGGTGATTTGTCCTTCGTCGTAAGGCACAAACGCGTTTTCATAGACGTCGGTCCAGACCGGCCGCATGATCAGAATAGTCAGGGACAGCGCAATGCCAACCATGACCCGGTTCGGCGGGCTTTGTTGCAGGCCCAGCGCCTGACGAAGAATCGCCAGCACGATAATGATCCGGGTAAAACTGGTCGCCATCAGCAGAAAAGCCGGCAGAAAGCTGAGCGCGGTCATGAGGATCAGGATTTGCAGCTTGACGCTGTATTCCTGTTCGGTTTGACCATCGGTGACGGTGAGAAATGACAGACCGCTGTCCGCGGCGGTGGGAAAGCTGACCAGAAGTGCCAGCAACCCGAGGCACGCCCAGACGCGCCCCGTGAAGCAAGAAGATTTCGACATGGTAACGTGTCAGCTGCCTACAGAATTAAACGGGGAATCCACCACGTCGACCAGACGAAGGCCGTATTTATCGTTGACGACGACCACTTCCGCATGACCCATCAGCGAACCGTTGACTTTGACATCCAGCGGCTCACCGTTGAGTTTGTCGAGTTCAATCACGCAGCCTTCCCCAGCTTGCATCAGATCACCGAGGGAGATTTCGGTGCTGGCGACTTCCAGGGTGACGGTGACCGGAATGCGTTTGAAGAAATTCAAATCACGGGATGGCATCTCAGGCTCAGCAACCGGTTTCGCTTCCAGCTCAGGTTCAAACTGGTCCAGCTGCAATTCATCAAAATTTAGATCGTCTGGGTTGAATGAAGTGTGTTCGCTCATCGCTGTTGTTCCTTTGAGTCTTGCAATATGAGAACGAGCTGGCCGTTTTGTTCAGCGATACGTCCGTTAAATAAATGTTCCTGGCCGATCGTGACGGGCACCTGGTTGAGGAGCTCAATCGGCAGAATATCATCCGGCTTGAGGCTCAGGACCTGGTCGAGCGGCATGGTTTTGCGGCTCAGAATGGCGGTCAGATGGACCGGGGTCTGGGTCAGCGCCACATCGAACCTGGATTTGATCGGTTGCGTCGGCGTCAGAGCTAACTCCTGGATCAGGGTTTGGATCAGGGTTGCGTCCAGTTCCAGCCATAGTTCGCCCTGATGGTCGCCGAATGTGACCGTGTACTGCGCTTGCAAGCCGGCCCCCGGGGCCAATTGCGATTCGGTCCGGGACCACATCTCTTCCGGCGCAATGACCTTGGCAAACAGAGCTCCGATCCGCTGCTGGAGTCGTTTATCACTGCTTGAAAGCGACGGTATGCCCTCAGCCTTACGGGCAATATCGGCACCGTAAAAGCGATCAGACAACGCCATCAGCAGGCTATTGGTCATTGAAAGACGCAGCAAGCCCTGCTGTTGGTGACAAAAATTTGACGAGTAATAGTCAGGAGCTGTTTCACTACAGCGCACCGTACTAATGCTTTTGAATTCCAGAGCAAGATCACTAATTCTCGCCCAGTGCTGAATATGGAGTGTGATATCCGGAACACTCTGGCTAAGCAGACGAGTCAAGTCGTCACGAATTTTATGAATAGGTTTACCTAAAAGCTCAACATCCAAAACAGGATAGGCTCGAGAAGCATCATTTTCCATCATGGTTAATTCTTTGGATGTTCTAGTGAATGTAGGAAACATGTCCCATATAGTTCGTCTATTAACATAAATATTACTATTGGTTTAGCGGCCGTAGTCTACCCTGATAAAAATATAATTATTGAGTTTATTTTTCCAATAGTGTGATGTTAGTCCACATGTTGTATTTTTATTTATTTTCCGGCCTTTCTAAAAAACAAATTAATAATAAATATATTAATATACCCAACGTTCGCGGTTCGGTTTATCTAAGATGACTATAAGCCGCTGAATTATAACTAATATAAATTATCATGCTCGTCAGAACTATTTTCCGTCTGTATGACGATTTTTTGTCAGAGCAGTGTCAAATATATGCTTGTTTCATGAATGTAACTAAAGCGTATTCTATGTGAGCGGTTTTATAGTTATCCCCGGCGATATGACCGTTAATATATGGATATATAAGTTTGTGAATGTAAGTTGGTAGGTAGGAAATACTCGTGCTGAAAAGGTTTTGTCGAAGCAAGGTCGTATTTTTATTCGTCTTTAATATTGGCTGGGCTCATGCTCAAGAAGTATCCATTCCTTTGGATTTGGTTAAATGGGAATATCAAGGCGACCATTTTTATTGCGAATTAAATCAAAAAATTAAAAACTTTGGTGGTCTGACCTTTATCGCAGAACCAAGTCACGCAGTTCGCTTAAAAGTTGAAAGCAGTCAACTCCAAAACTTATATGATCAAGCCGGGCTTTTTTTGCTCAATTCGCCGTGGATATCGCCGGATGAGGCGCAGTTTGTTAGTCATGGTGAATGGACGGGTCGGAAACAAGTGGTGTTTGATCACGACGTGAATGAAGTCCTTCAGTCGGTGGCGCAGGGGGGATGGACTCAATTGCAATTTACGTCCTCGTTTAATCCGCGCGTCCTGTCTGTCGATGTCCCGAGTGTCAATATTGAAGAACCCCTCCGGGCATTTAACCGGTGCCGTGAATCCCTGCCTGCGCTGTCTTACAAGCAGGCGCGTGATGTTCAGTTAGCGTTTGCGCTCGGGCAGCGGGTTGTGTCCGGCGATCAGCGTCTTGTTCTGAACCAACTGGCGGAATACATCCGGTTGGATCAATCGGTCAGCAAAGTGCTGGTCGACGGTCATACCGACAATGTGGGTTCATCGTTGGCCAACCTGCAAATTGCCCGGGTTCGTGCCGATGATGTCGCCAGCGTTCTGGAAGAGGCCGGTGTCGATCACGCGCTCATTGAAACCCGAGCGCATGGTGATCGTTATCCGGTAGCCAATAACCAGACTGAACAAGGCCAGGCCAAAAACCGCCGGGTCACCATTCGTGTGATTCGCCGCAGTACGAATAATCCATAAGGCTCAAAGTATGTATCGTAAGCACATTCAATTGGTTGAGCCGGACATGATGCTGGCTCAGCGGGTCATTGATGTTCTGGAACTGTCCGGTTACCGGGTGACGCATGTCACATCGGGTCGGGCAGCGTTGTTTAATCCGACAGAGGCGATCACCCTGGTCAGTTCATCTCTGCGCGATATGAGCCTGACGGAATGGATTAAGCGCCATCAGGAAGTCAGCCGGGCACAGAGTGGCGTCGCGATTGCCATTGTCGAGCAGGATGAAGGGCTGCTGGCCGCGGAAGCCATGCGTGCGGGCGCGACTGACTATTTGCTGCGCCCGTTTGATGCGGAGCAATTGCTGAGCCTGTTGCGCCGGGTGGAAGCCCTGGAGCAACCGCTGGCCAATATCGTCGTGGAGTCCTGGCGCAGCAAGCAGGTGTTGCAACTGGCGCACCGTGCAGCCTGTACCAATGCCAGCGTGCTGATCACCGGGGAATCCGGGACCGGAAAAGAAGTGCTGGCGCGTTACGTACACGCCCAGTCTTCCCGAAGCAACCAGCCTTTTATCGCCGTCAACTGCGCCGCGATCCCGGAATCGATGCTGGAAGCGGTGTTGTTCGGCCATGTAAAAGGGGCATTTACCGGTGCGACCCAAACGCAAACCGGCAAATTCGAAGAAGCCAACGGTGGAACCATTCTGCTCGATGAAATTGCGGAAATGACGCCGCCGCTGCAGGCCAAGTTACTCCGGGTGTTGCAAGAGCGCGAAGTGGAGCGGATCGGGAGCCATAAGGCAATCAAGCTCGATATCCGGGTGATTGCGGCGACTAATAAAGATTTGCGCCTGGCGGTCCAGCAAGGGACATTCCGGGAAGATTTGTATTACCGCCTGGATGTGCTGCCGCTGCACTGGCCACCGCTGCGCGAACGCTCGGAAGACATTCTGCCGCTGAGCCAGTTCTTCATTCACAAGTATCAGGAAAATAGTGATTGCCGTTTGTCGGAGGATGCCCGCACAGCCCTGGCGCGGTATGACTGGCCGGGCAATATTCGTGAGCTGGAGAATGTGATCCAGCGGGCGCTGGTGATGCGCCACGGCGATTTTATCACGGCCCAGGATCTGATGCTGCCGGTGGAATCCGCCGCTGACACCCCGACGCTGGTGTCGGTCAACAGTCGCGGGAATGGCCATGTGGAAGCAAAGAAAATGGCTGAATTTCAATACATTATAGACATTCTAAAACAAAACGGCGGCAATCGGACCCAAACCGCTAAAGCCCTTGGTGTGACGACACGCGGACTGAGATACAAGCTGGCTGCGATGCGGGATCAGGGTATCGATTTACAGGCCGAGTTGGGATCGGCGGCATAGTAGAAGAGGAGGAATGACACCATGACTGAAGTAACGACCCAACTGATCTCTGCGGAGCATTTGATGCTGGCAAAGATGCAAAACATGCAGCTGAAAGTCCAACCGGAGTTTTCAGTCACTGCAAACCCGCTGGATCAACAAGTGAATGCGGCCGCACAACAAACCCCGATGTCTTTCTCCGGCGCCATGCGCCAGGTGCTGGATGTGGTGAACGAACAGCAGTCGGTGGCGAGTGCCAAAATGACCGCGGTCGAAACCGGGCAAAGTGATGATTTGGTTGGCGCCATGATCGCCAGTCAGAAAGCCAGCCTCTCTTTTTCCGCCCTGATGCAGGTCCGGAACAAGGTGGTGGGCTCGTTTGAAGATGTAATGAAGATGCCGGTGTAATTTATGTCAGAAGTTATTTCTCAGCCAGCGACGGTTTCAGGTGCCGGATTTCGGGACATGAACTCCATGACTGACCGGGCGCGTCATTTGTGGCAAAGCAGCCAGCGAAACTTGGTGTTGTCTGCGGTTTTGGCGGCCATTGTGGCGGCGATGATTGTGGTTGCCCTGTGGAGTTCTACCCAGAATTACCGCCCGCTGTATAGCCAGCAGGAGCGTTTTGACAGCGGGGAGATTATCTCGGTTCTCGAAACCGAAGGGATCCCGTATCGCCTGCAGGAAGAAAACGGTCAGGTCCTGGTTGAAGAGGGCGAAGTGGCGCGGATCCGGATGCTGTTGGCAGCCAAAGGGGTGAAGGCCCAGTTGCCGACCGGACTGGAATCGCTGAAGGAAGATGCTTCCCTGGGCACCAGCCAGTTTATGGAAACCGCCCGCTACCGGCATGGCCTGGAAGGCGAGCTGGTTCGTACCATCATTGCACTGAATGCGGTTTCGAATGCGCGGGTCCATTTGGCGATCCCGCGCAAAACCTTGTTTGTGACCCAAAACGGCGAGGCGCCATCGGCGTCGGTGATGGTGGAGTTGAAAGCCGGGGAAGATCTGAAGTCCGAACAGGTGGAAGCCATTATCAACCTGGTGGTCGGCAGTGTGACCGGCATGAAAGCTGACGCGGTTTCGGTCGTCGATCAGTACGGCCGGTTGCTGAGTGCTGAAATTGGCAACGACGATGTCGGCAAGGTCAATGCCAAGTATCTCGACTATCAGAAAAAGTTTGAGAAGCAGGTGATCCAGCGTGCGGCAGATATGCTGACCCCGATCGTTGGCCCGAGTAACTACCGGGTGCAGGTCGCCGCGGATCTCGACTTCAACCGGATCCAGGAAACCCAGGAGATTGTCGACTCGACGCCGGTCGTAAAAAGCGAGCATCGGGTTGAGAATAACTCCATCGACCAGATTGCCGTGGGCGTCCCGGGTACCTTGAGCAACAAGCCGCCGACAGCCGGGCAGGATGAGGAAGACAGCAAAAACACCAATGAGCGAACCGAACTCAATCGCCAGTACGCGCTGGGCAGCAGTGTTCGCCATACCCAGTATCAACAGGGCCAACTGCGTAAGCTGACGGTGTCGGTGCTGCTCAATTCATCGGCTGCACCGAATGGGACGGCCTGGAGCGATGCCGAGAAGCAACAGATCCAAACCATGATTGCGGATGCGGTTGGGATTACTGCGGCACGCGGCGATACCCTGAGCCTGATGAGTTTCAACTTTACGCCGATTGAGATTGAAACGCCGCCGGCCATTTCTTGGTGGCAGGATCCAACGATTCAGCAGCCAATCCGATATGTGATTGGTGGTCTGCTGGGCCTGGCGATGATCTTCTTCGTGTTGCGCCCGCTGATCAACCACTTGATAGGCATTGACCAACGCAAGGAAAACCTGGAAATCGCCCCGCCGGTTCAGGATGAAGAAACCTTTGAGAACGGTCTTCAGACCCGTGCTGAGCGAGAGTTGGAAGATAACCTGGATAAGCGTCTGGCTGCGAAAGGGATTGAGACCAATCTCTCGGCGCTGGATACCAACCATGATCTATTGCCGGCTTCCGGCTCACCGCTGGAAGTTCAGCTGAAGCATTTGCAGCTGATTGCCAATGAAGAGCCGGAACGTGTTGCAGAAGTATTAAAACAATGGGTAAACGCGAATGAACAGCACACAAGCAAGCAAAAAGCACCAGTCCGCGGAGCTTGATAATATCGACAGGACTGCGCTCGTGCTGCTGGGCATGGGCGAAGAAGCCGCCGCACAGGTATTGAAGCATTTCAGCCGGGATGAGGTCCAGAAAGTGACGCATGCCATGGCGAAGCTGAACGGGATCAAAAGCGAGAATGCCAAAGGGGTGATTCAGCGCTTTTTCAACGATTTCAAATCTCACAGCGGGATCCGGGGCGCCTCGAAGCAATATCTGGCGAATACGCTCCGTAAGGCCCTCGGCAACGACTTGGCCAAAGGGCTGCTGAATAACATCTACGGCGATGAGCTGCGCAATAATATGCTGCGCTTGCAGTGGGTGGACCCGGAGTTGTTGGCCAAGTTTATCGCCCAGGAGCACCCGCAGATGCAGGCGATCTTCCTGGCCTATTTGCCGCCGGATACATCGGCGAGTGTGCTTAACAGCTTGCCGGAAGACTACCATGATGAACTGATCTATCGTATTGCCCGGCTGAAAGAGATCGACCATGAAGTAGCCGAGGATCTCAATACTCTGATCGATCGCTGCATCGAACATGTGTCGGTGAGCCAGCGGGCACCGGTGTCGGGCGTGAAGCAGGCTGCGGATATCATCAACCGGTTCGGCGGAGATCGGGCCCAGTTGATGGAACTGCTGAAGCTGCACGATGCGGATGTTGTGAAAGAAATCGAAGACAACATGTTTGACTTTATGGTGCTGGGTCGCCAGCCGGAAGCCACCATCGATCGTCTGGTACAGGAAGTGCCGGTCGAAACCTGGGCGATTGCCCTGAAAGGTGCGGAAATCACCTTGCAGCAATCGGTCAAGCGATCGATGCCGCAGCGAATGGCGAAATCTCTGGAAGACGAAATGTCGGCGAAAGGGGCTCTGGCGATCAGCCAGGTCGAGAAAGCCCGCCAGGAGATCATGCAGCAGGTTCGTAAACTCGCCGACAAGGGTGAGATTGAACTGGTGCTTTACCAGGAAAAGACGGTGGAGTAAGCGATGAAGAAAAGTAATGTGATGCGCTTACAGCCGGGTCAGTACCGACTACACCGCTTTCCGCCGGTTGCCGAGCAGCAGCCGGTTCCCCATGCTGCTGATCCCGGTCTGTCTGGCGGTTATGAGAATCCGCTTGAATTGCAGGAACGGCTCGAAGCCGGTTTCCAGCAGGGCCTGCAACAAGGTCACCAGGAAGGATTGCAGCAGGGGATCGCGCAGGGGCACCAACAGGGGCTGATGGACGGTCAGAAAGAAGGTTATCAACAGGGCTTTGCCCGGGGTGAGCAGGCCGGTCAGGCGCAATTTGCCGCCGCCGCCGAGCCGGTGAGCGCTTTGCTGGGCCAACTGAGTCAGTGGCAGGCGGATAAGGAGCGTGAGCAGCGCATCCAAATCTGTGAGCTGGTGCAGAAAGTGGCGCAGCAGGTGATCCGGGCGGAACTAACCCTGATGCCGCAGCAAATTCTGGCCTTGGTGGATGAAACCCTGGAAGCGATGCCGGGCAAAACCGAGCAGGTGGTGGTGCACCTGAATCCGCAGGATCTTGAGCGGATCACCAATATCAATCCGAATTTGCCGCAAGCCTGGAAACTGGTGGCGAATTCGGAACTTACCATTGGCAGTTGCCAGTTGATGACGGATCACGCCGAGGCGGATGCCAGTTGCGATGCCCGTCTGGCGGCCTGTATGGAAACCGTGCGGGGACATTTGCTTGACGAGGAGCCAGGAGTCATAAGCGCTGAGGCGCAGCCGGATGCGACTCAGATAGACACCACTGAGGTTGATATCACGCAGGCTGATGCCGTCCCGACGGATGCCCCGGCAGTGCCTGCCGAGGGCGAAGACAGCGGTGATAGTGCGGAGGTGGTGAGTGAGCAGTAAAGGTCTCCTCACTGAACGATTGAGCGAGGCCATGGCCTCGCTCGATGCCATTCCGGTCGCCCGTGTGACCGGACAACTGGTGAAAGTCAACGGCCTGATGCTTCAGGCCGTGGGTTGTCGTTTCAGGCTTGAGCAACGTTGCCTGGTCGAAACGGCAGACGGCGAGATGATCGAAGCCCAAGTGGTGGGATTTGATCACCACGTGGCTTACCTGATGCCCATTCGTCAACTGGGTGGCCTGTTTGCCGGAGCGAAAGTGATTCCGCTTGACGGCGACAGCACCGTACAGCTCGGAGAGCACTGGATGGGTCGGGTGGTGAACGGCCTAGGTGAGCCGCTCGATGACGGTGGCCCGCTGAAAGGCGGAGAGCGGGTCGCGCTCGACACCTCGCCGATTAATCCGCTTAAGCGTCGTCCGGTCGATACCCCGCTGGATGTCGGGGTCCGGGCAATCAACGGCTTGATCACCCTGGGCAAGGGGCAGCGGATCGGCCTGATGGCCGGCAGCGGCGTGGGGAAAAGTGTGCTGCTGGGGATGATCACTAAAAACACTACCGCGGATGTGATTGTGGTCGGGTTGATTGGTGAGCGTGGTCGTGAGGTGCGTGAGTTTATTGAGCAGAACCTCGGCGAAGACGGACGCAAGCGCGCGGTGATCATCGCCGCGCCTGCCGATGAATCACCACTGATGCGGCTGCGGGCGACCAAGCTGTGTCACCGGACCGCGGAATATTTCCGCGATCAGGGCAAGGATGTCTTATTGCTGATGGATTCGCTGACCCGTTATGCGATGGCACAACGGGAAATCGCGTTGTCGCTGGGAGAGCCGCCGGCCTCCCGGGGATATCCGCCGTCGGTATTCAGCCTGTTGCCGCAGTTGCTGGAGCGTGCCGGGAACAGCGAGCATCCGAACGGCAGCCTGACGGCGATTTATACCGTGCTGGCAGACGGCGACGATCAACAGGATCCGGTGGTCGATTCGGCCCGGGCGATCCTGGATGGCCATGTGGTGCTGTCGCGAAACTTAGCCGAGCAGGGGCATTATCCAGCCATTGATATCAATGCATCGATCAGCCGCTGTATGAGTAACGTGACGAATAAATCCCACACGCTGGTGGCGAATCAGTTTCGCCAGCTGAACGCCAATTATCAGCAGGTGAAAGAGCTGCTGCCACTGGGCGGTTATCAACCGGGGCAGGATCCGGAGTTGGATCAGGCGGTGGCGATGCAACCGCAGTTGAAAGCGTATTTGCAACAGCAGGTAGACGAAGCTGCAGACTATCCGGGAAGCCTGACCCAATTGGCGCAGCTGTTCGGTAGCGGGCTGAATAGCGGACAGCAAGGAGGATAAGCATGAAAGGAAAACTTAAGGCTGCCGGCCAGCTCCAGCAGCTGGCGACGCAGCAACGTGATCGCCAGAGCAAGTTGTTTGCTCAGCAGCAACAGCAGAGCGAGCACTACCAGCGCCAGTTGGATGCATTACAGTTGCTCAAATCCGGCTGTCAGGGGGGCAGCACTGTGGGGAAAACGTCTCTGTCGAGCAGTACCTTGCAAAACAGCGCCACGGTACAAACCCAGCTTTCCCGGCTGCTCAACCATCACCAGCATGAGAAAGCGGTGATGGATGCACAGTGTCAGCAAAGTAAGATGCAGTTGGAAAAAAGCCACGCCCGGGTGAAGGGGTTGGAAACGGTGATCGATCGCTGGCAGGCGAAACAGCGCTTTGAGGAAGCCCGCAAAGCGCAAAGACAGTTGGAAGATCTGATCAATGCCCGCTATCGCCGTAAGCCGGTGTAATGCTTATTCGGCGCTCAGAGCCATAGGTTGCTGCACTGTGGTGAAGGGAGCCCTGGCTTCAAAAGGGGCCTTCGTCTCACAGGCGATCCCTTCTTTGAGCGAAGTATCCAGGTAAGTCCGCCATTCCGGTGGACACTGGCTGCGCAGCGTATCGAGTAACACTTTCACCCGCAGGGGCGGTCGTCCGGCGGTATAGTAGCAGGCAACTTCCGTCGCGGGTGGGTGCCATCCTTTCAGGCACTGGCGCACGCTCCCCGGGTGGGAGCGCTCAAATCCGTTTGCCAGCCAGATCGGCAACATGCCTATCCCTTTCCCCTTGGCAATCGCATCGGCCTGCATGGTCAGGCTGTCGCTACGCAGGCGACAGTTCACTGGCGGTAAATCATAGCTTCCTTCCTGCGCATGGATCAGGCTCAGCCCGGTTTGCCGGTGGGCCATCAGATCAATCCACGGGTGCTGAGGCAACTCACTAGGGTGCTCCGGCACCGGGTTTTCTGCCAGGTACGCTGGTGACGCATACAGCCCGAACTGCCAGTAACCCAGCAATTCACGGCGAAGCTGGTGCTCCGGCGGCGAACCGACCCAAATCATCAGATCAATGTCCTGACCGATCTCCGGCACCATCTGGGTGTGCAGGTTAATCTGTACATCCGGATGCTCCTGCATGAAAGGATGTAAGACTTTGGAGAACCAGCCCCGGATCAGGCTCGGGTGGATCACGACGTTCAGTTCGCCGGAAATTTCATTGTTCAGACTTTGTAATGCCTCGTGACTCTGCTCGGAAAGTGTAAGCATTTGTTTCGAAAATCGGGAAAATACATGTCCGGCTTGGGTCAGGGTCAGCCGGTTCCCCTGTCGGGTCACCAGGGCCTGACCGAGATCAGTCTCCAACTGGGCCAGTCGGCGGCTCAGGGTGGATTTAGGCTGGTTCAGGGCCTCCGCCGCAGCGGTCAGGCTTTGGTACTGACACAGGGCATCGAAGGCTTTGATTGCGGCTAGATCATGCATTGTGCATTAATTCTCATATCAATAGTTATGGAAAACAGCAACCCATAAGCTGTTCCATAAATGGAAAGCGCAGTTCCGCATATCTCCCTAGTGATTTGTGTTTACTTAGGGAAAAATCCGCAACCGAATTAGTAATGATTATCATTTAAGGAGTTATGTATGTCCAGACCTATGCCTGCGGTATTGCCTCTAGTGGCGGCAATTGCATCGGTTATGTCGGGAACTGTACTGGCGAAATCATCTGAGCCGACGGAAACCATGGTGGTGACGGCCGCGGGTTACGAGCAGCTGCAGGCCGATGCGCCGGCCAGCATCAGCGTGATTTCCCGCAGCGATCTGGAAAAGCGGTATTACCGCGATGTGACAGACGCGCTGCGTGACGTTCCTGGGGTGGTGATCACCGGGGGGGGCGACACAACCGATATCAGCCTGCGTGGCATGGGCTCCAAATACACGCTGATCCTGGTCGATGGCAAGCGCCAGTCATCTCGTGAAACCCGACCAAACAGTGATGGTCCGGGCATCGAGCAGGGCTGGCTGCCACCGCTGCAAGCCATTGAGCGTATCGAGGTCATTCGTGGTCCGATGTCAACGCTATACGGCTCGGATGCGATCGGCGGGGTGATTAACGTGATCACCCGTAAAGTCAACCAGGAATGGGCCGGTAACGTCCAGATCGATACCATCATCCAGGAAGACAGTCATTCCGGCGATCAGCGTAGCGCCAACTTCTTTTTGAACGGTCCATTGGTGAATGACAAGCTGGGCCTGCAATTGTACGGTCAGACGACGCAGCGCGACGAAGATAACATTGCGCAAGGTTTTGAAGATAAATCACTGAACAGCGTGACCGGGCGACTGAACTACCAGGTGAATGAATCCAACCTGATCCAATTTGAAGCCGGGGTATCCGAGCAGGATCGCCGGGGCAATGTTGGTCTGTCGGTACCGACGACAGGCTGCCGTGGCGAGTGTAAAGACTCTTTGAATGAATACCGCCGCACGCACTACGCGCTGACGCACCAGGGGAACTGGGATGCGTTAAGCACGGACGCTTATGTGCAGCATGAGATCAGCACCAACAAAAGCCGTCAGATGGAGATCGCCAACACCACGGCCAAAGCCAGCATGTTCATGCCATTGGGTGATCACTTGCTGACGATGGGGGCGGAAGTGAGCCATGCATCTCTGGATGATGAGTCGTCCAACAAAGCGAAAAACTCAAGCCGGACACACATTTCAAACACCCAAATGGCGGCATTCATCGAAGATGAGTGGGGCTTGACCGAGACATTTGCTCTGACTTTGGGCGCTCGTCTGGATCATGACGATAACTATGGCGATCACATCAGTCCGCGGATGTACGGGGTGTGGCACTTCGCTGAAGACTGGACCCTGAAAGGTGGGGTCTCGACCGGTTTCCGCTCACCACAGTTGCGTGAAATCACAGCCGACTGGGCGCAGGTTAGCAAAGGCGGGAATATTTACGGGAACCCGGATCTGGAGCCGGAGAAGTCGGTCAACAAGGAAATTGGTCTGTTGTACTCGAACCTGGATGGGCTGACGGCTGGCCTGACCCTGTTCCACAATGACTTTGATGACAAGATCACCCGCGTGGTGTGCCCGGACACCGTGTGTACTTCTGGCCCGAACCAGTGGGGTTCTGATCCGACGTACCGTGTAAATGTGGACGAAGCAATCACCCGTGGTGTGGAAGCCTCGCTGATGGCGCCGTTGACGGACACGCTGACCATGAATGCCAGCTACACCTATACCGATTCTGAGCAGAAGACCGGGAAATATAAAGGGCAGCCGTTGAACCAGTTGCCGGAGCACCTGGCCAATGCGGGTCTGGACTGGCTGATGAACGACACGACCAGCAGCTGGCTGAAAGTGACGTATCGTGGCGAAGAAAGCCAGCCGGTCACCACGCCATCAAGCAAGACGTTTGTGGCGCCGTCTTCAACCTTTGTTGATGCGGGCCTGACCTATCAGCTGACTGAGAATGCGCGAGTGAAAGCGGCGATTTATAACCTGCTGGATGAGTCGATCACCTACGAAGAATACCAGTACGTCGAAGATGGTCGTCGTTACTGGCTGGGCATGGATGTCGCCTTCTAAGCAGTCGAACAGGCAAACATACGTATAACAAAAAAGAGGCTCACTTCGGTGAGCCTCTTTTAATTCCGTTTAGTTTTGCGCAGGGCGATTAAACCTTGGCAATCACGGCCTGAACTGCGGCCAGCATGTCCTGACCAAACGCCACGCTTCGCTCCGGTGACCAACCGTAGAAGCTGTCCGGATGGAGGTTGTGATCCTTGAATGGCATTTCTACAGTGTAGGACAGGCACTTGAACTGCTCCGCCACCCAGTTCGAGCCAACCGTCAGGTTCGCTTCGCCCGGCTTATCTTTGTTGTAACCGTGCTCGTCCTGAAACTCCGGGGTGATGGTCAGCAGTGCTTGTTTGAAGGCCTGCTCCAGTTCAGCCATGCGCGCATCGTAAGATGGGACGCCTTCACTTCCGGCAACAAAGTTATACGGGATCGCTTCGTCCCCATGGATATCCAGGAACAGATCAATCCCGGTGGCCAGCATGCGCTCACGGACCAGGTAAACTTCCGGGCTCTTCTCCATCGACGGCGTTTGCCATTCGCGGTTCAGGTTCACCCCGACCGCATTAGTACGCAGGTGACCGCGGATACTGCCGTCCGGGTTCATGTTTGGTACCACGTGGAACACTGCTGTTTCCAGCAGCGCCCGGCCCACGGTGTCGGTATCATCCAGCAGGCGTTGCAGCAGGCCTTCAATAAACCACTCGGCCATGGTTTCACCCGGGTGCTGACGACCGATGATCCAGACGTTCTTCTTCTCATCCGACGGCTCACCGATGGTCAGCAGGCTCATGTCGTTGCCGTCCAGGGTGCTGCCCAGAGTCTCCAGGCGACATTCCGGATGCAGTTGTGCCTGATGCAACAGATCCTGGTGACGATCGTAGCTGTACGGTGCAAAGTAGGCGAAATACATCGAGTGATGTTCCGGGATCATCTTGAAGGTCAGTGTGTCACCGTCAAACTCGGCCGGGATGCGGAACCACTCTTCGCGATCATAAGACGCCACCACATCGTAGCCTTGCCAGCCTTCCGGGTAGGCGGATTTGGCCAGGTTCAGCAGCTTGATCTGGTGCTCGGTATGCGGCTGACTCTCCAGGCGGAAGTGGAACCACTGGTAGAACTCAGACTGGTTATCGTTCGGGATCGTCAGTTGGATGTCATTGGCGTCGTCGGCTTTGACGACATTGATATTGCCGCTTTCGAAATTACTGAATA
Source organism: Photobacterium sp. MCCC 1A19761 (assembly GCF_037389125.1). Lineage (NCBI taxonomy): Bacteria > Pseudomonadati > Pseudomonadota > Gammaproteobacteria > Vibrionales > Vibrionaceae > Photobacterium > Photobacterium sp. MCCC 1A19761. The sequence goes on from NZ_JAZGTF010000015.1 coordinate 129,863, forward strand.
TTTTCATGGTGATCTTGCGTTATTGGAGGATGAATGCCTGAGGTTAGCACAACTTTGGTGCAGGGCTGAAAAAGGATCAGTAGATCCGGGAAGAACGGTTTATCATGACCCGGTTTGAAAGCAGGGGGATTAGAATGACGTTTCACTATCAGGCGCGAGGGATCATCACCTCGGGAGCGTATGTGTTGTTGGTGCGGGCCAAAGGGGAAGACAAAACCTTCTTGCCCGGCGGGCACATTGAATTTGCCGAGCCAGCCAAACAGGCGCTCAAGCGTGAGCTGTGGGAAGAGGCGTCCATTGATGCTGAGGTGGGCGAATTTATCGGCGCGGCGGAGAATGAGTGGTTCGAACGGGACACGCGCAATGCCGAAATCAACCTGATCTTCGCGGTGAAAACGGAGTTGCAGGCGCTGCAACCGGTCATCTCCAACGAGTCGCATCTGGAGTTCCTTTGGGCACATCAAACCGAGATGGAACAATTCAATTTGTATCCGGTGTCATTACGGGATCTCATCGCAACTGGAGTCAGCCCAGAGCAGGCTTTCTGGGGCTCAGGTATTGAAGAAAAGTCTGTGGAAGCGGAATAATTCGCCGAGATTGATGGTCTGTTATTACGCGTTGTTGCTATTTATTCGTCAAACCTCGGGAAATATCAGAAAAATTTGAAAGATTCGCTGAACAATTGAGCAGTTGAGTCTCTTGGGGTTTTACAATACCCGCCGTACTGGGTATGATTCATCGCACTTACGGAGAGATGGCTGAGTGGTTGAAAGCACCGGTCTTGAAAACCGGCATACGTTAATAGCGTATCTAGGGTTCAAATCCCTATCTCTCCGCCACATTCGAAACCCCAGCCACTGTGCTGGGGTTTATCGTTTTTGGTTAATTGGCAATGAAAGAGATAGGGTGCCGAACCCTAGAGCAGGGGTCAGCCGAGCGCAGCGAGACAACGTTGCTAGCCGAAGGCGCTTTAGAGCAACGGCCCGAAGGGCGAAGTAAATCCCTATCTCTCCGCCACATTTAAAAGCCCTGTCGTCAGACAGGGCTTTTCTCGTTTCTGGTGAGGTGCTGAGTGTCGGGATTTGAAAAATCCTCCCATACCCAAAGCGCTCCGCCACATTTGCAACCCCAGCTTCCGAGCTGGGGTTTTGTGTTTCTGGGCATTGGCATTGTTGTGACGATGGTTTTCCTCAGATCATTATTTGTCTGGTCACTGAATTAATAAAAACGAGGTTTACACCTTTGTTCAAAGGAGGCTGTGGATAAGAAATAAACAACGCGGTGATAATTTCGAAAATCCTTCTTAATTTATTTTGAGCACATTGTTAATAACGAAGTAAATATTGTTTCAAGTCATGGTGGGATTTATGTGCCTGAATAGAATGACTGGTAATGTACAACCAAGCTGAAAAATTCAAGCAATACGCCCTGCTTAGCCGTGCAAATAGTATGGATTAATGCCGAGGTCTGTAACGCATGAACACCGACAAGAAATAAAATGAATCTGTCTAACTTCTCCTTTAAGCAAAAAATCGTTGTTTTGCTTGCTTTGCCTGTGCTCGCTTTTCTCTTTTTAAGCGGGTCTTCAATTTCTCATAGTGTGTCGACGACCCGTGAGATGGCTTCTCTGAATCAACTCATTAGGTTGTCTGTTTCATATAGTGAACTTGTTCATGAATTACAAAAAGAGCGAGGCATGACTGCGGGATATCTTGGTTCCCATGGCAGCCAGTTTGGCGATGAACTCAGATCCCAGCAACAAGCTACCGATAGCAAACGGAATCAACGTATTAGTGACTGGCAGTCGGCTGATATCGACCTGCACGAAATACAGCAGCTCAATGATGCTATTGATCAGGGCCTGCGTGACATTGAATCCATTCGTCGCCGGGTTGAGACGCAGTCGATTTCACTGCCGGATGCGCTTGCTTATTACACTCAGCTTAATCATAAATTGCTGAGCGTCTCTGGCCTGATTGCGGAGATCAGTACAAACCCGGCCATCACGAAAGAAACTGTTGCTTACTATAATTTCCTACAGGGTAAGGAGCGAGCGGGCATTGAGCGTGCCGTTCTCAGTAACACTTTTTCAAAAGATGCGTTTACAACCGGCATGCTGGTGAAGTTTATTGCTTTAGTAACGGAGCAAGAGACTTATTTCGATAATTTTAATGTACTGACGAATGACACCAACAAGCAGTATTTTTCACAGCAGCTGAATGACAAGTCTGTTCAAGAAGTCAATAAGTTTCGAGAACTAGCCAAGGCGCAGTCCAGCCAATTCGATGTTGATCCAGTCTACTGGTTTGCACAAGCAACGAAACGGATTGGTCAGCTGAAAAAGATTGAAAATGAAGTCGCGGCTTCTCTGATCAAGCTTACAGAGGAAAAGTATCAAGCTGCTCAAACATCAATGACGGTCAATCTCATCATTTTCCTGCTGACTACGCTGACCGTGGCGGTTGTGAGCTATGTTGTGATTAAAGACCTCACTGCGCGGGTCAACGACTTAACTTCCGTGATGGCAAAGGTGAGAGAAGAAAATGATTTAACCGCCCGTGCTCAGTATATCGATACGAGTGAACTGGGATCGATTTCTTCAGCCTTAAACTCGACCTTGGCGCAGTTTTCCCACGTGATCGATAATCTTTCAAACTCAAGTATGACCCTTGCGTCTGCGGCGGAGGAAACCTCCCAGACATGTCAGTACAACTCAACATCCATGGTTGAGCAGCAAGAGCAAATTGGATTGATAGCCACGGCGATTGAGGAGCTTTCTACCACTGTCAATGAAGTGGCCAGCAAAACGCAGCAAACGTCTGAATCTGCCAAATTGGCTGACGAACAGACGCTCAATGGCTTAAGAACGGTACAGCATTCTTACCAATCTATTGAAGGGTTGGCTGCAGAAATCGATGGTTTGGCAGAGAAAATTATCCACCTGCACGACAGTAGTAACAATATCCACAACGTGGTGGATGTGATTAAATCCGTCGCAGATCAAACGAATTTACTGGCTTTGAATGCTGCGATTGAAGCTGCTCGCGCCGGCGATCAAGGACGTGGTTTTGCTGTTGTTGCCGACGAAGTCAGAAAGCTTGCACAGCGCACACAAGAATCAACCGCTGAAATTGAGGGCTTTATTAATTCGTTGCGATCCGATGTTGAATCAGCATTTCATCTCATTGAGAACAATCAGACCAAGGCCATGGCGGCTGTTCAAGATTCCAGAAATGTAGAGCAGACGCTTGAGGGAATTTCTGAATCTGTCAGTCAAATCTTCAGCATGACAGAGCAGATTGCGACGGCGACTGAAGAGCAGGCCGTTGTGACTCAGGACATTGCCAAAAACATCATGACAGTCGAAGACAAGTCGACAGAATCGACGACCGGGGCAGCTCAAATCGCTTCGACAGCGAGGGAGCAAGCAGAGTTAGCAACAACCCTGAGAAAACTGGCGAATACTTTCAAAATTTAGCGGCTTGACGGGGTTTGACTCAACGAGACAACAGAATGGTATTGGGTTAAAACTAAAATATCTTGCTTGTGACGACGATATGGTTTCATCAACCGTATCGTCAAATATCACCGTTAAGGCTGCCCCAGAAAACCTGATCATGCTGAAAGTCAGGTTTATCGCTGGGTCAATTTGCCATGTACCGAAATCACTTCCCTTTTATGTAAGGCCCCAGCCACTGAGCTGGGGTTTTGCGTCTCTGATGCTCCGCGCCTTGGCCGTTACTCTGAACGCTAGCTAACTTGTTCTTTTTTCAATCATTGATTGAATGTCTGCACGAAATTGTATTCAATGAGATGCATTTTGTTATCAATATTAACGATACGACCGTAGGAGCGTAACCTAAGGGCGGTAGCATGGCTGGCTGAGTTTGTGGCCGGATGTGATTGTGACAAACGGGGGAGAGCGATGAGCTCAGTTCGCAGGTGCAAAGAGGATGAGAATTGAGCTGCCAACTGTGGATGAGGCAGCTCGATCTGAATTACCACATGAGATCGTCTGGAACGACGAAGTCAGCATAAGGGTCGTCTTCAGCGATGACGTCAGATTCCGGCTCTTTCTGGTCGATGATGGACTCAGGATCTCGCTGTGCAATTTTGTTGGCAACTGTGCTTGGGATGACAACATAGCGGTCTTCATCGCGCGCAATGGCCAGCACTCCCTTTATCAGCTGCTCCCGAACGGCGCCCGTCATATAGAGTGATTTTACAAGCGTCCCATCAGTGAAGTTGTATTTGATGTCACCATCACCCAAATCAATCTTGTTCATGTTAATTAACATCTTGATTTGAGCCTGAATTTCCTTCGTGAGGCGCTGTTCATTCTGTTGTGCGCTTAACGCTTTATCATGCTCTTGTTGTTGGCGCTTCTTCTCTTCAATCGCCGCTTTGACTTCACGGGCTTGAACGCGTGATTTTTTAGGGCGTTTCTTGGCTTTTTCCAGTTTACTTTTGCTGATGAGGCCAGCTTGTTGTAACTGCTCTTGGAGTGTCAGTTTTGCCATGATGTTCTCGGTATGCGTGGTTTGTGGACATTCTACTGAGTCATCTCGGCTAAATAAAGTGATGGTTGCAAGTCACTTCGTACAAGTGACATGTATAAGCAAGAACGGCTTGCCGACGATCATTGGCGGCTCCCTATCTAAAATCGTGCCGCCCTCGGGCACTTTGTGTTGGTCTGCCGGTGGTGCATGGCTCAAGTGCCGGGAAGTGTTCGGAGTGATGTCTCAGTTACTCTGTATCAAACACAGGTGGCATGTTTTTCGATATTGTTTTCAGTGAGACGCACTGGGTGGTCAGTACCCATGAGGTGACTATAAGAACGTGACTTATGACCGGTCGCGTGGGGTTATCCGTGTCAGGTGCTATTTCTCGTGTTTTCCATTTACGGCTGATTATTATACTGAGAGTTCATGTTGAATATTTTTATCGTAATAAAGTTGTTTTTGAAATATATTATCGTGCCTGTTATCAATGTCATTCTCTCATTATGTGTGCTTGCTGGTGGATTTTATTTTATTATTTTCACCTTTGGCGGGTGGCTGCCGGAGACTTGTTCTGTTGACGGTATTCGTTGTTATTCATTGATGTTATCGATGGCATTCGGTTCGATTGTTTTAGTCTTAGGTGTTCTCACTCGAATATTGATTCACTTGTCTTCGGAACTTCACGAATACAAAAAAAAGCTATACCGAGGCATAGCGTTTGGGTACGGGAAAATCCAGTATTTCATTTATCCAATTGGTTTTTTAAAAGAAATTTATTTATCATATCGAACCAATTCAATGAATCGGAAGCTCTATTTGATTTCAAAATTAATTCATTATGTGGCGACATACTCAGCATTCGCAACAATGATATTCCTGTTTATTGGGATTTTAAGCGCTGTTGTCTATGAAATGTAGCGTGTTGAATAAGGTCATTCTGAAATTTCTTTGTAAGAAACGCATCAGGTTTAGAAACGGCGACGTTGTAATAACGGCAGGTTTAACAGACCTGGATTTTTACTATTAACCATTATTGAAAATAATGCAAAGGAGGCAGTTTTCGTGCAAGGATATAAAATCAGCACAACCCAAGATGACTTTGATTTCGAAGTGATCTATCAAGTGATTTCACAAAGCTACTGGGCGAGTGGGATCCCCCGGGAAATCCTCGCCAAGGCGATCGCTAATTCATTGTGCTTTGGTGTTTATGAAGACACGGGACAGCAAGTCGGGTTCGCCCGACTGATCACGGACAAAGCCACTTTTGCCTACCTGGCTGATGTGTTTATTGTTCAGTCGCATCAAGGCCTGGGGTTAAGTAAGTGGCTCATTGAGCACATTGTTGCGCACCCTGAGCTTCAGGGATTACGCCGTATGGTTTTAGCGACACGGGATGCGCATGGGCTGTATGCTCAATATGGTTTTAAAGCTATCGAAAACCCGGAGATTTTCATGCAAATCTGGCAACCTGATGTTTATCGGGTATGAATGAAGTGACTGATATTGAATTGTCTCCGATGAAATGGAGATGATCGGCAAACAGTGGTGGGGTGCAACGTCGGGCCTGTCGTTGCTTTTTAAAAGAATAAGGATTATTGCTTGAAAATAGGCATCGTACAAATGCCCATGGCATGGACGTTGGAAAAAAATGTGAATGTAATATGCAGCACAATAACAAAGCACGCTGCACTTGATGTTCTGGTGTTCCCGGAATTAGCCATCACTGGATTTCATCGGAAGATTCCACGGGAAAGCTGCCCGGATCGGATTTCGCAAGCGTTGACTCAGATAAAAAAGCACTGTAGGCAATCAAAGACTCTGGCCTTTATCGGATATCCGATCATTGATCATGGGAAAATATACAATGGCTATGCTGCGATTGATGAGCATGGGATGATTGCTGCGACCTGGAGAAAAGTCGGGCTCACCGAGAGTGAGGCAACATTCTTCGAACCAGGCGTGGGACGTGATGTCTTTGCGCATACCTTTGGGCGTTTTAGTACTTTTATCTGTCGGGAAGCAAGTGACTATGACTGGTTTATCGAAGAAGTAAGCGTTCATCAGCCAGAATACATTATCTGGCCCGGCTATGTGAGTCAGCCTGAAGTTGTTCCGCTGCAAGTCGGTGAAGACTATGATGAGGGCGCTTCAAAGATCGCTTTGACTCTCAAAGCTGTGGTTGTTCAATGTAATTGGCCTCAGTCACTGAATAAAGCGGGCGAAGAGAATCTAGGGCTAGGTGGCAGCAAAATCTTCGGTCCAACTGGGGAAGTACTGTGTCAGTTACCTCTCGATCAACCTTGTCTTGCGGTATTCGATACGGAAAGCCTGGCGCTATGCTCGGTTGAGCATTTTAAAGTAGATTCCGAAGTTTTAGCTGTTGATGTTGGTTGAATCACAGACGAGTCAATATTTGATTTCTACGCCGTGTTCTTCCTTCTTGATCGGGCCACCACATGTGGCGCCTTATTGATTCGGTTTTACAAAGGAACTATAGATGCAAGTGCATGAATGTGTGTCTTTTCTGCTCATTGAAGATGGCCAGATTTTGCTGGAAAAACGCGCGGAAGATAAAGCAACTGATCCGGGGCTGATCGCCATTCCCGGCGGCCACATTGAGGGTGGTGAAAGCCAACTTCAAACGTTGTTCCGGGAAATGAAAGAAGAACTGGATGTCACTCCCCAAGCTTACCAATACTTATGTTCGCTGTACCATCCGACCAAAGAATTACAGCTCATTCATTACTATGTGGTGAATGCTTGGGAAGGGGCGTTGCGCTCGCTGGAAGCCGAAACGATTGAGTGGTATCCAATATCGGCAGCACCGATCGATATTCGGGCTGATCAAGTGGCTTTATCTGAGTATCAAAGGGTCAGTCGTTACTTGTAAGCAAGGTTTGATTTCTAGGAGGAGATTCAATGATCAGGGAAATGACGAAAGAAGATTTTGCAGCATTTTGGCCTTGTTTTGAGTCAGTGATCAAAGCGCAGGAAACATATGCCTTTGACCCGGAGATGGACTTTGAGGAAGCATATCAACTGTGGTGTGCAACGCCCCTGAAAGCGTTTGTGTTTGCTGAAGGTGGGCAAGTCTTGGGCTCTTACTACATCAGGGCCAATGGCATGGGGCCGAGTAACCACATCTGTAATTGCGGTTATATGGTCACGAAAGCTGCCCGGGGAAAAGGCATCGCGAGACAACTTTGCGAGCATTCGCAGCAAATTGCCATTGAGCTAGGCTTTGAAGCCATGCAGTTTAACTCGGTGGTCTCAACCAATGCAGTGGCCGTCAAGTTATGGCAAACACTGGGATATCAGATCATCGGCACGATCCCGCGGGCTTATCGCCACAAACGATTAGGCTATGTGGATAGCTATATCATGCATAAGCAGCTCAAAGCATGAGTTGGTGATTTAGAATCTTTGCCTATAATGTACTGTTGCAATTTAGTGATGGACAAGTTGTGAGAGAAGCCCCCTGAATAATAATTTCCCAACAAAGCTCCCCACTGCGTCATTCCGGTGTCATGTGACAACGTGCCTTAGCGGGGGAGCGATGTTGCAGGTACATGAAAGACGGAAGTTATTCCGTGTGAAACTCACACCCTACCTGCAACTTGGCAGTTTGCTTTAATTGAGCCACGGTTTTTCCGCCCAGTGCGATGTGGTGATTGGGGAGCTCCCGTATCGAGACCATGAACATGGCCTCTGGGATCCCGGTGATTTCAGCGGATGTTTGGGTTAACCGCTCAATGAGCGCTTGTTTGACGTCATCGGACAGTTGTCCGGACTCGAACGCAATAAAAGGCATCATTCCTCCTGGGTGGGAACAGTTAAGCAACGTTCAGCAATCGATATTGGCTAATCTGTTGGATTAAACGATCGGCGTGATCTTCTGCTCGTTGTGCGATGGCCTCTTTTTCGTTCCAGACGCCCGGAATGTAAACCATATCATGGCTGATGACAGGGGGTTGCCATACCATCCCACAGAACTTCGCGGTTTGCTGGATTGGTGTCAGAAATGTCGTCAATGGAAAGCTATTATTGCCACCTTCCTGGTACGAGCTTTCCGGGCCACCCACGGTGACAGACGCCATGAGCCCTTTGCCGTGTAATTGATCGCCTTTTGAGCCGTAGGCGAATCCGTATTGCAGGACTTGATCCATCCACTCTTTGAGGAGTCCGGGAACGTTGTACCAGTGAATCGGGTATTGCAGGATGATCAAGTCGGCATTGATTAATGCTTGCTGCTCGGCTTCGATATCGATTTTAAAGTCGGGATACAACCGGTAGAGATCACGCACTTCTACATGATTTATTTCTTTTAGTCGGGTCATGATTCGATGATTGGCAATGGAGCCATGTGCCAGATCAGCGTGCGCCAGTAAAACTAAAATATTCATTGCTTGTCCTTACATCATTGTGTTTTATCTATTCCCGGGAGTCGGGATGGAAAGAACATAACAAACCCCGACTTCTTTCGTAAGAACGCAATTTTTTGATACTCAGTACCCTTTTATATACCTATGGAGTTTTTAAAACGAATGGCTCACACAGATTATGAGTGTAATCAGGGTTGCCCGGTTGAAGCCGCTCTGGAGGTGATCGGCGCAAAATGGCGTGGTGCAATTCTTTACCATTTACTGCAAGATACGCTTCGTTTTAACGAAATTAGACGCCTGATGCCTGAGATTACACAGCGCATGCTGACCAAGCAATTGCGGGATCTGGAAGCTCATGCGCTGATTTCACGCACGGTTTATCCTGAGGTTCCTCCTCGGGTGGAATACAGCATTACCGACTATGGAAAAACTTTAGCGCCGGTCATTACCGCCCTCCATAGGTGGGGGCGACAACACCTGGATAAAGTGAATTCGTCCCGTTGAAAACAAAGAGAGTGAACTCCCGGCATGGCCGAGTTCGTTAAATTAAGAAGGAAGTTATGAAAATCTCCGAATTACAGGCGTATATTCAATCGTTCGATTTTGCGCCAGAATATTCACATTGCTATTTTCTGAAGCTGATCGAAGAGGTCGGCGAGTTGTCCGAAGCGATCAATCAACAAAAATTCGGTCAGCCGGAACTGGCGGAATTAAAAGGGTCAGTCGCAGAAGAGTTGTATGACGTGCTGTATTACGTGTGTGCATTGGCGAATGTGCATGGGGTCGATCTTGAGCGCACCCATGAACTGAAGGAAGTGCTGAACAAAGCCAAATACAATCGCTGAATATCTCAATAACAGCCGTAACTTTCATCGCGCGGCACAAAAATATGGCACCGGCACATTTCACAGCGAAACTTCGGTGTTGGATGATATCGATAAAGGCTGAGTCACTAAAACTATCGGACAAAACGCTGGTGGCAGCAAAGGCGTGATCAAGCGTGTAAGGCCGCGGCGCTTCGTGATGTCCGTTGTTTTCAAATTTTAATCAATCGGAGTGAATATGGAATTTCCACTCGTGACAACCCATTGGCTGGCTGAACATTTACACTTGGAGAATCTTGTCATCCTGGATGCAAGTATGGGGAAAGTGGTTGGGAAGCAGCCGATTGTTTACGATCAGCCAATTTTCATCCCAAAGAGCCAACGCCTTGATTTAGAAACTACCTTTTGTGATTTGGCATCGGATCAAATCCATGCATTTCCTACTGTGCAGCAATTTACTTCGGCGGCGCAGTCGCTGGGAATTAACGCCGATAGCCTGGTCGTGATTTATGATAACCAAGGGGTGTATTCATCTCCGAGAGTCTGGTGGATATTTCAAGCCATGGGGTTTGGTAATGCCTTTGTGCTGGATGGCGGCTTGCCGCAGTGGCTCGCTGAGAACCGGGATACGGTAAGCACCGTAGCGCCCGAAACGAAACATTTCGGCAATATTGAAGGGGAAGCCCTGCCAGGGCGGATCTGTGATTCGCAGTATATTCTTGAACGGTTGGATCGGGAGCAGATCACCGTGCTGGATGTCCGGGCGCAAGACCGTTTTTTGGGGCGGGCTCCAGAGCCGAGAGCGGGCGTGCGCTCGGGCCATATTCCGGGGGCGTTAAACTTACCGTTTACTGAGGTGCTTGATGGCCACGGATTGAAAAGTCCGGCGCAATTAACACAAATCTTTGACCGACTGCTCGTCAATCAGCCAAATCAACTGATTTTTTCCTGCGGCTCCGGGATCACGGCATGCGTCGTGTTATTGGCTGCGGTGATTGCCGGGTATCAAAACACGGTGTTGTATGACGGCTCTTGGTCGGATTGGGGCAGTCAGCCATCATTGCCGATTGAGTAGTTTCCCCCCGATTTTGACGCAGTAAGACGCCCTTGATTGGTTGTGATCCTCCGGTGAGTGATCTGTAATCCCGTGTAATACATTTATCAGTAGCCTTGAGAAAGAATGAAGACTCATTTGTTCACCTCACCAGTCACTGAATAAGGGAATCAAGATGAGTCACAATCATAGCCATCAAGGGTGCGCACAATGTGCCTGTCATAATCCGTTATGGACCACGTTTGCAGGACATCATTCCAGCTTGAGCAATTCAGCCGATACAGATGCCGGCAAGCTTCAATATCCGGAAGATCTGCTGCCAACGACGAGTGTTATGTATTCCGGTGGCATTATTCGACCAATGATTGACGGCTGTACAGACACCGTGGAGGCCATCGGCTTTGATGGCGGTAAAGTCGTGGCGGTCGGCAGTGTTGCTGAGGTGAGCGTGCAAATGCGAGCCTTAGGGATGCACCCGGACAATCACATCCTGCTCAAAGAAAAACAAACCTTGTTGCCCGGTTTAATTGAGCCCCATGTCCATATTGTCCCGACGGCATTAACCATGGGTTGGCTGGATTTGGGGCCGTATCTTGGTCAGGATTTAAATTTAGAGTATGACCTGGAATATCTGAAGTCCGTGATTCAATCAGCCCAGCTAAAACAAGGCGAGTGGATTTTAGGGACTGGTGTGGATCCTGCGCTGATGCCCTTTGTGGGAAGTGAGGATGATCCACAACTCTATCAGTTGGATCTGGACCAGTTAACCGACTTGGAGCCTGTTCATCCGGTTTATCTGATTTCGGCATCTTTGCATACCGCTTATATCAACGAAGCGGCGCTGGAATTGATTGCTAAGAAGCTGCCGGAAGCTGAGCGTGCCTCATTTCTTGAGACGGTGAAGGAACAAGGGGCGTTGCAGGAATTAGAGCAAATGACCCTCGGGTTTGATTGTATACCTCCAACACAAAAAGCGGCGATTAAGGCGGAGCTGGATCAGCATATCGCGTCTATTTTCGACACCGCCAATCAGCGTGGCGTCACCACGATGTTTGAAGCCGGGATGCGATTTGAATCTGTCGATGAAAACGGCAAGATTCAATCTAAGATGATCTCAATTCTTGAAGATTTCAGGTCATCCCATGCGCATAACGTCCGGGTGGGTTACGCACTGTTGTGTGAAACACAGGACGATGCCAATGCGCTTCCTGGTTATGAAGCATTGACAGAACAAGACATGGGCACGTTATTCCAAAGTGCGGTCAAGTTAGTGTCTGACGGCTCGAACCAAGGGCTAACGGGTTACCAGTCCACCCCTTACTGTTGTGAGCCAAAGGATAACTACGGCATTTTCAACTTCAGTTATGAGCCGGACTCGGCCCTGCTCCCATGTTGCTCTGAGCCCAGCGAAGCAGAGAAGCCGAATTATCTAAATCTGGTCACGACCATCGTCGAAAAAAACTGGCCCATTCTGATTCATGCCAATGGCGATCAAGCGGTTGATTATACGCTGGAAGTGTATGGAAAGGCCCTCAATCACCGCTCCGGGCTTGATAAGCGCCATCGTATCGAGCATTGCTCGCTCCTGAGTGACGCCAGCGCGGATAAAATGATGGCGCTGGGCATTTCACCCAGTTTCTTAATTGGGCATGTGGGCTACTGGGGTTATGCCTTTGAAGAGGTGATTTTTAAAGAAAAATCCCAGTTATTGGACCGGTGCCGGACAATGCTGGATAAAGGCGCGCGTATCACGCTTCACAGCGACTTATCGGTCACACCGTTAGGCCCGTTGCGGATGATGGAGCAGGCGGTCACCCGGGTGATGGAGAAATCTCCGGAACTTTCCCCGCTGAATGCGGATGAGCGGATCACCCGTGAGGAAGCACTCAGAGCGATCACCCTGGATGCCGCCTGGCAATGTCATGTTGACTCTTGGGTTGGGAGCCTGGAGCAAGGAAAGCTGGCTGATTACGTCATTCTGGAAGATGATCCGATCACTGTCGAGAAAAGCATACAAATCAGGGGCATTCGTGTTCTTCAAACCTGGGTCGGCGGGAAGCTTCGCTACCCTAAACCTGAGAACCCTGATCAAAAAGTTGAGCAGGTTGCGGTCGGCACGAACACAGAACTAACGCCGGCTTAATCAAACTGTTTTAATCATCTTCTGCCGCAGTGGGCCAGTACCACTGCGGTATTTTTCTTTTTCAAGAATCGCGAACTGCCGGTCACCGTGGACTGACGTGGGCAACCGGATACTTAAGTAGCTTAGGAGAAGCAATGGAAATTAGTCAGGCTGTCCCCGTTGATGCTGAGGCTGTGGTCCGGCTCATCAAAGATGTTTCGCAAGTGGATATTCTGCCTGACTTGAGTGAGGCGGGTAAGCAAGCCTACAGGTCGAGCGTTCTATTGAATATTGAACAAGTGTTCGACAATTCGAAGTTTTATTGCCTGAAAGCCGTGATGGACGGTGAAGTAGTCGGTTTTGGTGCCTTGCGTGATGGCAATTACCTGACGCATCTGTTTATTTCAAAGCAAGTGCAAGGAAGCGGACTCGGCAAACAGCTCCTCGGCCGTTTACTTCACGCCACCAATGCCCGGGAAATCACTTTGCGCTCGTCAGTGAATGCGGTCGGGTTTTATCAGGCCTACGGCTTTGAACGGACGGGAGAGGAGTCTCAGTTTCATGGCATCCGGTTTGTTCCGATGCGTTTGATGCGTCAGGACCCTGCGGGAAGCAGAGACTGAACGGCCCTAAATCACGGACAGGGCGTTTTTCACTCTCGGTTTGTGTTGTTGATACTCGTGTTGTTTTGTATGGTTGTTCATGCATAATGGCGCGTCTGGTTGCCTGGTCGAGCGCGTCCGTTTTGGAGGAAGGCGCACGGCTGGTCAAAACGACAAGCGTTGAACACAATCCTGTGTTCTGATTGGTGACGTCGTGATAAGGAAGTTGCAACATGCTCGGCATTGAAAATTTATGGTTGTTTGTCGTTTCTGGTCTTCTGTTGAACCTCATTCCCGGTCCGGATTCGCTCCTGATTATCGGGCGTGGGGCAACCCAGGGATTTAAAGCCGGCTCTGCAGCGGCGCAGGGGATCGGCACGGGCACTCTCATTCACATCCTGGCCGCGGCATTCGGGCTGTAGGCAATTCTGGCCACCTCTGCGATGGCCTTTACCGTCGTGAAGTTGATTGGCGGTGCGTATTTGATTTACATGGCGATCACCATGTTACTTCAGCGCCATGAAGCCGGTGAGGCGCCCACAGCGAAACCGGTCAAAACATCACTGTCCCGGATTTACTCTCAAGGGTTCATCACGAATCTGTTTAATCCTAAAATCGCGTTTTTTTTCCTGGCCTTTGTGCCCCAGTTTATTTCCGCATCCAGCGACAATAAGGCGCTGGCATTTATTGTGCTCGGGTTGATTTTCAACTTTAACGGTATGTTGTGGTGCCATTTTCTCGCCTGGCTTTCTTCAACCGTGAGCAATCGACTCTCGGTGAATGAAAATGTACAAAAATGGCTGTCTCGCATGACGGCGAGCTTATTTGGTGTATTTGGCGTGAAGTTGCTGATTTCAGGTCAGAGTTAACGACACGCCCCGTCTAAAACCCGCTCTCGGGATTGTTGATGTGTGATGCCGGATGATGAATGAACAAGGACGTGACAATATGGAAATCACGAGAAGTCAGAATTTTACAGCCGATCGAGCGTGGGGCGCTAAAACAATTGCCAAGATGAATGGCATGACCACGCGACTTCACTGGACCGATCAGCCGTACAAATGGCATGTCAATGATGGTGAAGAAGTCTTTGTCGTTTTGCATGGCCGGGTAGAAATGTTTTTTAAACAGGCGGGGCAAACATCCTCCGCCATATTGGAAGCGGGCGATATTTTTTATGCGTCGATAGGGACAGAGCATGTCGCTCATCCCATCGGGGAAGCCCGTATTTTGGTTATTGAAAAAGAAGGTAGTGTGTAAAAATTCGCGAAGGAGACGCAAATGTTTGCAGTAATATTCAGAGCAAAAACCGGTGTTCAGGATCATCAATATTCAGAGATGGTGTCTGTGATGCGCAACCTGGCTTTCGACAAGTACGGCTGTCTGGATTTTATCGCAGTGACCGAAGGGGAGCAGGAAATCGCGATTTCATACTGGGCATCTGAAGACGATATCCAGCGCTGGCACAAGGACAGCCAGCACGTGGTGGCGCAGCAGTTTGGCCGTGAAAAGTGGTATGCGTCATACACTGTCCAGGTTGTTGAAGTGAAAAGGCAATACAGATTCAACGAGTAGTGGCTGAGCCAGTTACAGTCCTGGTTGCGCCTGAAAAGATCGTTCCGGCGCAACCTCTGGCAACAATGTTGTGGTGTTCGACGGGAATTCGGTGAACAACTGTTCGTCAGCTTTCACTGATTGTTAGCGGGCTCAATGTATGTGCAATACATCACTGATAGCATTGACGGAAATCATTACCTGTAGTGTAGGTTTCCTATGAATAATCAATCACGTAGTAAGTCCATCGCCATTATTTCAGCGATTTTTTTAGTCTTCGGTTTCGTCCTGCTTCAATTGGATGTCTGGGGTTTGGTGCCGATTTTTGTCATTGTTATCTCCTTCTTTATGCTCGTCACTTATGGCTTTCTTCATCTCTCCGGCAACAAGCGTGGCGATGTCTATGAGGTGTATCAGGACGCGGCCAAAACAAGAGCGACTGCGTTAGAGTCGGGACTAAAAAATAAGAAAGACTAGTCACCGGAAACCTGCTTCTCATCAAGGGTTCAACAAATTCAAAAACAGCTCACATGGAAATCAAATCGATTACTTGGCAACAAACCATCCCCTTACGTCACCAGGTATTGTGGCCGGAAAAACCGCCTGAATTTTGCCATGTTGAAGGTGATGAAGACGCCGTACATTTTGGCGTCTTTACTGATGACCGCCTGGTTTGCGTGGCGTCGGTGTTTTTATCTTCTCATCAGGCGCGGTTGAGAAAGTTTGCGACCGAGCCGGATCATCAGGGCCGGGGGGATTGGCAGCGCGATGATTGCGCATATTATGACAGATCTGGCCGAGCGCAACGTGAATCACTTCTGGTGTGATGCCAGAGAGTCCGCGCTGGGATTTTACCAGCGATTCGGCATGCAACCGGAAGGCGAGCGTTTTTACAAAGGTGATATCCCGTATTTGAAGATGACGGTGGACTTGGGCAAGAATCAGGGATGATACGTAAAATGCGCTCAGTATCATATACAAGGAGTAAATAGATATGGAGCTTATGCGGTTTCAGGACGAACACGCATCAGAGCTGGTGAACTGGTTCCAAACCAAGGAAGAATCTTTAATGTGGGGTGGTCGGGTATTTGACTGGCCGTTAAATCAAAGCTCAATCATTCAGCGCGCCACTGAAGACAATCTGCAATTTTTCACCTTGGTTGAAGGGACGCAAGTACTCGGTTTTATTGAATTTCAGCGGATGTCGCTCACGGAGGTGCGCTTGTGTCGGGTCGCGATCCACCCGGCAGTCAGAGGAAAAGGGCTCGGCAGGCAGCTGATTCAGTTATCTTTGTTGAAAATCAAAGCATTGCCGCATGTGACTCTGGTGACGCTGGCCGTCTTTCAGCGGAATGTCGTGGCGAAAAACTGTTATGAATCGCTAGGGTTTCAGATTACGGACAAAGCGCCGCATGTCAAAGTGTTTGATGGCCGGGAGTGGCCTGTATATCAGATGGAACTGGCTCTATGAAGCTTCATCATCGTATCTTCATCTCTTAAAACCGCGGGCTGATAAATGCTTAACAGCCAGCGGTTTATTCGCGATATATCGTGGTGAGGCGGTTCACCTTTTAACCTTACACCCGCGCAATCGCCACGGCGATCCCCTGGCCGACGCCGATACACATGGTGCACAGCGCCAGCTTCCCACCTGTACGTTCTAACTGATATACCGCCGTGGTTGCCAGACGGGCGCCGCTCATCCCTAACGGATGGCCCAGGGCAATCGCACCGCCTTGCGGGTTGATCCGCGGATCGTCATCCGCCAGGCCGAGCTGGCGGGTACAGGTGAGCGCCTGGGCGGCGAATGCCTCATTGAATTCCAGCAGGTCAAAATCACTCAGGGTCATGTTGAGCTGGCTCAGCAGTTTTTTGGTCGCTGGTACCGGCCCGAGCCCCATAATGCGCGGCGGTACACCGGCGACGGCCATCCCCAGGATTCTGGCTCGGGGCGTCAGGTTGTGTTGCTTCAGTCCGGCGGATGATGCCAGCAGCAGGGCGGCGGCACCGTCGTTGATCCCGGAGGCATTGCCGGCAGTGATGGTTCCGCCCTCAAACAGAGGTTTGAGTTGGCTGAGCTTGTCGAAGCTGGTGGCACGCAGATGCTCGTCTCGATCAACAATCGTCGGCGGACCTTTGCGATTGGCCAGGGTGACGGCGATGATCTCTTCAGCCAGCCGTCCGTCTTCCTGCGCGGTGGCGGCTTTGAGCTGGCTGCTGACGGCAAACTTGTCCTGATCGGCGCGGCTGATGCCAAACTCAGCCGCCAGGTTTTCAGCGGTCTTTGGCATGGTTTCGGTGCCGAACTGCCGGTCGAACTCGGGGTTGATAAACCGCCAGCCCATGGTGGTGTCGTACAGCTCTGCCGAGCGGGCAAAGGCGCTGGTGGCCTTGGGCATGACAAACGGCGCGCGGGACATACTCTCGACGCCGCCGGCGATGATTAAATCGGCCTCGCCGCATCGAATGGCGCGGGCGGCATCGCCAATCGCGTTGAGGCCGGAGCCGCATAGCCGGTTGATGGTCGCGCCGGGAACCTCGATTGGTAGTCCGGCCAGCAGGGATGCCATCCTTGCCACATTGCGGTTGTCTTCGCCGGATTGGTTGGCACAGCCGAGCAATACATCATCGACTTGCTGCCAGTTCACTTCCGGGTTGCGCACCATTAACGCTTTGATGGGCAGCGCTGCCAGATCATCGGCTCGCACCGAAGCCAGCGCCCCGCCGTAGCGGCCAATTGGGGTCCGCACCGCATCGCACAGATAAACGTTATTCATTACTCAAAATCCTTCCTTGTTTCATGCTTGAAGCGCTCAATCCTTCAGAAACCCAAGCCATCAAGCGCATTCGTCAGGTTCATGCCTCAGACTTATTCATCAAAGAGCGGCTTCACGGTGCGCAATCCGTTGAGCAGGACTTCACTGAAAGCGCTGATTTCTTTCTCAGTCATGGCGGTCGACAAAGTCCCCGAGCAGGTGTTGATCATCATGAATCCATGGTCGAACAGGTGATCCAGCAGGGCGGATTTGATCCGGGCTTCCTGTGGGGTCTCGTAAGCCGAGCGATAATCCGTCGGCGGCGTCGGTTTCATGTGGATGCGGAACATCGAGCCTTCGCCTGTGACACAGGCCGGGACATCGGCTAGCTGGATCGCTTCGGTGATCTGGCCGCGGAGCTGATCGCTCAGGGCGTTGAGTCGGCACACGGCATCGCGGTCGAACAGCTGCATCGCGGTCAGTCCGGCGGTCATGGTGATCGGGTTGGCTGAGAAGGTTCCAGAGTGCGGGAACAGCAGTTGATTCGCCCGGGGATTCATTACTTCCATGACGTCCCGGCGTCCGGCCAGGGCACCGACCGGAAAGCCGCCGCCAATCAATTTGCCCATCGCGGTCAAGTCCGGCTGAACCGAATAGCGCTCTTGTGCGCCGCCGTACCGGGTGCGGAAGGTGATCACTTCATCGAACACCAGCAGCGCGCCGTGCTTGCGGGTCCAGTTGCTCAGGGCGGTGATAAAGGACTCCGAGGCCGGGATCAGGCCGACCCGATGCGGCATCGGATCGACCAGTACGCAAGCTAGATCGTCAGCGTGCTGATCCAGGATGGCGAGGGCGGTTTCCGGATCGTTGAATGGGATCACAATGACGTCATTCAAGGTGGAAGGGGGGGTTCCGTGGGCCACCGGCACGCTCGCCGGGTGATCGGGTGCGCCCCAGTTCTCCGGTTTGGCGGTCTGGCTGACTTCAGCAAAATCATACAGGCCGTGATAGGCGCCTTCGACCTTGGCAATTTTCGGGCGTCCGGTGAAGGCGCGCGCGGCCTTGAGGCAGCTCATAATGGCTTCGGTACCGGAGTTAACGAAGCGAATGTTCTCGAAGCCGGGATTGCGGCTGCACAGGTGTTCGGCAAAATCGATTTCAACTTCGGTTGCCAGGGTAAACGCCGTGCCTTTGTGGAGCTGCTCGGTGACCGCTGCGACAATCTGTGGATGGGCGTGACCGTGGATAAGCGCAGCCATGTTGTTGGCAAAATCGATCCGCTGCACGCCATCAATATCGGTGACGTAGCAGCCCCGACCAGCCTCGGCATAGAGTGGGTGCGGCTGGCGCAGCACAGTGTTTCGGCTACAGCCGCCGGGCATCAGCTGGAGGGCTTTCTGATACAGTGCCGCGCTGCGTTGTGAGGACGGCTGTTTAGATGATTGAGTTTGTTGTTTCATCATGGGATTGGCTCACTTCAGGGCGTAATCTGCGGAATTGGAATCGGCGAATTTTATAGCGGTTTCTGGCGCCTGCTTTGCAGCTTGGTTCAGTTGCTCACTGAGAAACACGGTGCCGCCTGTACGTTGCTGCACCGTTTCAAAATCGACGCCGGGTGCCAGTTCCAGCACTTCGAAGCCTTCAGGCGTCACGGCAATCACCGCCAGATCGGTATAGATGCGATTAACCACCTGGCGCCCGGTGAGCGGGTAGGTGCAGTGCTCTACCAGTTTGGGCTCGCCGTTCTTGGTGGTGTGTTGGGTGATGACATAAATGGTTTTGACCCCGGCAACTAAATCCATTGCACCACCGACCGCAGGAATGGCATCGGCTGCCCCGGTTGACCAGTTGGCCAGATCGCCGGACTGGGAGATCTGCATCGCGCCCAGCACGCAAATATCGATGTGGTGGCCGCGGATCATCGCGAAGCTGTCGGCGTGGTGAAAATACGCAGCACCGGGGATCGCCGTGACCGGCTTTTTCCCGGCGTTGATCAGTTCGCTGTCTTCCGCGCCGGGTTCTGGCGCCACGCCCATGCCCAGCAGGCCGTTTTCGGTGTGATAGATCACCTCACGGCCTTCGGGGACATAACGGGCGACCTGCTCCGGAATCCCAATCCCCAGATTCACGTAAGCGCCATCGGGAATGTCCAGCGCCGCACGCTGGGCCATCTGGTCGCGGCTCCAGCCCATTGCGGGTGACTGAAATTGTGGTTGAGATTTTTGTAATGATGGACTGGTCATGGGTAACATCTCCCCTCAGCAACAAGTTGGGATTCCTGGGCGGGTGCTGACACGGTCACAATCCGGTCGACGAAAATGCCCGGGGTGACGATCATTTCAGGGTCGATCTCACCGGCTTCGACCGAAGCGCTGGTCTGCACGATGGTGGTGTTGGATGCCATCGCCATAATGGGGGCAAAGTTGCGCGCCGTTTTGTTGTAAGTCAGGTTGCCGTAGCGATCAGCCTGCTGGCATTTGAGCAGGGCAAAATCCGCAGTCAGGCCGGTTTCCAGTACATACTCCCGCTGATGAAATATGCGGTGCTCTTTGCCTTCGGCCAGAGGGGTGCCGACCGAAGTTGCAGTATAGAACGCGGGGATCCCGGCGCCGCCGGCCCGGATGCGTTCTGCCAGGGTGCCTTGTGGCACCAGTTCCAGCTCAATTTCACCGGCGCGATATAAATCCGGAAAAACCGTGGAATTGGCCGTGCGGGGAAACGAGCAGATCATTTTGCCGACCTGACGGTTCTCAATCAGCGCCGCCAGGCCGACATGGCCGCTGCCGGTGTTGTTGTTGATCACCGTCAGGTTGCGGGCCCCGTGGTCGATCAGTGCATGGATCAGCTCAATCGGGCTGCCGGCTTCGCCAAAGCCGCCAATCATGACGGTTGCGCCGTCGAAGATATCGGCGACGGCCCGGGCGGGGGAGTCAAAATGTTTATTTATCATGTAAGTCACGCCTTGTGAAACGTATCTCTGTATGGTTCAGAGGCCACCACAGCGGCTGTGGTGACCCGGAGAATGGTTGTCGGAAAGATCTCAGCGCAGTCGCTGGCGAATCGCATTGGCTAGTTCGGCTTCGATAGTCTTGAGTTCGTCTTCAAAGAAGAATTTGTCGCCGTCGATGGGCGTCAGGAAATCCACCTTGTTTTCCTGCTCGTCGTATTTGGCGTGAAAAATTCGATCCATCCATGCCATGTTGCGGGCTTCGGTGAACCTCAGGGCAAAGCATTTCTCGCCGTTGATAATCGAGGTGCCGAGAATCGCCAGCTTACCGGCAGAGATGGTCATCGAGATATGACGCGATGGCCGGTTGATTGACGACAGCGAGCGGTATATGCGGTTGAAGATCTGCTCGACCGCAGCCAGCGGTGCTGTGTAGTAATGGTGTTCCCCTGTCGGGCGAGCGCAGTACATGGAGTGGAAACCGACCGACAGCATGCCGAGGATATTGGCCAGATCGATCCAGTTTTGTGCTGAACGTTCAATGTCGACTTCACCATGCTCGTCGGTGAACAGGCTGATATGGTTCATCATCGGGCTCTGGCTGCGGATCGTGACACCGTGATTCTGTAAGCGGCGGATCGCGGCAATGGTTGTTGGGTTGAGCAACTCGCGCGGGGTTGAGAAGTGGGCCATCCAGGCCAGCTGTATGCCATTGTCGCGCAGGGTATCAAACAGCTCGAGCATGGCATCGTATTTGTGGCTCAGGATCATCTCGGGTTGAAAGGTCAGTGCGCGGGTCGCCAGCCGGACATTCTTCACATGCAGCAAGGATGGGTCTTCGATCAGCGGCATCACATATTGTTGTAGCCGGTTCACCGGCATATAGCCGCCGTCACCGCCGGTGATCAGCAAATCGGTCACTTCCGTGTGCTGGCGCAGATACTGGTGGATCTGCTGGATATCTTTCTGGATGAACATATCTTCATCGCCGCGGACCTGAGCATGTCGGAAGCAGTAGGTACAAAATGAAAAGCAGTTCTGCGTCGTTTTGTCGAAGATCAGCTGGCATTGTGGGTATTTGTGTTGGCTGCCGTCGAGAAATTCAATCTCTCCCTGCTCGTTTTCAAACCAGGGTTTGTTTAGTTGCTGGTTGCCGTCATGGGGATTGGTTTTTTCCATATAAGCAACAGCAACCTGGGTGCGTTGTTCGCGGGTTTCGGCCTGTAAATACGCCTGGGTTGTTTCCGGGTTGATCATCCCCGGTTGCGGGAACACCAGCTGAAACACCGAATCGGTTTCGTAGTCGTCCCAGTTGATGCTGTTGAGCGTATGGCGGGTGGCAAGAAAGCGATAAACCTCAACAAACAGCTCTCTTTCTTCAATATCGCCGATATTGATCCCGTTTTTCAGCAAAATACTGACAACTTCCCGGAACCCGGATAACCCGGTGTAATGGGCCTTGTCGGTAAAAAGCATCGCACGGGTTTCCAGCAGACCGGAGTGCTGCGGGTAAGAGGCATGCAGTCGGCTGAGTAGTCCGGCCGGGAGCAGGTTTTCCTGGGCGATGATGGCGGATGTTTCCGGGCTGTAGCCATGGCGTACCATGGCTTCAACGACCTGGTCTGGGGTCACCACCAGGTGCTTTTTTAAGGTAGTCGGGGTTGTGACAGCAATGTGTTCAGCGGTGTTTGGCATATTCATCGGTTCATCCTGTATTCGGTATTTACCTCACTCTTTTGATGGTTATTACCTTAGAGATGCTCGCCGGTTATGAGAAATATGTTATTTTTATGTTGCTTATAGGGCAGAGCTATACCTCTGCAAAGATGTGTTGTTTGTACGGCGCGCGAGAACCACGGGTTCTCGATTTCGTACTCAGGGGAAGTGGCAATGGAATTGCGGGCTTTAAAGTATTTTCAGGCAGTTTATGAGCAAGGGAGTGTCAGCGGCGCGGCGCGCCAGTGTTATGTGTCGCAACCTTCCATTACCGCTGCGATCAAGCAGTTAGAGCACCTTCTCGGGACCAGTTTATTTGTCCGTCATGCCCGGGGGGTATTGCCGACGGCAGCGGCCGAGAAGCTGTATCCGCTGGCCAAAAATATGAGTGCGGGCGAGCAGAAAATCCTGAACTTGTTTGGGGAAGGTCCGGCACCGGTGCCCCTGAGGTTGGGGTTGATGCGATCGCTGGGGGCTCAGCGCATGAGTTGTTTGTTGACCGCGCTGACCAACCAGATCGAGCATCTGGAACTGACGCTGGTGGATCCGGATGAGCCGTGTGATGCCAGAATCATTCTGTCGCAATCGGCAACGAAAAGTGAGCAATTTGTACCGATTTGGAATGATCTCTACTTGTTAGCGCTACCTCGTTCCTGGCCGTTGGCGGCGCAGGATCAGATCTCACTGGAGGAGCTGGACGGACTGCCGTTTATCCATCGCAGCCCGTGTGATGCGCTGGAAAAACTTAAGCTGGTGATGGCCGAAGCCGGGGTGAAATTTCAGCACCGGGCGAATATTCGGACTGTCGAGTACGCCTGGCCGTTGGTGGGAGCGGGGGTCGGGGCGGCTTTGCTGCCGGACTGGCAGGAGATTTGTCAGGCGCAGGAGATCGTCCTGCGGCAGGTGGCCTCGCTCGATTTACAGAAACGAATTGGATTGGCGTATAAAGCAGGCCGGGAAAGTGATCCGCTGATCGCTTCGGTGATTGACGTTTGTCGTGCGGCCAGTCAGTCGCAGACTTTGGTTGGGGTATGAAAAGTGCGCTGAGTCGCACTCTTGTGCCTAAAGCTTGCCCAGTTGTGCAAAATCATGAAAAAACTGCTTTACAACCTTGAGTTTGCTCAATATTATTCATCCCGCTTACGGAGAGATGGCTGAGTGGTTGAAAGCACCGGTCTTGAAAACCGGCATACGTTTATAGCGTATCTAGGGTTCAAATCCCTATCTCTCCGCCACATTTCAGAAGTTGGGCATTTGCCGGATTTCTTAAAAAATTGGAGCGGTAGTTCAGTTGGTTAGAATACCGGCCTGTCACGCCGGGGGTCGCGGGTTCGAGTCCCGTCCGCTCCGCCACTACAATAACCCCAAGCCGAAAGGTTTGGGGTTTTTTGTATTTAACGCTCCCGAAAGTGCTGCGCACTTTTTCGCGGGCCGGAATGCCGGACCATCGAGTCCGCTGGAGCGCCAGCCCGGCCGCTCTGCCACTACATGAAACCTTCATCGCAAGATGAAGGTTTTTTTGTATATCTCGAATTTGTGTTTGCCCTATGGGCAAATGAGTCCCGCAGGAAGGCCTGCCCTTCAGGTGCGACCCCTGCCGTAAACATCCGTTTGTGATTTGCTGCATAATTTTTGATATTCCATCATATTGACTGAAATGTAGTTAACTTTCACAAATCATGCGAAAAGTTACGCCTGCTGTGATGCTTCTCCCTTTTCTGTTGCCCCAGAAGAAAGGGAAATAATGCCTTGCCCAAACAAAGTGTGATGATTATCAATTGCGCTCCCTTCTACGCCTCCCGTGTCCTCCCCCTGCAGTGAAGGGGCGGGGTGAGGTGGGTCATTCTCGATTTTATTTACCCTGTCTGAACTGGTGATTTGCGCGCGGCATCCGTTGTTGTGGGTTGGGTTTGGCGTGCAATCACCTCGATTTGTTTACGGAATCATGTTCAATAAATCAGTGGGATAGCAATGAAGACAAATCTAACCAAGCTGGCGGTTGCGCTGGCGTCGGTGGGAGCACTGGCGGGATGCGGCGATGATGCGACGCAGAACAATGCTGATGCTTCGCAGCCGAAGGTCGAGATGCAAACCGAACTCAGTGTTCAGGCGATGGATGGATATCTGCAAAAAGCGCAGGTATGGCTGGATGTGAATCGTAACTTCGCCCTGGATGCCGGAGAGCCACAGGCGGTGACGGGGAAGCAGGGTAAAGCGACGCTCGATCTGAGCGAGTTTAACGGCGATCCGGCCCAGTATCCGCTGATGACCCGGGTGCTGAAAGGTCAGACAATTGATGAAGATAATCCGGGAGTTGCTGTGACCCGGGACTATCTGATGATGGCGCCGGAGGGCTATCAGAAAATCAGCCCGGTGACGACGCTGATTGGCCTGAAAATGGCGCAAGGAGCTACGGCAGAAGAAGCCTTAGCGGCCGTGCGTAGCGAGCTGGCGCAGCCGGATCTGGCACCTGAGCAGGACTATATCGCAGAGAAAAATACCCTGTTGGCGGATTCGGCTCGGGCTTTGGCCCAGCTGCTGCCGGAACAGCTGGGAAATAACAGCGTTGCCGAGCATCTGGAGAATTTGTCTCAGGGAGCAGGAACCTTGGGGCAAACCATCGCGGAGCAGCGTAAGAATAATCAAACGCCGAATTTGAAAGGGAAAACGCTTCACCCGGGAGTCGGCGGCAAACCGGTACTGGCGACCGATAGTGATGGTGACGGCGTCGCCGATGAGATTGACGCATTCCCGAACGATCCGCTGGAAAGTGCGGATTTCGATCAGGATCAGATTGGCGATCACGCGGATTTGGACGATGACGGTGATGGCTGGAACGATACGGATGAGCTGCGCCTCGGCACCGATCCGTATGATGCCAAGTCCACTCCGGCGGATCTCGATGGCGATAGGATCGCGGACGCCGATGACGATGATATCGACGGTGATGGGTGGTCGAATGCTGATGAAGCGCGACTCGGCACCGACAGCCAGGATCCAACCGCAGTTCCGGCTGATTTGGACGGGGATAAGGTCGCAGATATCGAGGACACCGATATCGATAATGACGGGGCGAATAACGAACAGGATCGGTTCCCGCGTGATCGCTTTGAAAGCCAGGATACCAATGGCGACGGTCTGGGGGATTTTGCTTCCAGTGATGATGACGGCGACGGCATCCCGGACAGTATCGATCCGGAGCCGAAAAATCCGAACAACACCGCCGATACCGGTGAGCCGGCGCCGCACTACACCGAAGCGGTGATCCACTACAAGCGGGATGACGGTAACTATGAAGGCTGGGGGCTTCATCTCTGGAATAACGCCAGCTGTGACAGTATTGCTGACAGTGCCCTGGAAGGAATGGATTGGGGCACGCCTTTCCTCGCCTCTGAAATCAGCGATGAATACGGCGCTGTGTATCGCCTGCCGTTGAAAGCGGAGCATGCCAGCTGCCTGAACTTTATTCTCCACAAAGGGGACACCAAAGCACTGGGTGGCAACGATTTGCAGCTGGATCTCACTAAAGGGAACCAAATATATACCTTTGATGGCAACAGCACCCTGTATTACGAGCCCGTGACGGAAGTGCCGGTGATGCTCTCTGGCGCATCTGCGCACTGGCTGGGTGTGAATGAGCTGTCCTGGCATGAACAAAATGGTGCATCGCGTTACGAACTGTGGGCGAACCCTAAAGGCAATGGCGATATCAATCAGCCGGCCCAGTTTGAGCGGCTACCACTGACACAAGCCGGTACCACCAACCATGGCGACTTCCCGCACCTGAACGGCCGCACCGGGTTTCACCTGGACGTGGAAGCAGCACAGGCCAAAGCCCTGCTGAAACAGCAGCTGATTGCGGTGGCGATGGATGACAACGGCAAAGTCCTGGCGGCGACCAAAGTGCAGATCCCGGGTGTGGTAGATGCGCTCTATACCGCAGGTGCACAGGATGCCGACGAAGCGCGGCTTGGTTCGTGGCTGGAGAACGGCCAGGCCCAGTTTGCCTTATGGGCACCGACCGCAACCGCAGTCGAGCTGTATCTCTACGGCGAAGATAAGACCCCGTTGGCGAACTCACCCCTGACGCTGATCGAAGATCCGACGACCGGGATCTGGCGCTATACCGGCACTGCGGATCTCAAGCATGTGTTCTATCGTTACCGGATCAAAGCCTATCATCCGAAAACCGCTCAGGTGGAGTGGATGAGCACTACCGATCCATATTCGTTGTCGCTCAGCACCGATAGCCGTTACTCGCAGCTGGTGGATCTGTCCGATCCGGCCACCAAACCGGCGGGATGGGATGAACAAGTGATCCCGACCCTGACCAACCCGGAAGATAACATTGTCTATGAAGTCCATATCCGTGACTTTAGTTCCAGTGATAGCAAAGGGACCCCGGCATATGACGGTAAATATCTGGCGTTTACTGAAGAAGATCGCGACAGCGTCAGCCATCTCAAGCAATTGAAAGCTGCCGGGCTGACCACGGTCCATCTACTACCGAGTTACGATCTGGCCTCGATTGCCGAAGATGAAGAAAAACGAGTCGATCTGAACGATACGGTCGGCAAACTGTGTGAATTGAACCCAAAAGCCAACTTGTGTCAGGACGGTACGCCACGCACCACCACCATTCTGGCGCTGCTGGAGCAGACCGATCCGGCAACAGATCAAGCGCAGGCGTTGATGGCGGATATCCGTCCGCTCGACAGCTTCAACTGGGGTTATGATCCGTTCCATTACAGCGCGCCGGAAGGCAGCTATGCGGTCGCCAGTGATGGTATTGCCCGGATTAAAGAATATCGTCAGATGATCCAGAAGCTGCATGAGCTGGGCTTCCGGGTGGTGCAGGATGTGGTCTACAACCATACCTATTCTTCGGGTCTGTATGACAAGTCGGTGCTGGATAAAACCGTTCCCGGTTATTACCACCGTCTGAACGCGGAAAGCGGCGCGGTTGAGAATTCTACCTGTTGTGACAATACCGCTTCTGAGAACCGGATGTTTGAAAAACTGGTCGCCGACAGCGTGGTGATGTGGGCTCAGGACTACAAGATCGATGGCTTCCGTTTCGATTTGATGGGCCATTTGATGAAATCCAGCATGGAGAAAGTCTATGCCGAGGTGAAAGCGGTTGATTCGGACAGCTGGTTCTACGGTGAAGGCTGGAACTTCGGGGAAGTCGTGAACGGCACCCGAGGTGAGAATGCCACTCAGTGGCCGATGGCAGGGACCGGGATTGGCACCTATAACGACCGTCTGCGTGACGGTGTGCGCGGCGGCGGTCCGTTCGACAGCGGTGATGCATTGTTGCAGACCCCGGGCTTTGCCAATGCCGGCGATCGGTTCGATGCGGCGCTGATGTCGCGGATGGATCTGATCCGTTACGGCATGGCGGGGAACCTGCAATCTTACCCGCTGGTGACCTACAGTGGCATGACGGTTTCTGGTCGCGACTTCAAGTACGGCGATCAGGGCGCGGCCTATACCCTGGATCCGCAAGAATCCATCAATTACGTTTCCAAGCACGATAACCAGACTCTGTGGGACTTCAACCAGTATAAAGCGGCAGCGGATGTCTCGGTCGAAGATCGGGCGCGGATGCAGATTGTCGGCCTGGCGCCGGTGATGCTGGGACAGGGGATCCCGTTCCTGCATATGGGCTCAGAGCTGTTGCGCTCTAAATCCATGGCGCGGGATAGCTATGATTCCGGCGACTGGGTGAACCGGGTTGATTTCAGCAAGCAAACCAACAACTGGAATGTCGGGCTGCCGCGGGCGGATAAAGACCAGGCCAACTGGGATGCCATCAAGCAGATCATTGCTAACCCGAACACGGTGGCAGGGCCGCAGGAAATCGCCTGGACAGATGCCCGGTTCAAGGAGTTGCTGCAGATTCGCTCAAAGACGCCATTGCTGAAACTGATCGATGAACAGGAAGTTCTGAACCGAGTCCGCTTCCACAATACCGGCCCGAACGCCGCGCCGGGAATGATTGTCATGAGTGTGGATGACGGCGTGAACGCCGGCGCTGATCTCGATGGCAATTACCAGGCGCTGGTGGTGGCGGTCAATGCCAACCTGAATGCTCAGTCGATCACCGTTGACGGGACCAGTGGCTTTGAGCTGCATCCGGTTCTGGCCAACTCGGACGACAGCAAAATCGGTCAAGCCAGCTTTAGTGAGGGCACGTTTACCATTCCTGGTCTGACTGCCGTGGTGTTCGTGAAGCCGCAGGCGGGCGAGCAAGGCGAAGGGTTGGGCGGCAACCTGGCACCGGTGGTGCCTGCGCCGTACGGCAGCGAAGTGGTTTATGTGCGCGGCAGCTTTAACAGCTGGTCTGCCAATGAAGCCATGCAGTACATCGGCGACGGTAAATACAAGCTGGAGCGTTATTTCGAGCCGGGTGTGTATACGTTCAAAATTGCCAGCGAAAACTGGAGTTCGGTGAACCTGGGCTATGCGCAGCTGACGGCAGGCGAAGGTTCGGTGAGTTTCGAGGTTGATGGCGAGAACGTCAAAGTGACGGTTACCGAGCAGGGTGTCTGGGCGTTTGAGCTGGATGCCAGTGAAACGTCTCAGCCGGCACTGACGGTGAAACCTACCGGGCAGGACTATGCCTGTTACGGCGGTGACGATCCGGCTTGTGATCTGCGGATCTACCAGATCATGGTGGAATCCTTCGTTGATGGTGACTCCCAGGCCGATTATACCGACGGTTACGGCTCGTCCCACCACCGTGGTGACCTGCAGGGGATTATCAATAGCCTGGATTACATCCGGAGCCTGAATGTCAATGCGATCTGGCTGACGCCGGTGTTTGACTCCTGTGCCGGTGAAGGCGGCGATCTTAAACTTGATGCAACCGGCTATTTTGCCTGCGACTACTTCAATGTTGATCCGAACTTCGGTACCAAGGCGCAGCTGAAAACCCTGATTGATCAGGCGCACGCTAAAGGCATGTACGTCTTCCTCGACGGGGTATTCGGCCACACCAACATCACCGGCGTGAAACCGTCACCGACCGGAAAACTGCCGACGCTGAAAGCCGGTGCTGATGGTTACCCGGGTCAACTGGTGGTTTATCCGGACAGCAACAGTGTTGAATACTTCCAGGAAGTGGCGACTTACTGGATCAAAGAATTCGGCATTGATGGCTGGCGCCTGGATCAGGCCTACCAGCTGCCGCTGGCACAGTGGCGCGAGATCCGCTCAGCGGTCGACGCGGCAGCCGCACAGAACAAAACGGCCGGAAAAACCTGGGGCACGCTGGGCTATCTGGTCGGTGAAACCTGGGATGGTGCGGAAGCAATTACCCGGACCACCTACGGGACGGATGAAGCGCCGGGCCTGTCGTCTGCCTTCCACTTCCCGCTGCGTTACGGTCTGGTGCAGGCACTGGCGGTCGAGGAATCTGGTGCGTCCGGGGATGCGACTAAGCTGAATGCGTTCTGGAATGCGATGTCGAATTACCCGTACCATGCGATGCCGAACCTGATGCTGGGCAACCATGACCTGGTTCGCTTCGGGGATCTGATCCAGCGGGGCAACAAAGGCGAGTACTTCCAGCGTCACAAGGCCGCGTTCAGCTTTATGGCTGCCTGGTCCGGTCCGATCACCTTCTACTATGGTGATGAGATTGGTGATGAAGTGCCGGACTTTGCCGCCAAAGTGACCGAGAACTGTGCCAACCTGGGACTGTGCGATGACCATGTCGCGCGCTCCAGTGCCAAAATCGAAGGCGTCACAGACGTTACGCTGAGTGCTGAGCAGGCGGAGCTGAAACAGTGGCTGGCACAATTGATGGCGGTGCGCGCAGAGCATCCGGCGCTGTACAAAGGTGAACGCCGGAACCTGGCACAATCCGAAGTACTGTATGCCGACCTGAAAACCTTCGGGGAGCAGCAGGTGGTCTATGTGCTGAACGTTTCAACCGAGCCGCAGACCCTGAACCTGAAGATGGATCAGGTGAAACCGGCCACGGAGCTAGTGGATTTGATGAGCGGTGAGGTGATTACGGTGCAAACTCCGGAAACGGCGATCACCGTCCCGGCCCTGACCGGCAGGTTGCTCGATTTGAAATAGGCACTGAAGTGAAATAAGCACTGATGGGAATCAGGAAAGCGTCCGCAGGACGTGAACTGAGCTGAAACAAGCCCTGGCGAATTGCCGGGGCTTTTATTTTTTTATCAAAGCGTTGTGATCGAACTGGGCTGCTTCAACGTAATTGGCAGCGTTCAGGCGTATTGTATGGTTTGTTCACATTGCGCTACTTGATTTATTTAATTCAAAGGAAATTTTGATGATTAAACTCCACCACCTTAATCAGTCACGCTCAAAACGCATCATCTGGCTTTTAGAAGCGTTGGACTTGAACTACGAGATTATCCCGTATCAGCGGGATGCAGAGACTTTTCTGGCGCCGCCGGAACTCAAAGCGATCCATCCGTTGGGCAAGGCACCGGTCATAGAAGAAGACGGCCAGGTGATCACCGAATCCGGGGCAATCACCGAGTACCTGATCGACAAATACGGCGCGGACAAACTAGCCCCGGCGCGCGGCACCCGGGCCTATACCGAATATCTGCAATGGCTGCATTTTGCCGAAAGTTCGGCCATCCTGCCGTTATTGCTCAAGATGTTCGTGGCCAAAGATGGTGCAAAGACGAACTTCCTGGCCGACTACGCCGATTCAGAAGCAATGAAAGTTCTGAGTTACTTCAATGATTGCCTGGCCGGGAAAAGTTACTTGGTGGAAGCGCGCCTGACCGGGGCGGATATCATGATGTCTTTCATTGTTGAGTTGGTGCAGATGTACGGCCTGGGCGAGCAGTTCCCGAATATTCAGCACTACGGCGAGCTGCTGAGTGCGCATCCGGGCTACCAGCGTGCCAATGCGTTGGAACAGCAATACAACGCCGGATAGGCTCCGTAACCCGCAAATCAAAACGCCATATTCTCCCAATGCACATCGCTTATGACGCGTTGTGCATATTTTTTTCATCAAATATCAATCAATCCGTCATACATTTACTTCAGCCTAGATGCCTTTAAAACAACAACTTAATAGCCAAGGAAAGTAAATGAGCAAGGCAGTTTTTGATCCCAAGCGTTACAACCGCAGTGAGAATACCTCTTTTGATGAAGTGCTCGATGCCTTTGTCTCCCGCCGAAAAATCCTCAAGGGTGGGATGGGCCTCAGTGCGATGGCGGCAATGGGCGCTTTCGGCCTGACCGGGTGTAATTCATCGTCCGACAGTACAACGGCGAAGACTGGAGAAACCATTCAGCCGATTTCTTTGAAGTTTGAGTCGATCCCCGGCGCGCTGACCGATGCTGTTCATGTTGCTGACGGGTACACCGCGCAGGTGCTGGCCCCGTGGGGCACGCCACTGAACGGGATTGCCCAGGCCTGGCAAAACGATGGGAGTAATACCGCGATGGATCAGGCCAATGCGGTCGGCATGAACCATGACGGTCTGCATTTCTTCCCGCTCAACGGCAGTGCAACCGAAGGGTTACTGTGCGTAAACCACGAATACATTGAAATGGATGAGTTGCATCAGGATAAGGCGGCGACCTTTGATCCGGACGGCAGCCGGAACGATGTCGATGCCGTGCGCAAAGAGATCTTCGCGCATGGGGTGAGCGTGATCCACATCGCGCTGGAAGGTGACCAGTGGATGGTCAAACAAGACGTCCGCAACCGCCGTTATACCGGGGCCAGCACGATGGATATTGCAGGACCACTGGCCCATACCAAGCATGTGGTGACGCCGTTTTCACCGGATGGCAGCCAGGCGCGCGGTACTTTGAATAACTGCGGCAATGGGTATACGCCTTGGGGTACTTACCTGACTTGTGAAGAAAACTGGCCGGGTTATTTCGTCAATCAGGGCACGATCACCGCCGATCAGGAGCGGATTGGGATTGTTTCCGGGACTGGTGCGAGAGGACGCTACCGTTGGGAAACCCTGGCCGGCAATGCGGATGAACGTTTGGATGAGTTCCGCCGTTTTGATGTCACCCCAACCGGTGCCAGCGAGCTGAGCGATTATCGCAACGAAGCCAATGGGCACGGCTATATCGTGGAAATTGACCCGTATCGCGCCAACTCTCGTGCGGTCAAACGTACGGCACTGGGCCGTTTCCGTCACGAAGGCTGCACTTTCGGCACGCTGGAAGCAGGCAAGCCGTTGGTGTTCTACTCAGGCCACGACTCGCGCTTTGAATACATGTATAAGTTTGTGTCAGACGCGTTGTGGGATCCGGCCGATGCTGATTCGGTTGATCGCCTGGGGATGGGCGATAAATACATGAATGAAGGCACGCTGTATGTTGCGCGATTTGATGCGGATGGCAAAGGGGTCTGGTTGCCGCTGAAGCTAGATGGCATCACGAAGGATAATGGCACCCTGGCGGATCACTTCAGCACACAGGCGGAGATCAT
Organism: Photobacterium sp. MCCC 1A19761; assembly: GCF_037389125.1. NCBI lineage: Bacteria > Pseudomonadati > Pseudomonadota > Gammaproteobacteria > Vibrionales > Vibrionaceae > Photobacterium > Photobacterium sp. MCCC 1A19761. Next base: position 162,778 of record NZ_JAZGTF010000015.1, read on the forward strand.
CCTCAATACTGCCGGCGCGGCAGACTTGGTTGGTGCGACACCGATGGACAGACCGGAGTGGTGTGCGGTTGATCCAATCACCGGCTCGGTCTACCTGACGCTAACCAACAATACGCGACGCACGGAAGACACCGGCACCAACCCGGCCAACCCGCGTCTGAAAAACAAGTTTGGTCATGTGATTCGCTGGGATGAAACTGAAAACCACACTGACTTTAGCTGGGATATTTTCGTCTTTGGCTCAGCGGCTGATGCCTCGGAAGACATTAACCTGTCCGGCCTGGATGAAATGAACCAGTTTGCCAGCCCGGATGGCCTGGCTTTTGATTCACGCGGCATTTTATGGATCCAGACTGATAACGGTGCGGCCGAAGTGGCGAATTATACTAATGATCAGATGCTGGCTGTGGTGCCTTCGAACCTGAAGGATGCCGATGGCAAGCAGGAAACCATCGGCGCGGCCAATCAGGGAGAACTGAAGCGCTTTTTTGTCGGCCCGAATGGCTGTGAGGTGACCGGCTTTACCATCAGCCCGGATCATCGCGCGATGTTTGTGTCGATTCAGCACCCGGGGAACTGGCCATACAGTGACAATGCGGCCGAAGCGACACCGGCGGGAACGACAGTTCGCGCCCGGGCTTCGATCGTAGTGATCCGCCGTCAGGATGGTGGCGAACTCGCGGTATAGCGCATATTTTTCGCTGTGACCTTCCCAGAGCCGCTGTCTGTCCAGCGGCTCTTTTGTGTATAGTACCTGTGTATTCTGTGACCAATACCGTTTTCGACAAGGAGGTCGATATGGCAAGAACTTATCTTATCTTCACTATTCTTGGGATCCTGCTGCCTTACGGGGCATTTCTACCCTGGTTGATGACACACGGATTGGATGTGATCCGGCTGATCCAGGATGCTATTGCCAACCCGATTAGTATCTTTGCCTGGCTGGATGTGGTGGTTGCCGCACTGGCGCTCGCGACATTCATTGTCACAGACGGCAAAGCCCATGGGGTGCGGTTTCGTTGGTTGGCCCTGATTGGGACTTTCACCGTCGGGGTGTCATGCGGTCTGCCGTTGTATTTGTATCTGAAAGAAAAACAGCAAGGCGACGTTGGGGAGATGCAGGCACAGCGCGGCTAACAGGCGACGTGACTATGTTCCGCAACTGATGGTGGATCATTCATGAGCGATGGGTTGCGGCTTTATTTATCAGGACATTGGAGTTCATATGTATATCGGCGCATTGGCGAAACAATCCGGGGTGAGCATTAAAGCCATCCGGTATTACGAAGACATCGGTCTGATTAAAACCCCGCAGCGGGAAGGGAAGTACCGGGTTTATGATGAAAGCTACCTGCCGGTGCTGGCGATGATCAAACTTGCCAAAAACCTGGGGTTTACGCTGGAAGAGCTGAAAATGATTGCCCGGGCAAAAACGCAGCAGGGCCTGATACCGATGGATCTGCTGACAACTGAGATCAACCGAAAGCGGGCACGCCTGCTGGCGCAGATACAGCATATGAACGCTATGCTGGAAGGGTTAACCGAGCTGGAAAACAGCGTGCAAGAATATAATGGCTGTCTTTTGCAATCTTTACCGAAAGCGGTTGACTCTCCGGTATAGGGGAGACTTTATGCTGGCACCTCAAATACGAATAATTGAGGTGAAACGGATGAAAACAGCATTGATTACCGGCGCAACATCAGGCATTGGACTGGCTTTTGCTGAGTTGTTGGCCCAGCAAGGTTACGGGCTGATTCTTCATGGCAGAAATGTCAGGAAGTTGAGCGAATTAAGCGCGTCTTTGCCGAATGTACAACTGACGCTCGCCGCCGACCTATCATGCAGCGACGAAGTGACGGTAATGATTGAACAGCTGGAACAGGTCAAGCAGCCGATTGATGTGGCCATTAACAATGCGGGCTTTGGCTTATACGGAAAGCATACTGAGCTGAAAGAGAGCGATATTGCGGCCATGCTGGCTTTAAATGTGAGTGCTCTGACCCGGTTGAGCCGTTATTTTGCTGAACGTATGGCTGTGCAGGGGAGCGGTCATATTCTGAATGTCGCCTCGACAGCCGGGTATCAGCCCCAGCCTTATTTTGCCGCCTATGCGGCCACCAAAGCCTATGTCGCCAGTTTTACCGAAGCGATGGCGCTGGAAATGAAATCAAGCGGCGTGAGTATGACGTGCCTTTCTCCGGGGCGCACCGATACTGGTTTTTTTACCTTTGAGGGTAAAGACGACGCGAAATCGGGCACCGGCACGTTTTCGGCCAAGCATCGTGCCCATCCCCAAGAAATTGCCCGGCTTGGTCTCAAAGCGATGTTTGCCGAGAAACTTCGCGAAATACCGTTGTTTGAAAATAAGTTCTATGTGTTTTTGAATCGGTTGTTGCCCCGAACGACCATGTTGAGCATCTATGAACGGGCGATGAAGAATATTTAAGCGGCTTGGCTTGAACAATTCCGCCGGGATTTTTGCGCTCATTCAGGCGTATCGGTTCTATACCTGAACGAACTGAACGAGCGCAGATAGCGGTTTCGTATTGCCAATCCGAGGAAGCTATTGCGGGCAGGTTAAAATTGGACAGCCTTGAATCTCATCCATACCAGCGGCGCCACGCAACTCCGTGAGGCTTTGTCTGAGCGCCGGATCCTCAGGTTTCATTGTCAGGGCGCACTGAATTGCGCGCAGTGACGCCGCCGGGCACCCTTGCGCTTGAAGGCCGTAGGCATAGTTATTCCATAGCTGAGCTTGCTGCGGATGGTTCGCCAGCCCTTCGCCAAAGGTTTCGACGGAGCGGCTAAATTGCTTCTGTTGGTAGTACAGGTTGCCCAGGGCCAGCCATAATAGCGGCTCATCTTGCCATTGGTGGAGCGCCGTTTGGTAGGCGGTCACCGCCAGCTCGGGATGGTGAGTTTCAATATCGTGCACGAGACGCAGATAATCAGGGGCGTTGGCGGTGACGGGGAGTTCATCGGGTTTGAGGGCCATGATGGCCCAGTGTCCCGCGCGCGCCCAGGTTTGCTCAAAAGTGTCGATTGGGAGCACATGGCGGCGCTCTTTGCCTGAGCGCAACGTCACTGTATTTTGGTCCAGGTCATAACCGATGAGCACGGCATAGTGCCACTGCGGATACCAGCTCAATCCCAGATTCTGCATTACCAGTACAGGCTTTCCGTGCGCTAATTCGGTGAAGACCGCCGCGAGATTGCCATCCACCTGATAAGGCAGGCGCTTCAAACGGCGGGTGGTGGCGATCAGATCAAGCTGTAAACTTCCCTTTCGCCCGGGGAGGTAAACATAGGGGAGCAGCGCATCAGGATTGGTTTCTATGCCGGACTCTTTCAGCACCGTCGCCAGTGCCGCAGGTCCGCACTGATATTGATCCTGCGGGAAGAACGGGGTGTCATCCAGGGCCACGCTGGCAGGCAGCGACAGTTCTTGGTCAAGTTGCGCGCGCCACGCCCCCGGAGTGCTGCATCCCGAGAGCAACAAAGCGATGGCTACCCCACAGATGTGGACACGCCTTAAAGTCAGGGAAAATCTGAAGAACACAGTCAATTGATGGGTCTGATAAAGGGAAATACGTCCGTCACGCCGATCAGATCCGTGACGACCAGAACGACAACAATCAGCCCGATGATACTGAGAACCCCTTCACCGGCGGGCATTTCGTCCAGGTGCTTATTGAGCATGGCGATCTCAGCGTCAGTCATATGACGCACTCTTTCTGCGACTAATTGTGCATCCAATCCATATTCAGCGAGCTGTTGTTGCAGCTCATCCTTTTGCAGCATCGACAGCAGATTGCCCCGATCGATATGCCTTTGTTGTACCTGGATTGCTTCACCGGTGGTGATCATTGCCGCCTGTACCACAGGCATTTGCACCAGGCTGAACAGCAAGACCAGGGCTGCGGTCATGAACTTTGTTGGCTTTTTCATTCTATTTCTCCCTGTAAAACATTCCATCAGCGCTTCCTAAGTATAGAAAAGGAAAATAAATGTTCTTGTTGATATGCAGAAAAATATCAGTGTTCATCCGGTTGGAATGCGTTCCAGACAAAGCTGATCGAAGAGCCACACATCAGAGCTGGAGCGAGAAGGCCATTTCTTATCTGGCTCAAGTATTCTTACCTATACTTTCTTCAATCATCGGGCTTCACCCGTTCACCGTGGCTAAGTCGTTATCACAATAGGGGGCGATTCAAGCATGGCTCAATCAATTTGGGGTACCCCATGTTCTGGAGTGAGGATATGAGTACGAATCGTAAGTATCGCAGGGGGCTGGTGACGGCTATCTTTGCCAGTTCAGCATTCTTGGGCCAGGGTGTTCAGGCCGCCTCCCACGGCGGTGACAAGGATCAGCTTGGCGCCGTTCAATTTCCCACCTCTTGTCGGGCAGAAAGTCAGCCGATGCTGGAAAAAGGGTTAGCCTTGCTCCATCACATGACCTATGTCGATGCCCGGACAACGTTTGAAGCGGTTGCCAAAGCTGAACCTGATTGTGCGATGGCCTATTGGGGCATGGCAATGTCATTAATCCACCCGCTCTGGTCAGATCCGCCGAATCAGGATGAGTTTGTGCAAGGTCAGGCCATGATTGAATCGGCGAGAAGTAAGGGAGAGAAAACCCCGCGAGAACTTGCGTATATCGAAGCCGTGGCAAGTTATTACGCCCAAGGCAGAACACCCAAGGAAACCGATAACCTCACCGCTTTTGCACAAGGCTGGCAAAACGTGCACGAAGCGTTTCCGGATGATCCGGAAGCAACCGCTTTTTATGCGTTGGCGCATTTGGCGACAGCCTCCCCGGAAGATAAAAGCTATGTGAAGCAAAACCAGGCCGGGGAAACGGCTGCCACTGTGTTGAAGCAGCTCCCGACGCATCCGGGTGCCCATCACTACATGATTCACGCGTACGATTATCCTGAGCTGGCGCCCAAAGCGTTAGCGGTGGCGCGAAGATATGGGGATATTGCGCCATCTATCCCGCACGCTTTACATATGCCAACACATATTTTCACCCGGCTTGGCCTATGGGATGAGTCGATAGCCATGAACATTCGGTCGGCCGAAGCAGCTAAGCAGCATCCTGCCGGGAATCAACTCTCGCTTCATTACCTCCATGCGCTCGATTATTTGATGTATGCATACCTTCAGCAGGCGCAAGACGAGAAAGCCGTCAATGTGAGAGACACGATTCTGGCGCTGAATGATCCGCTTCAGCCGCATGTCGCCTCCGCCTATACGCTTGCCGCGGCTCCGGCACGCTATGCATTAGAGAGGCAGCAGTGGGCGCTTGCCGCCCAACTCAACCCCAGAATACCTGGCAGCTATCCATGGGATAGCGCTCCAGCCATGGAAGCCATCACCCATTTTGCGAATGCGCTCGGTGCTGCCCGTAGCGGTGATACTCAACGTGCCGAAAAAGCGCTGCAAAAGTTACGCGAGTTGCAGGCCCTGGCTGAAAAAGGCTCCGCCTATTGGGCAAAGCAGGTGGAAATTCAGCGCCTGTCGGCCCTGGCGTGGCTTTATTTCCATCTGGGCAAGCAGGATCAGGCCCTGCAGACCATGCAAAACGCAGCAGATTTGGAAGCAACCACAGAAAAACATCCGGTGACACCGGGTGAAATATTACCGGCCAGAGAGTTGTTGGCCGACATGCTGCTGGAAATGAAAAAGTACCGGCAAGCACTGGTTGAATATGAAACGGCCCTGAATCGCAGCAAAAATCGCTTCAACAGTATTTATGGGGCGGCACGATCGGCAGAGTTGGCTGGAGATAAAGATCAGGCAACGCATTACTATCAGATGCTGCTTGATCTGGCTGGACTCGATCTCGCTGGAGCAGGGGAGGCAAGTCGACCGCGATTGCAGCATGCGAAAGACTTTCTGTCCGGCAAGTAAGGTTCTGTTGGTCCCTGTACCCCGAATTGACTGCACGTATCAGGCAATGCAATTTATTGAATCAGAGGTTGGTAAAGCCAGGCCCTCCGGGGGCCTGTTGCTTGGCAGGACACTTTGCCATGGCACCTCTAAGCCATGGAACCTCTAAGCCATGGTCAGGATAACTTTCCCCACTGCGCGTCTGGACTCGCTGCGCTGATGGGCCTGCGCGGCTTGTTCAAGGGGAAAGACAGAGTCAATTTTCAACGACAGCCGCCCGTCGCTGAGTAAGTTGGCTATGTGGGCCAGTTTATCGTGATCCGGTGTGACCCAAACCCGCTGGAATGTGATGCCACTGGCCTGGGCTATTTCAGGGTCAATTTCACTGAGCGTTGAGACCAGCTTGCCGCCGGATTTGATGACCTTGAGCGAACGCTCCAGCAGTCCTTCTTCACCGATGGCGGCAAAGACGAGATCAACATTGCTGACCATGGCTTCAAACTGTCCGCTGCGATAATCAATACACTGATCGGCACCCAGCTCGCGCAGGTATGGATGATTCGTGGCCGAAGCCGTGGCGATGACACGGGCACCGGCCAGCTTGGCGAACTGAATCGCAAAGGCGCCAACGGCACTGGAACCGCCGTGGATCAACACGGTTTGCCCGCACGAAACGTTACCGATGTCATGAATGGCCTGCCAGGCGGTCAGGGACACCATGGGTGTTCCGGCGGCCTGTTCAAAACTCAGGTTATGGGGCTTTTTCACCACCAATGCGCTGTCGACAATCACCTGCTCGGCATAAGCGCCCGGCTGGCCGATTGGGATCATCGCCATCACTTCATCACCCACTTGCACTCCATGGCTGTCACCCGCAGTCTCCAGCACCACACCGGAGACATCCCATCCGGCAATCAGGGGCAAGGAGATAAAGCTCTCCAGCATCCCGGCCCGGACCATGGTATCGACCGGGTTCACACTGGCGGCTTTGACCTGGATTCGTACCTGGCCGGCTTTGGGTTTCGGGGCTGTGATCTGGCTGATACTGAGTTGCTCGGCTGGTCCGTATTGTTCAATGACGATTGCTTTCATCTTGTTTTTCCTCATTTTGTTTGGCTTGAAATCATTATGTTCTGCTACAGTCATGTCGTAAAATTGATGGTTGATATAGATATCATTCCATCTGGGAATGAGTGGTGCGCTGAATGGCGGTACAGTTTCAGTGCGTCATTGCGTCATTGCGTCATTGCGTCATTGCGTCATTGCGTCAAAGTGCCAGTGTGCCAGTGTGCCAGTGTGCCAGTGCGCTAAAGAGTCGAAGTGCCAAAGCGCCCGGGGTCAGGAAGGAATCGCAGGAAAAGAGATAAGGAAAGATGGCCAAACTTGATATTAATTTGCTGGTGATTTTTGATGCCATCATGGCGGAGCAATCGGTGACGGCAGCGGCCGATCGACTGGCGCTGACGCAGCCTTCCGTTTCGAAAGCCATTTCGAGGATGCGCTATGCCTGGAAAGATCCGCTGTTTGTCCGCGATGGGCGAGGGATCAAACCGACGCCGAGAGCCGAAGTGTTGTGGCAGGAAGTCCGTCCGGCGATCCAGACGCTGGTTCACGCGACCACCGAACAGCGGTTTGAGCCAGCCAGCAGCGAACGCACGTTTCGCATTGCTTTAACCGACGGCATGACCCGGATACTGTGGCTGCCGCTGCGCCAGCGGATTGAGCAGCAGGCGCCGAAGGTGAATTTGCACGCCATGCCGTTTCGCGGCAACGGGGAATCGCTGCTGGTCGACGCCGAAGTCGATTTGGTGGTGGATTATTATGAAAACCAGAATCGCAAAATTGTTCGCCAGCACCTGTTTGATAATCGTTTCTCTTGCCTGATGCGGCCTGAACATCCACTCGCCCAAACTGCGCCGTCGCTCGAAGCCTTCGCGAGCGCGGATCATCTGATGGTGTCGCTGACCGGCAATACCGGAAGTGTGGTCTGTTCGGCGCTGGCAAAACATCAGCTGCAGCGGCGTATCGCGATGACGGTGAACAGCTTTGCTGCGGCCATTGATCTGATCAAGCAAACTGACTTGCTTTGTGTGCTGCCTTATCCGGTGGCCCATCATGACATTGCTGCCGGAACCCTGATCAGCCAGCCATTGCCACTGGATGTACCACCGGCACCGATTAGTCTGGCCTACCATATCCGCTCCGAAGCGGATCCCGGGGTGCGCTGGTTGCGCCAGCAGGTACTGGAAATTATTGAAGCCATGCGGCCGATTTTGGATCATGTGCCATAGCCGAGAGCGTTTAATTGATTTGAGCCAAATCGGCTGAATCACACAAGGAATAGGGACAGGGATGGACAACAACATTCAATTCAGTAAACCAGCAGGATCAAGCTTTTCAATCGGCCCATTTGAGCCATCTGAGACTGAAGTGATCACCGCGCTGTGGCGTGAATCTATGAAGCAAGCGATCGGGATCCCGCCGGTTCACTCCTTTGATTCGCAAGCCTATTTTCTACGAGAAATCCTGCCATAGGAGCATCAGATTTGGGTGGCACGAGAGGCAACCTCTGGCACGCCAATCGGCTTTATGGCCGCTAATGAAAGGTGCATCAGTCAGCTCTACATCCATGTGGCGCATCAACATCGCGGGATTGGTAGTGCGCTAATGGCTATCGCCAAGCAAGGGTCAAGCGGTGGTTTGCAGTTGCGCATGTTTGAGGTCAACCCAAACGCGCAACGTTTCTATGAACACCACGGCTTTCGTGCCATCAATGGCGACAGCAATAATGAGGAAGGGTTGCCGGATATGCTTTATGAGTGGCGAGCGTCTGAAGGGACGTGAGGGGAAAGGGATACACTCCCACCTAGTTTATGCATGCCTTCAGGCCAAATGATACTGCCTGAAGACGCGTCAAGAACCCCGCCGCTGGCGCTGCGGGACTCGATGCTTGAATTGACTCGAAAACGCCGGTGCTTGAGCGGATTACACCGGTTGCTTCAGCTGCGCCAGCGCGCGTTTTAAAGCGCGAAGGTCGGATTCGACCCCGCCAACTTGCGCTGATAGCTCGCGAAGGCTGCTCTCCAGGCTCAAGGTCATGGGTTCGAAAGTATCTTCTAACGTATCGCTGGTCCGTTCATAGAAGTCGTCGTAGAGTTCCTCGACTAGGGTTGCCACATGCAGCCGGATCCGCTCAGAACGTTGCTGCGCCTGACGCATTTCCTTTTGTTCCTGCTCTCTGGCTTTGAGGTAGTCATAAATCGCCACAAGCACGTCAATGGCTGGGCCGATAAAGGGAACGACCTTACCGGCCATTTTTTCCATGGTTTTCTTGCCGATCCCTTTAAAGATTTCAGGGGCCAGAGATTTCCCTTGTTTGAGGGCGTAGATAATCCCTTCTTTCATCAGCTCATCGCTGATGCCGGCTCTGCCGCCTTTGATCGCCAGGCCTTTTAACAGCTCGGTGAAGCCGGAGCCGTTTTCAGCTTGTGCGTTGTCATCATCGCGAAAACTCTCGGCATATGATGGCGAGTTTCGGAATATTTTCGCCACTTCGGCTGCTTCAGCGTCCAGCTTTTTAGCGGTACGTTGTAATTGATAATCGAAATAATCCCCCAGATCATTTTGCCAGGCAGCCAGCACCGGCTCAACGGCATCGACCCGGCCGTCTTCAAACAAAGAGACCAGTTCAGTCTTGAAGCTTGGTTTTGCCTTTTCTGCCCGGGTTTTGACTTTGTCGAACACCGTACTTCTGGCATCAGCAATACTGGTGATCAGGGCTTCCAGCTGCTGCAATTCATGCTGCGTTGCTTGTCCCTGCGCTTTACCGATGGCTTCTTCCAGCAGCTCGCTTAACTGGTAAGCCAGCGTCGATGCGATGCGGGCACTATCGGTCTCCTTAAACAGCCGGGTGACGGCCTTTTCCAGTGCTTCGATTTGGCTGAATTCGACCAGTTTCGCTTTGCCGGTGAGTTTGCCCTTCAAAGCCAGATCGGCATTGACCAGAAAATCCGGGGTCTCATTCAGGCGAGCCAGCAGGGGCTCGTTTTCGGCAAAATGCTGATACAGGTTGCTGCGAAATTTCTCTTTCAGGGCGACATAATCCGGATCACTGTCCTGATAACCGCTCTTGTTGTTGATGACGACGAGCAGGGGTTTACCGGACGCCAGAATTTTCCCGATTTCCTCATAGGTCTGTTGTTCTTCCAGGACTCCGTCGCTGCTCAGGACAAAGATCACCGCATCGGATTTTTTCAGTTGCTCGCGGCTGACGGCTTCGTGTTCTATCGGCGCATCAATGCCCGGGGTATCCAGGATCTGAACATCGCCCACCTGATAGGCATCGACCCGATCGGTTTTCGGAATATCACCAACTTCGGCTTCCTCGCGGCCGATCAGGGCGTTGAGCAGGGTACTCTTTCCGGCGTTATAGACACCGTACACCATCACGACAGGCTGACAGTGTTCAGCTCTTTTCTCGATTTCTGTTGCCAGCGCTGTGACTTTCTCAGAACCGACATAGGTCGTTAGTTGATCCCGGCAGGCATCCAGCACGGTACGTACTGCATGAAAGTGTTCAAACATCTTTTCTTTGTCCTTCAATATAGTGTTGTAAACTCAGGGTCTCGTCATAAACCAGTGTCAAAGCTGCCCTGATCGGGGTAAAGACGTTGCGGCGTGCATGGGCCTGACGGGCAAGCATGGTTTCTGTAATCCATTTCTCGCCGCTGGTGAGCAAGGCATCTTTTATCTCTTCCCGGTTATCGCCGCACACCACATTCACGATTTGGGTGCTGGTGAGGAGTTTGCCGCCGGCATTGCCAATCAGGCTACCTGCGGTTCCGCCAATGGCGATCCCTGCCGGGCCGCCGATCATTCCGCCGACAATGGCCCCAATCACCGAGCCGACACCGCCCCCCACGGCCGCTCGCTTGCGGGTGACATCAATTTCAATTTGGCGGGTTGTATCGCTGAATGATAAGCCCTCGCACAAGTTCATCTCTTGCGGCAATTCAGCCATGGCATCTAATGCTTTCTGGCAAAGCTGCGCCAGTTTCGGTTGGTAGTGTTGCTCGATGGCTTGCTCAATCCAGTCTTTCAGGACCTTATCCAGCGTTTTGAGATCCCGGCTGTCCGCGAACTGTTCGACCTGGGCGTCAACCTGGGCGGCAAACAAGGCCTGGATTTTGACTAACTGCTGCTCCGTGAGGCTTTCAAGCTGAGTTTCCTGTGTGGTAATGGTATCTAGCGCATGGTGTAGCGGCTGGATCAGTCGGGTGATGCTCAGCTCGTTTTCGTCTTCCAGCAGCGCGCGATAAAAGGCCTGGAGATTCTGGTGCGGCACCTGTTTTTTCAGGACCATCCCTTCGGAGTCGATCACTGCTGCCAGTTTGCTGAATAAGGCATTCAGTCCGGAAGCATCCATCGCGGCTTCACTGTTTGCCTGGATTTCAGCAAAACCAACGGAAACCGTTAGTGCCGACGTATCGACGTTGTTAAGTGCCAGACTCGCGCACAGTTTGTCGAGTTCTTGCTGGACATACGCTTCCTGATCGCGGCGATCCTGAGTTGGTTTCATCACTAGGGTTTTGACCACTTCCTGACTTTCGTCATCCAAATCATATTCAATCGTATCGCACCGCGTGATGAGCAGCAGGATACGCTTACCGGCCCTGAGCAAGGATTCCAGCTCACGCAGATCGGTTCCACGACCCGGTTGCGCTGAGTTCATGGGATAGATGATGAGATCTGCACTTTCGACATATTTCTGGGCCAGATCGCCGTTTTCACCATGGGTTGAATGGAGCCCCGGAGAGTCCACCCAAGTCATACCGGGAACCTGAAAACCCTGAATACAACTGGTGGTTTCCTGTGAGCCGACCCGGAATCCCTCCTCGTGATTGATGGTCTCATCAAACGCCAGGTTAATTTCCTCGGAGAAGAATTCAGGTTGATGTAATTGTGTCGCAACTTCGGCCAGCCATGCTGAGTCCGGCTCACGACGGCCGGTTGCCATGTAATTGCCCAGTGAGCTTTTACCGGCTTTGACTTTGCCATAGACAAATATCAGCAGGGAGTCACCAAATTTTTTGCGAAAGGACAGGCCGGTTTTGTAACTGCTGACTTTCTTCTGCCAGGCGGTGATCACCTGGCGGATCTCCGTCAGGCTTCCCTGTACAGTCTGTGCAATCGCCGAAGTTTCTTTGGCCTGGGCTGCGGTTGCCTCGTCAACACTGCGCACCACTTTGGCTATTTGGGCCAGCAATTGCTGTTCTTGTTGCTTCACCTGGCTCTCAATGGTGGCCAGTTCTTTCGACAGGGCTGTGGTGCGCTGATAAAACGCCCGGTGAGTCGTTAAAGACGTCATAACGGATTTTGCTCCTTCAACAGCGTTTCCAACTCTTCCAGTGATGTTAGTTGCTGCTTCAGCGCGGTTTTGGACGCGGTGAACGACTTCAGTTGCACTTTATCGCGATCAAACAGCGACAGCGCATTGGTTGCGCTTTGTGTTCCCCGGATCTTCTGCTTGCAGAACTTATTGACGACATGGATATAATCGCCGAGAGGATTGATGGGTTCGGCTAGAAACTCCTGGCTGATGGCTTCCAGTTCGGCGTTTTTGGCCTTGTGGAGTTGCTCTCTCATCCGTCTTTTTCGGGCTTGCCGATCTTTTTCTGTTTGCTCCTGCTGAGCCCTGCGCGTTTTCTGCGCGCTGTTATCGCTGTAGGTGTAGGAAGGTGAGCCGCTGTCTTCCGTCACTGCATCATAGATTTTTTTACCGGCCCAGATGGCGACCGGGGCTGCTAACCACCACATATCGGCTCCTATACTGATTCGATGTCGTTTAACTGGGTTTGCAATGCTTGCTGGAACGCTTTGACGCGCTCGACAAAGACTGCTTTATGCTGGCGCTCCTTGGCTTCCTCGATCGACAGCCTTGCTTGTATCAGCGTTTGCTGTTCGATGACCGCCGCCAGAAGCTCCGCCACCATTGCCTGAGTTTTCTTTTCTCGCTCAGCAGCCAGCTCGGGAGCCATTTGGGCTGCGCTCTGTTGGAGTTGCGCTTTTAGCGCTGGGATGCCGCTGAACTCGACCAGGGCGGGTTTATCTTCACGCATCCCTTTGCAAAACACCGGGTTTGCAACAAGATAAGGGGAAATGTCTGGTGAGATGATCTGCCGTAATTGCTGGGTGATTTCCGCAATCACCGCCTGGTTTTCATCGGCGGCTTCCGCTTCGGTCAGGACGACAAAGATTCCTTCCGGTTTGGTATGAGCCCGGCTGATTGCCGCCATGGCTTCTAAGTCCGGCTGTTGAAGCGAGCCGGCACTCAACCGATGCACCAGCAAAATAATGTCGGCCTGAACCGCTCCCTGGCTGGCTGCCTGAGTATCCTGAATGTTGACATCCAGCCCCGGCGTATCGATATACCGGATTCCTTGATATTCGAAATATTTGTTTTCCCGGGTCTCCGGAACCTCACGCGTCTGGAAATATTCATCCATGAAGTGATTGGTGAGGGAATTGAGGAGCGAGCTCTTCCCTGAGTTATACACGCCGTAGACCACGACGTTGGGGCAGGTGCTATCGACAGCCATGGCCGCCTGTAGCCGTGCGACCACTTCTTCCTTTTCGGGAACGTGTTGTGAGACCAGCTGATTGATTTTATGGAGATTCATCTCAACATTCCTTATTCATCGATTTGTATTTTGTCATACCCGTCCCCCTCCAAAGTGTTAAGTCGTTCAAGAAATCCATGTCGCTCAGCGTGAGTGATGAAAATATACCCAAGGATGCATTGTGTTCAATTGCTTATCGCGTAATGGAATTAAATCAGGCCGAGATGGCGATGTGTGATACAGGGCGGATTTTAGTGGGGAAAAGCAATCGCTGTTGCTAAACCCATCAGCTGAACTAGGTTAAGAACTAGGTTAATCAGGCGATCAGGCTGCATTTGTTGACTGTCGCTGATTCACTTTGCCGTTCATTTTGACGGCATCTTTTTGACTTGGGGGAGCTGGTATGTTGTACGGTTTTGATGCGTTCTCACCAAAGGAAATTGCCGAGAAAGTCGATACGCTGGGGGTGACCAAGGCCCGCTTGCCGCTGTTGTCCATGGTGATGCTGGGGATTTTGGCCGGGGCCTTTATTGGCTTGGGCGGGTTGTATTTTGCGCTGGTGAAATCGGACGCCACTTTTAGTTTCGCTACCGGCCAGGTGCTGGGCGGTTTGACCTTTTCCCTGGGCCTGTTGCTGGTGGTTGTCGCCGGGGCGGAGCTGTTTACTGGCAATAACCTGCTGGCGATGGCCTGGGCCGACAAGAAGATCACCACCGGGGAGTTACTGAAGAACTGGGCGGTGGTGTGCGGGGCCAACTTCGTTGGTGCTGTCGGACTGGCGGTGCTGGTGTTTCTCTCTGGTCATGCCAACCTCAATAACGGCGCGATCGCTGACGTTTACCTCAATATCGCAGCAGCAAAGTGCAATTTACCCTTCTGGACCGCGTTTTTCCGCGGCATGCTCTGCAATGTACTGGTGTGTATGGCGGTCTGGATGGCGCTGGCCGGGCGGAGCGTGATTGATAAAGCCGTGGCGATTGTCTTTCCCATTTCAGCCTTTGTTGCGGCTGGATTTGAACACAGTATCGCCAACATGTACTTCATTCCGCTGGCGATGTTGCTGCAAGCAAGCGGGGAGGCCAGCGCTGCAGCCGGAGCGATCACCTGGCTTGGCTTTATCAGCAACCTGATCCCGGTGATCTTGGGTAATCTCGTCGGCGGCAGCGTGCTGGTGGGGCTGATCTATCATTTGATCTACTTACGCGGGGCCCATCATGAGCCGTCGGCGAAGAACACTCAGTCTGGTGCCGGCGATGGGTCGCGGGATTGAGTCAACGCAGGATTGGGGGCTTTACCGTGACTGCAACTTCAGAGTGAACATTCGGTTGCTATACTCAGTCCATTAACCAGGCCCCGGTATATAAAGACCGGTAATCAAGGCAGGGCGAGGTATAGCGATGTCTTCCTCAAGGGTACAAACCATTTGTCCGTTTTGCGGGGTGGGGTGCGGTATCACCCTGAAAGTGGATGAACGCGGACAGCTCACCGGGGTGGAGCCGGTACCCGGCCATCCGATCAGCCACGGCAAATTGTGTGAAAAAGGCTGGAGCACGGCCTATGCGATCCGGCCGGATAACCGGATCACCCAGCCGCTCAAACGCTGCCGGGATCGATTTGAGCCCGTCAGCTGGGAGGAAGCGCTGGAGGATATCAGCCAGTCGATTCGCGAGATCCTTGATGAATCCGGCCCTGCCGCTATCGGAGTGATCAGCAGTGCCCGCGCCACCAACGAAGACAACTACGCGGCGCAGAAATTTTCCCGGGCGGTGCTCAAAACCAACAATGTCGATCACTGCGCCCGGATCTGCCACAGCCCGACAGTGGCCGGACTCAAGCAAACGCTGGGCTCCGGCGCGATGACCAACAGTGCCAAAGATATCTTCGACACGGATTTGATTGTGGTCATTGGCGCTGATCCGACCGAGAATCACAGCGTGCTGGGCGGACAGATTTTTGCGGCGCAGCAGCAGGGCGCTAAACTGATTGTCATCGACCCCCGTCAGACCCGCCTGGCCAAAGTGGCCGATATCCACCTTCAGCTCAAACCGGGCAGCAATATTGCCCTGATCAACGCCATGCTTCAGGTCATTTTCGAAGAAAGCTGGCACAACGCTGATTTTATTGCTGAGCGCTGTGACGGGTTTGATGAACTGGCGCGCCACGTTGAAACCATCACCCCAGAATCCGTTGAATCAATCACCGGGGTTGATGCCGCCCAGATCCGAGCGGTGGCACAAGCTTACGCGCAGGCCAAAAAGGCAATGATCCTCTATGGGATGGGGATCACCCAGTTTGTCAGCGGGACGCAGAATGTCATCGCACTGTCTAATCTGGCGCTGGTATGCGGTCAGATTGGCCGTCCCGGCACCGGGATCAATCCGCTGCGAGGGCAGAATAACGTGCAGGGCGCTTGTGATATGGGATGCCTGCCGAATGTCTATCCCGGCTATCAGGGCGCGGATAACGAAGCGGTGCAGCAAAAGTTTGCTCAGGCCTGGCAGGGTGAGGTCGCCAATCAGCCGGGGCTGACGTCGCTCGGTATGAGTAAAGCGGCACTGGCCGGTGAATTTCGTGGTTTGATTCTATTTGGCGAAGATCCGGTGGTCACCGATCCGGATCAGAACCACGTTCGCGATGCGTACAAGCAGTTGGATCTGCTGGTGGTGGCCGAGCTGACCATGACCGAGACCGCC
>NZ_JAZGTF010000016.1:0-23494 GCF_037389125.1 Photobacterium sp. MCCC 1A19761
GTCACCGATCCGGATCAGAACCACGTTCGCGATGCGTACAAGCAGTTGGATCTGCTGGTGGTGGCCGAGCTGACCATGACCGAGACCGCCAAGCTGGCCGATTATGTGCTGCCGGCGGCGTCGTTCGCGGAAAAAGAGGGCACCTTTACCAACTGCGAACGCCGGGTCCAGCACATCGCTCAAGCGTTGCAGCCGCCGGGTTCGGCGATGGGTGACTGGCAGTGGCTGAACGCCCTGGCGCAGCGCCTTGGCAGTAATCAACTGAACTGGCCGAACAGCGAAGCGGTGTTTGATGAAATGGCGGCACTGACGCCGGCCTATCAGGGGATGCATTACGACAAACTGATTCAGGCGCAGGGGCTGCAATGGCCCTGCAATGACGATGCGCCAAACGGCACCGAGATTCTGCACCGCGACACGTTTCCCATCGGCAAAGCCCGGCTAATTCCGGTTCACTACACCACCATTGACGAGCCGGTGGATGCGGATTATCCGCTGCTCCTGACCACCAATCGCCTTCATTTCCATTACGGTTGTGGCTCGATGACCCGAAAATCGCCGCTGCTGGAGCGTGAAACCCCGCCAGGGTTATTGTTTATCCATCCCGATGATGCCCGGCAGCTCAAGATCACCCGCTACGCGCCCATCGGGGTGCGCTCGCGCCGGGGTTATATCGAAACCCGGGCGATGATCACCCCTGATGTGCCGCCGGGCTTGGTGAGTATGCCGTACCACTTCAAAGAGGCACCGTCGAACCAGCTCACCAATACGGCGCAGGATCCGATCACTAAAATGCCGGAGTTGAAAGCCTGCGCGGTGTCGGTATTTCCGCTACCGGCAGGTCAGGCGCCGAAAGATGTCGATATGCTGAGGAAGGAGCCATAAGATGCAGCAGTATCTGGTTGAGTCGCTCAAAGCGTTGCAGGATCACTTATCCCGCGTCCGGCAGTTGTATCAGGTGGTGGAAACCGCACCGGGCGATGCGCACTGGCAACACATTATCCCCCCGGCTTACCCGCCGCTCAGCACGCAAAAGCCGCAAAGTTCACCGAAAAGCTTCTTTTTTGCCGAGCAGGAGCCGCTGTATGTGTTTGACGGTCAGTTTTTCCGCGAAACCCTGCCGACTCCCGACCCCTTTGTGCTGTTTGGTGTTCAGAGCTGCGATTTAACGGCGATTCATTATCAGGATCTGTTTTTCGAGCAGGATGCTTACTATCAGGCACGACGCCGACAAGCATTGCTGGTGGGCATTGATTGTGTTCATCCCTGCGCGCAGGGCTTTTGCTATCTGGTCAACGCCGGGCCTGGTGTGCGCGATGAAACCGCTGATCTGATCCTGCATCCGTTGGATGGGGAGCGTTGGTTATTGGTGGTCGCGACCGCACAGGGTAAAGATGCCATTGACGGGCTGGCGTTGACCCCGGCGTCTCCCCAAGAGATGAATCAGCGCTGGGATCGGCTCAGTCGCTGTGAGCATGAATTTGACGATCACAGTTACATCACCGAAGGGATTGAGCGCCTGAACCGCAACGCAATCTCCGACGCGTTGTGGCAGCGGATTGGCATTCAGTGTCTGGCCTGCTCGGGCTGCACCACCCTATGTCCGACCTGCTCCTGTTACGGCACCCAGTCACGGCTGTTTGCCAGCGGTGATGGCGAACCTGTTGCGGATGCTGCGGAAGTTTCAGGCACGCTAATCAAAGAAGATTCAGGCACGGCGTTCAAAGAAGAACAGCACGCAACGCAGCAAGTGCGCTTCTGGGATTCTTGCTTGTACGAAGGCTTCCAGCGCGAAGCCAGTTACAACAACCCCAGCGCGCAGGCCGGGGAGCGGGTGAAGCGATTCTGGTATCACAAATTCAGTGATGATTTTTTACCGGAATTCGGTCGCTACGGGTGCGTCGGCTGTGGTCGATGTGAGCAGGTCTGCCCCGGCGTCATCGGGGTTCATTCGGTCATGAAGAGGATTGTCGACGATGCATAACCTGACCCCTTCGGCCATCGAGCTGGTGGACTTCTATGACGACGGCGAGCAAGCGCGGCATTTTCAGTTTCGTTTGTTGGATGGCGTTCAATCGGCATCCTCCAACGTCCTTGCCGATTGGCAAACAGCCCAAATCGGCCAGTTCTTTATGCTCAATGTGCCGGGTGTCGGCGAAGCGCCATTTACCTTTACTCAGGTGCCGGATGCGCAGGGGCACTTCCGGGCGCTGGTGCGTCAGATGGGGGCCGTCACCACTGCGCTATTTGGCCTGCAATCCGGCCAGATCCTCGGCGCGCGCGGGCCATACGGTGTCGGTTGGCCAATGACCGAGATTTCCGGCAAGCGGATCCTGGTCGTGGGTGGCGGCTGTGGCCTGGCGCCGTTGGTGGGCGTGGTCGATCACCTGGTCGAGCAGCAGAACTATACCCAACTGACAGTCGTGTACGGAGCGCGGAGCCAGCAGGCGAAAATGCTTAATCCTGAGCGGGAGCGGTGGCAGCAATACATTCCCGTATTTAACATGATCGAAAATGGTGATCTCAACGGTGACGAAAATGAATATCACGGCCGACCGATTGATATGATGCCGACCGTGCTCGACAGCTTTGGTGAACTACCGGATGTGGTGTTGCTCGCCGGGCCGCAGGTGATGATGTTCGGCATGGCCGATTATCTGGTGGCCTCCGGGGTGTACAATCATGCGATTTACCTCTCGATTGAGCGCCGAATGCATTGTGGCTTAGGGACTTGCGGTCACTGCTATCTTAAACACAAGTATGTCTGCACCAACGGGCCAACATTTCGTTGGGACGTGCTTCAGCCTTACCTGCCTGAAGATCACTAGCGCAGCTAGCTTGCTTGTCTCATTGCTGATCAGTCTTACTTTTTGTCAGTTCTACCGCGTCGGCTTGTCTATTGTTAAAACTTGAAATATCGGGCTGTTCCGTCGCGTCATGCCTTCGGGGGACTGATTTGAAAGCACGTGTTATGTGCATCAATGGAGCTTGCCCACTTGAGCGTCGGCGCTGTATCGAAGAGGCATCCCCATGGCAGAAGAAGAAAAAGATGCTGATCTGGAACCCGTCACTGCGGCAGAAGAGCAATCGCCGCAAAAGACCAACAAAGTCAAAAAGATCACCAATATCCTGCTGCTGACGGTGGCGGTATTGCTACTGTTTAACATCATCTCGGATCGCATTATTCCGATCACGGACAACGCCCGGGTCAAAACCTTTGTGGTGCCGGTGAAGCCGGAGGTCTCCGGATTGGTGCTGGAAATCAAGGTGGCGCCCAACCAGCTGGTTGACGAAGGAGAGGTGCTTGTCAGGCTGGATCCGTCTGATTACCAAATTGCTGTCGCGCAGGCTAAAGAAAACCTCGAAATCGCCGGCCAGAATGTTGGCGCCCAGACCGCGGCGATTGCGTCGGCCCAGGCGCGCCTGACCTCGGCGATTGTTGAGCGGCAAAACGCTGAGCTGCAAAGCAAACGAATTCTGGCGCTGGCGAAAAAAGGCGTGGTGTCCCAGTCGGATGCGGATGAAGCGCGGGCCAGTTTGGCCACGGCCCGGGCCAATGTGGTGAATGCCGAGGCAGATCTGGAAAAAACCAAGCAGCAACTGGGCGCGCAAGGAGAGGAGAACAGCCAGATTAAAGCGGCGTTGCTGGCGCTGGAGCAGGCACAACTTAATCTGGAGCGAACCGAAGTTCGCGCGCCGACTCAAGGCGGGGTCTCGAATTTTAGTTTGTCTGAAGGTTTTTATGCTTCCGCCGGACAACCGCTGATGACGTTTGTCTCGACGGAGACTATCTGGATCGAAGCCTATTTTCGGGAAAACAGCCTGGGCAATGTCACGGCGGGGGATGCGGTGGAAATTGCCCTCGACTTTGCGCCCGGTCAGGTGTTTAAAGGCACGGTGTCCAGTGTGGACTGGGGCATCGACTGGGGTGAAGGTGATCAGGCCGGGAAGCTGGCCAAAGCCGATACCCAGAAAGGATGGTTGCGGCAAACCCAGATGCTCCCCATTCTGATTGAGTTTGACCACACGCAGGCGCGTGGTGTGCTGCGGGTCGGTGGTCAGGCGGATGTGATTGTTTATGCCGCGGATAGCACGGTCTTTAATCTGATCGGTAAAGCATGGATCCGGTTGATTAGCTGGTTGTCCTATGTCCGATAAGGCGATTTCTTCTGAAGCAAGCGTTGCGGCGTCTGTGACCGAGGCACTGACGGAAGCCACTCAGATCCGGATTCTGCGTTTCACGGTCGGAGTTGGTCTGGCGGTTTTTCTGGCCGCCTGGCTGGATTGGGATTTGGCCCACATTGCGCCGGTGCTGACGGCCAAATTTCTGGTCGACAAACCCACACTACACCGGGAAACCTTAATCGAATTGCTGCTGGCGATGCTGGTTACCATCGGGCTGGGTATGCTGCTCTCGGGCGGGATCACCCAGTATCCAATTCCCCTGATGATGTTGATCGGCCTGATGATGATGTGGGGCTACTATCTGTTCACCAACCCGAAATGGAACCTGTTCGCGACGATATTGATCCTCGCAATTCTGATCCTGCCTTTTATCGCGATGGGCAGCACGACCGCCGTCTCCGGTTTTCTGGCCGGGGGGCTTACGATTTCAGGTGTGGTTGCTATCACCCTCTTTACCCTGGCGCATGTCTATTTCCCTGAGCAGGAGGCCGAGTTTCCGGGCTTTGCCCCGGTGATGCTGACGCCGCCCCAGCGTTGGCGGGCAGCTTTTCGGGCGCTGTTGATCTCATTTCCGGTAGTGTGTTTTTTCTTCGTGTTTCAGATCAGTGAAGCGATCCTGACCATGATTTTTATTGCCCTGTTGTCGCTGATGATCACCGGGGAGAAGTCGGTCAAGCTGAGTGCATTTCTGGTGGTCAGCAACGGTCTTGGCGGGCTGCTGGCGATTGGCTCGTTTACGGTGCTGGCCATCGTGCCGAACATCGGGTTTTACACCTTGTTTATTTCGCTGCTGGCGATGGTGATGGCCTCCAAAATCTATACCGTCGGGGAAAAAGCCCCGGTTTATGTCACTGCATTCAGTACCCTGCTGGTGCTGATCGGCTCTACCTTGCTGAGCTCCGGCGACATCGACAGCACGACGATCACCCGAATCGTACAGCTGGTGGTGGTCGGGCTGTACATGATTGTGGCGGCGTATTTTTTAGAAACGCGAACATGGAAATTTCTGCAACCGGTTTAGCTGAAGGGCTATATGGCGGGGGTTGTTCGATAAGCGATGTTTAACCAGAGCGGTGTCATCAGGCCGTTGAATCTGGACAAGTCATCAGAGAGGCAAGACGATGAAAACAGACGATCAATTTTCAACACAGGCAATTGATGCGGCAATCAAAATCGGCGCGGTGGCGCTGCTGGTGTTCTGGTGCTTCTCGATCTTACGACCCTTTATCATGCTGCTGGTTTGGGGGGCGATTATTGCCACGGCGCTGTATCCGCTGGCGGTGAGCATACACACTCGCATTGGCATGAGCCTGACTAAAGCCAGCGTGTTGCTATCGGGGATCGGGGTGGTCATTTTACTGGTGCCCCTGATTGCGCTGTCGACCGGGATTTACACCAGCGCCGCAGATGTGATTGTAGGGCTCCAGGAAGGCACCCTGAGTGTACCGAAACCGGACCCGGCCATGAAAGCCTGGCCGCTGGTGGGGGAGAAGCTCTATGCATTTGTCGATTCGGCTTCGGTGAACCTTAAGGGGGTTCTGGTGCAGTATGCTGAGCCGCTCAAAGAATTTGGCGGCACAATGGCGGGCTTGATTGGTTCCTTAGGACTTGGGTTTGTCCAGTTTATTATCTCTACCATGATCGCCGGTGCTTTCATGGCCAATGCCGAGAAATGCGAACAGGTCTTTCAGGCGGTGGCCGATCGCCTGACCGGCAAGCACGGTGAACAACTGACCAAATTGTCGAAAACCACGGTCCGGAGCGTGGTGCAGGGGGTGATTGGGGTGGCGGTGATCCAGTCGGTGTTCGCCGGGATCGGCATGGTATTTGCCGGAGTTCCAGCCATTGCTTTGTGGATGGTGGCAGTGTTGCTGATCGCCATTATTCAGCTGCCGCCGATCATTGCGCTGTTAATCCCGATCTTTATCGTTTTCGGCACCCAGAGCACTGTTGTTGCGGTGCTGTTTCTCATTTGGTGTTTGCTGGTCAGCGCCAGTGACGCGGTACTGAAACCCGTTCTGCTCAGCCGTGGCTCGGAAACCCCGATGCTGGTGATTTTGCTCGGTGCCCTTGGCGGCATGGCGATGTCCGGCATCGTCGGTCTGTTCGTCGGCGCCGTGGTACTCAGCCTGGCGTATCAGTTAGGGACGGTGTGGCTAGGGAATGAAGCGGGGGAAAGCAAGTAAGCACAATGATGATTGGGAGGGACAGGGACGTTGCTCAAAAGTACCAAACCAAAAGCGGTCGTTGTTCCTTTTCCGGAGCTATACCATCACAGTAAATACGATATTTCCGATGTGAAATGAAACAGCTTGGCTGAATTGACTGAAGAACACTTGATGGTATGATTGTCATAGTTATTCAAAGGAATGAGTTTCAATAATTGGTAAATTAATTTTTATAGGTTCATCTCGAGATGGCGATTGTCTTAGTATGTATGAATCCCTCGTTTTCTGAGTCGGATCCGCACTGTTGATTTATAATCGTCATCATTCAATTTGTGAATTTTTCACGTGATACTTCTGGCTGATTTCTTCGGTTAAAATCCAAAGACGTTCTCTTCATTATTTCGTATATGAAAAATTTAATTCAACATGAATAAATTTGTTGTCTCATTCATGGGATTCGATCTTACCAATTACTCTAGTTGTTATTAAGTTGTTGATATTATTTATTTTAATGGTAGCTATTTGACTGGCCGCATAGCCATGAATGTCCTTGGGCTCTGATATTGCTTGATAATAATTTTATGGTCTATGCTTCACTTGATTTGTTTTGGTTTATACATTGAGGTAAAAATCTTAGTGGTCAAGTTCATATAGTGGCTATTGAACTGGATGCTAAATGAACCTGATAACGTACATGCAAAGTTTAATCGCCAAAGTAGTCATGCTTTTATATTAATTGATATGTTTTATCTTAGTAAATAAGTACTGGTATATCGTTGAGTATTATCTGGATTCACTCATTTCATCCCTGTTGGGCGGAATTGAGATTTTATATTGTTTTATTTCGGGTTCTATTGATATTCAAGATTAATAATAAATAATGAATGATTAAGGAATTTTAATGAAAACGATAAATAGGGTCTCACCCTTTTTAAGGGATTTTATCATATTGCTGGGGGCGGTACTCTGGTCGTCTACACCGGCATTTGCTGATGCGACGGGGCAGGGGACAATCGTGTCGAGCGGCTGTATGGAGGACGTCGCCGGATTTGGTCTCAACTGTACGGCAAGTGATGTGAGGGTCTCTGGGGTTGCGGACGTTAATGGCGATGGTGTCGTTGATGAAGGCGATATCACTTTCGCTCCTGTCTGTGATGCCACAGCCTCCAATGCCGGCACTGACTGTAGCTCGGATCCGGATGTATGTCTGGATGGGAACGGTAATGCTGCCCCGGGACTGTGTGGTGATAAATGTGCTTTCCCGGGGGATACAACCACCTTCAGCACCACGTTTATTTTCGAGTTAAATGCGCAAGAACGCTACGATGTTGGTGCCTACTTTGAGGTTAAACCGGATACGGCTGGTGATGGCGCCCTGACTGGTTCTTGTCAGATCATCACCTTGCCTGAAGATGGATCACCATTTACTCGTCCGAATGGTACGACAGGAAACTTCGTAGATTTAGATACCACCTGTACTGGTAGTGGATGTCCGGAGCCAAATGATTTGTGTGGTGATATCAATAGCGCAAATAATCCGATTTTTTATGATATGAAGGGGGCGAAGACGAAGCCGGATGTGATCACCGCGAGTTGTATTGACACTGATGGCGACGGTAAGCTGAATCTTCCCAACTGTACCAGTTGGCGTCAGTCGGGGGCCAACGAAGTGTGCTTAGACGGAAGCGATGCTTTCCCTGGATCGCCATCGAAATGTAATTGTGATCCTGACTTTCAGGTGCCAATTGAGGTGCCGCCTGCGACAATTTCTGTTGTGAAAACAGCGAACCCGGAAAAGGTGGATGAACCGGGGAATACCGTTCAATTCTCAGTTGGTGTGACCAACAACAGCGTATTTGCCGACGTTGCCATGAAGTCCTTGCAGGATGATATTTATGGTGACATCACTGCTACAGGGGGTGGCATTACCAGTACGACTTGTTCTGTTCCACAAACCATTGCCCCTGGAGCCACATACACGTGTAGTTTTATGGCTGATGTGAGTGGTCAGGGGAATACATTGCATACCGATATTGTGACCGCTACAGGTGAAGATGAGAATGGGAATGTTATGGAGGGAAGCGACAAAGCAACAGTCGCAATAAATAATGTCCCGTTTAACTTAACGGTGAACAAGTCAGTTTCACCGTCCTCACTTCCTGAACCTGGTGGTGATTTCACTTTTACGGTTGTCGTGACCAATACAAGTGCGGTGGATGCTTTGACATTGTCAATTCTGGACGATGAGATGTACGGTGATCTTACCTCGACGGCGGGTAAGATTATTTCAACAGACTGCTCAGTGCCACAGACCCTCGCAGTCAATGGTTCATATAGCTGTACCTTTATGGTGACTGAAATGCAGAATCCGGGCTTTTCACAAACTGGCAGCGTATATGCCACGGCAAGCGATGATGAAGGGCCATCGAAGACCGTTTCGGATGATGCAACGATTAATATCACCAATCTTGATTCGAAGATTACGCTGGTCAAAACAGCGGATCCAACATCATTTAATGAACCGAGTGCTGATGTGACTTATACGTTTGTCATCACGAATGGCTCCACAGTTGATTCGGTCACAATCGATAGTCTGACGGATACCATTCTCGGTGACCTGAATGGTTTGGGAGATTGCTCAGTACCGCAGACCTTGGCAGCTAATGCCAGCTATACCTGCTCTGTGACTGTTGAAGATACAGGCAACGGCGGTGATTCGATTGTGAATGTGGCGACAGCCAGTGGCGTTGATGATGATGGTGCCGCGGTAAGTTCCAGTGATAGTGCTACGGTGACCATCAATGATGTATTACCAACAGCGACGTTGACCAAAACGCCAACCATGATGGAGGTCAGTTACGAGGTGAAAGTGACCAATACGTCGACGGCAGAGGGATTAACTCTCGATGCACTGACAGATGATCGCTTTGGGGATATTACCGATGACAGTGAACCAAAAGTGATCGAGACAACGTGCGCGGTGCCGCAGACAATCGAAATCGGTGGTTTTTACACATGTACTTTCGTTGGTCAGGTCGTTACATCACCGCATGTCAATAAAGTCACGGGTACCGTTTCAGATAATGACGGAAATAGTGTAGCGCCTTCGGATACAGCAACGGTCAGTTTCGCTGCTGATTGAGCTTCAGTCTGTATAGCAAAGCAAGACTTAGCTATATGGGCTGAGAATACTGAAAATGTTAATAACCCAAGAGGCCGGATAAAGTATCCGGCCTTTTTGTTTTTACGACACATTTTTGGCGTGGATTAGAATCGTTTCCAAAAGATGAGAGCCTTGATTACACGTGTGATTATTTGGGAGAGGGGGAATAGTGCCAGTGAGGGGAGCTCAAATCTGCATTGTTCTGCGCTCTTGGCGGGATGACCATGTCCGGTATCGTCGGTCTGTTTGTTGGCGTCGCAGTGTTGAGTTTAGCGTATCTGCTAGGGGCGGGAGTCAATGGGGATTTGTCATAGGATTATTGTGGTTTTGTAGCTTGGAAATGGGCAGAAGTGCGTTAGATTTGTGACGCTAACGCGCCTATGTCAGATTAGATAAAGTATCTAGAAACCTGTTAGACAGGCAATTTTCCGTAATTGAACCGAACCAGATTTGGTGCGGTGATGTGACCTACATTTGGACAGGTAGGCGCGGGGCTTCTGGCTGTTGTTCTGGATCTATTTGTCCGTAACCAGTTAATTAGGCTATGTCGCTCTCACCGGATAGCGAGCGAACCAGCAATGAAACGGTGATCGGTCGAGAGCAAAACCGCCGGGTTGAAATTCTGCGCCTTTAATTGCAGGAAAGGGCGGTATCAGGGGTTTCACACTCCTGTTGCTGCAACTGGCAAACCGCTTTTAACAGTCGTCCGTCCACTTCCGGCAGCGTATCGCTCAGGCGGATGGCTTCCCCCGGTACGAACGAGAGCATGACATTTTTCAGGCACGCATGGCTGTTTCTCTGATTTTGCAGATGGAAGGCGGTGAGCTGTTCATAGAGCTGGGTTTCCAGCTTGGTAATTTGCTCGTCGGTGAGGTTAATCCGCGCCATACAAATGGCTGGCCGGATCGGGTGTTTTTCCTGATTGGCCTTGAAACGCTTCACGAACAGTCGATCCAGCGGGCTGTCCTCTTCGTTGATAAACCGCTTTTGTGCGTTGAGCTTAATATTCGTTTTCTCGATGGTTTCAAGATAGCCCATCATTTCCAGCGCCCGAAGATAGTGAATGATCGATTGATCGGAGAGTTGATAGTGATCTTGAATCTCTTCGACCGACCATTGCAGCGAAACCAGCAAATAGATGAAATCGTACAAATGGGGATATTGGGCAAAAATCCGGTTGTTTTGCGGGGAAATCGCTTTGATGTCCTGCTGTTGCAACTTGGCGGCGAGGTTCGAGAGCTGCACCAGATCGGTATCCAGGTAGCCGGCATAAAAGGTGATCTTGTCGATCCCTAAGCTGGGGTTGTGAAATTGCCGTTTTAAGCTGCTGACCGGCACCGCGCAATACTCAGACAGCTGCGCGTAGCTAATCCCTTTCTCTTTCAGTGTTTCACGCAACGCCGCCAGTAAGTAATCGGCTGAAATGTTCATGCTTATCTCCGTCAGCAAGTGGGTCATGCAGCCTTCCGGATTGGCTGATGCTTGAGAGGTATACAATATTCAGGTTTGAAAATCCATGATGACATTATCAAGTTCGGTTTTTGGTGCCCTGCGTATTGGCAGGAATCACGTCGAAAGGGGTAGTAGCCTGGAGAAAGATTCGGTCATGTTCGCTGGGCACAACATCTACGGTTGCGCCGTGGTCGATGCCACCAGCACCCATCGTGGTGGTCGTAGTGAAAAGAGGCAGTGATGAAAAAAAAGCCGGCGTAAAGCCGGCAAACACTACAGAAGTAAGGAAGTAAGCCAACGACCGAGCACAGCCGGGTTGGCAAATACGCCGGGCCATTCGGGAGATTGAACGATGACCCGGCGGTGAGGGATAGGAAGCTGCGCGGCGAGATCGCAACAAGAATCTCGACCTCATGGCACGGCTAGGCCGTTACACCGCAGCTGTGGCGCGTTGCAGCCAGGCGCGCTCTTCAGGGGTTAACCCCCCTTCGAGGGCGGTAAAGACCTTGGCATGGTAGTCATTGAGCCACTGCCGCTCTGAGGCATCCAGCAAAGCCGCCTCCAGCGGTTGGGTGGCGATTGGCGCCAGGGTGATGGTGTCGAAGCCGTAAAACACGCCGAATTCATTCTGTTCAATTTCCACCACCTTCATGATGTTCTCGATCCGCACCCCGTATTCGCCTTCGCGATAGACACCGGGCTCATTGGTGATCACCATATTCGGCTTCAGCTCAACTTCGGTCGGAGATTGCGAGAAGTTTTGCGGTCCTTCGTGGACATTCAGGCACATTCCGACGCCGTGTCCGGTGCCGCATTTGTAGTCAATCCCTTGCTGCCACAGCACCCCGCGCGCCAGCACATCCAGGTTGGAGCCGGTCGAGCCCTTGAGGAAGCGCGCCTGGCTGAGCCGGATCACGGCTTTGAGCACCAGGGTATAGTCGATGCGTTGTTGTTGGCTCAGTGTGCCGAAGCTGAAGGTGCGGGTGATGTCGGTGGTGCCGCCCAGATACTGGCCGCCGGAATCAACCAGGAAGAAATTGGATTCATCGACCAGAACGTTGCTGTCTTCATCGGCGGCGTAGTGCATTTTGGCACCGTGCTCGGCAAATGCAGCAATGGTGCGGAAACTGTCACCCAAGTAGGTCGGCGCCAAAGTTCGGAAATGCTGTAGCTGTTGCTCGGCGCTGAGTTCGGTCACGTCGCCGCCGGGGACCTGCTGTTCCAGCCAGGACATGAACTTTACCATCGCGATGCCGTCCAGCCGCAGCGTCTCTTCCATGTTCTCCAGCTCGGTTGGGTTCTTGGTGGCTTTCATGTCAGTCACATAACTGCGCTGATGCGACACGGTCAGATCGGCAGGCAGGCTGCTGATCAGGCGCGCATCCCCGTGTCTGGCACAGCTGCGGAAGTGATGCCCGGCGGGCAGTTGGCTCAGGGCGTTGCTGATCTGCCCATACGGCTGATAATTGACGCCCTGCGCTTCGAGTTTGCTCTGGACGGCTTCCGGCAGTTTCTGCGGATCGATAAACAGCGTCGCCGCTTGGGCACTGATCAACAGATAGCTCTCGGAGATTGGACAGTATGGCGTGTCACCGCCACGAATGTTGAGGGTCCACATCACATCATCCAGCGTCGAGATCAGCAGGTCATCGACCTGATCACCGGCCATATACTGACGGATTTGGGCCAGTTTCTGTGCTGTGGTGAGTCCGGCATATTGCAGCGGGTGGCAAAAGACCGGGGTCGTTGGTCGAGCCGGGCGATCGTGCCAGATCCCGTCGATCAGATCATGCTCCAGCACGATGTCGATCTTTTTGTCTGCAAAGGCGGTTTGAAGCTGCTGGTAAAACGCATAGCTGACGGTACGGCCATCGACGCCGACCCGACTGTTGGCCGGCAGTGTCTGCGCCAGCCATTCAGGGATCGACGGGGTTTCTGCCAGCCTGGCTTTAAACAGGGAGAGTCCGCTGCCTTGTAACTCTTCTTCGGCCTGGATGTAGTAACGGCCATCAGTCCACAGGCCGCCGCCGTCAGGGGTAATGACTGCATCGCCCGCCGAACCGGTAAAACCCGTGATCCAGCGCCGGGCCAGCCAGTGATTGGCTGAATATTCGCTCGCGTGGGGATCGTTGTTGGTGACGATATAGGCGTCGAGCTGCAATGCCGACATGGCACCGCGCAGCTGGCTGAGACGTTGGGAAACCGGGCATTGCGCACTTGCTTGAAGACTCATCCTATCCTCTGTGACATCCGTGTGAATTGAGGACAAATGTATAGTGTCAAGAAAGCGCTCACAATTGTGTGTTTACATCTTATTAACGAAGGCGCAGAAACTAATCCCTTCGGTCTCAGAAACTGAGACCGTCTATCTGAAGCACTATTTTCCTGCGTTCGGCTTTACAGCGCATCACCACGTCGTATTCATCCGCATTTGTATAAGAGGACATCGGGCATCCCCACTATGCTTATGGAGGTATCAGCTTTATGGAAGCATCAAGATGCGTCTAGTTGGAGATGACCGGTGGTTGTGAGACCGCCGCGATCATTAACGCTGGTGGCTTGTTTTATCGCTGTCTTGCGACGGCGTGGTGAAGCTGAAGCGATCAGGCCAATCCGGGCGCTGGAGGAGGTGTCAACCATGGTTACAACAAATACAGTCTCTGCTTTTGATTCCAACAAGGCCGAAGTATTCGGCGATGAATTTGTGAAGGCACTGAACAATGGTGCACTATGTTTGATGGTGTCTATAGGCCATCGCACCGGACTGTTTGATGTCATGAGCGAGCTTCGGCAACCCGCGACATCACAGGAAATCGCGACTCGTGCCGGTTTGAATGAACGCTATGTGCGGGAATGGCTGGGTGCCATGACCACTGCAGGCGTGGTTGAGGTGGATCCGGCAACCAACCGTTTTATCTTGCCGGTGGAGCATGCCGCGATGGTAACGCGTGCGGCTGGCGCCGATAACCTGGCGGTATTTGCGCAGTATATCGGCCTGTTGGGTGGTGTTGAGGACAATATCGTTGAGTGTTTCAGGCGTGGAGGAGGAGTGCCATACGAGCAGTATCCCCGGTTCCATGAAGTGATGGCGGAAGACAGTAACCAATCGGTACTGTCGAATCTGGAAACGCATATTGTCCCGTTGGTACCCGGTTTGGCGGATCAACTGGCGGCAGGTATTCAGGTTCTGGATGTGGGATGCGGGCGGGGTAGGATTATGAACCGGTTGGCTGAACTGTATCCGGCAAGCCAGTTTGTGGGCGTCGATCTTTCTCGCGAGGCCATTGAGTTTGCAAGGCGTGAGTCGCAGGAAAAACAACTGCGGAATATTACTTTTGAGATTCGCGATCTGAGTAATTTTGATGACAAGGCTGAGCCGGACGCGTTTGACTTCGTGACCACCTTCGATGCAGTGCACGATCAGGCGAAACCGCTGAATGTGCTCAAAGGGATATGCCGAACGTTAAGGCCAGATGGTACTTATCTGATGCAGGATATTAAAGGCTCGAGCCATGTTCACAATAACCTGGACCATCCCATCGGCACCTTTCTGTATACCATATCCTGTATGCATTGCATGACCGTTTCACTGGCCCAGGGCGGTGAAGGCTTGGGGGCCATGTGGGGAGAGGAAAAGGCAAGGGAATATCTCCAACGTGCTGGCTTTAGCTCCGTCACCAAAAATGAGTTAGTTCATGATATTCAGAACAATTGGTATATTGTGCGTAAGTAAAGAGAGTTGTTTCATTCGGGGAATCGTCATGAAATTTCGATGATTCCCCTTTTAAATAAAGAAACTTTGGAATCGTTGTGTTATATCAGAGGATAGACAAAGCCGGGAGCATAAAGAGCCCCGTCCTTTATCCTTCAGGAAAAGTATTCTCGTTGTCCGGAATATTCTGTGAATACATTTTCGAGTTGATATTTGTTGAGGCTTGATTAAATCGCGTCCTCAAAAACTGGATATGGACCGTTCTCAAATGATTCGTCGTGATAGCCTTTTATCCCGATTTCTAATGCGAGTTCACTGCGGAAGTCGTTACCGTTTACCAGGTTATTTAAAGCATCTTTAAAATTGTAAACAGGGTTCCACTCTAATCTGTTTCGAGCATGCGTATTCACGTAAACCCTATCAATGGTCGAATTCATCTTCCATCCCAGGCTCTGGTAGATGTCGTGGTATTCCGGATAGATGTTTTTGATAACTTCTTGTACATCGACACGCAGCTTCGCCATGTCATCAAATGAAAACGGTGTCGTCGCGCTGACGATAAAGCGGTCAAAGCCGATGGTTGGGGCTTTTTCCATGGCCAGAAGAATGACATCCACTGCATCTTGAATATCTACCCGGCGGTATAAATACTCGTTAACTTTTAGATTGTCAGGGGAAAAGTTGGCTCTGGCGATTTTGCAATCGTCTTCTTCCTGAAAAAATCGGGACAGTTTTAATACTAAGCAAGGTAGCTTATGATTTCGATAAAAGAGCTGGCAGATATCTTCAGCTGCGTTTTTTGTCACACCGTAAATGTTCTTTGGAACTGGCTTTGTTGATTCGGTGATCCACGCAGCTGGGTAGCCTTTGGGTGGAATTAAAGAGTCGCCAAAAGTACTTGTGGTACTGACATAGACAAATGATCTTACCTGATTTTTCTTAGCCGCTTCTAAAAGGTTAAGTGTCCCTGAAATATTGCTGTCAAGAAACTCTTGATGTGTATGAGTAACAACATGAGGCTTATGAAGCGTTGCAGCATGAAGAACAGCATCAACATCTTTCATTGCGCGGTGAACAACGTCTTTATCAGAAATTGATGCAACAATATCTGTTGTTTCTGAGGGTTTTATATCTATTGATAAAACGTTGAAGCCTCGTCTTTTAAGAACCTTAACCAAAGCCGAACCGAGGTGGCCGCTGCTTCCTGTCACTAATACTTTTTTGTTCATTTGTTTTTCTCTGTATAAGTGGTTGTGATTATTATTGATGGCCATTCTTGTTTTGGGGTTATTCATAGTCAAACCGAATGATTTAATGGTGGGAGGGAATCTCAATATGACATTGTTTGATAATTCTTTTTTAATCTTTAATAAAAATCGGTCGCCTGACAGTCGATTTTAAAAAATGGCCTGATTGTTTAATGATCAATATGTTTCCTATTATATGGCTGTCGAGGAGTCTGAAGGGGCAGGGCATAGCAGCTTGAGTTTAAGAACATGCTTTTAGCGGGTTGGGAAAGGCACGATTGAAATTGAAAGCGAGGACTGGACTCTTCTTTGTTGGATTGGTTGATCAGCATGAAATCGTTCTCGATGAAACAATGTGACAGCATGCTCACAATGTGTAAGCATGCTGTCACATATCAAGGAGGTGCAGCAATGGCAGAGACAACGGAAAAGCAAACGGTCCATCTGGCGGTGTATGACACGATGGCGGATTGGGAATACGGGTATGCGATCGCGCATATTCAGTCCCCTGAGTTTCAAAAAGTACCGGGACGGTATGAAATCAAAACTGTGGGCGAGACTCTGGCACCCGTCACAACGAAGGGTGGGGTGCGGATTGTGCCGGATATCACCCTGGGGCAGCTGGATCCTGAGTCCAGTGCGCTGTTGATTCTGCCGGGGGCGGATTCGGCTGTAACGGGCGGAATTGCGGCTTTTGCCGAGATGGCTGCTCGTTTCGTGGCGGCGGAAAAGCCAGTTGCTGCAATTTGTGGGGCAACGGCGGCATTGGCGCAACAAGGGTTGCTCGACGAACGGGCGCATACCAGCAACGCACCGGAATTTCTCGCGATGACAGGCTATCAGGGCGGCAGCCGATATGTTGAGCAACCTGCGATCAGCGACGGCAATGTGATCACCGCCAGCGGTGTCGCGCCCATTGCCTTTGCGGCTGAAATCTTCCGGATCCTGGATTTGTATGCTGAGAACACGCAGGATGCATGGTGGCAGCTGTTTGCCGAGCAGAATCCTGCCGGGTTTTATGCTTTGATGCAGGAACAATCACAGGAACAATCACAGGAACAAGCACAGGAGCAAGCACAGGAGCAAGCGCAATGAGCGATGCCCAAGCACGATTGAGCGCAATGGCGCTGACGTCTTTTGCGCTCAATGGCCAGTTCCTGAAAATTGCAGAACACCTGGCAGCGCCGGCGGGGTTAACAGCAACCCGCTGGCAAGTGTTGGGCGCTGTGCTGCATGAGCCATTGACGCAAGCGGAGATTGCCCGCCGGATGGGGATCACCAGGCAGAGCGTACGGCGAACGGCAAATCAACTGATGGACGAAGGGTTATTGAGGGTGGTTGAGAACCCATCGCATCGAAAAGCCAAGCTACTTCAGCCAACGGAGGCCGGTTTTGCCGCGATTGAGAAAATCGGCCCGCAGCATGCCCGTTTTGCGCGAAGCCTTGAAAGGCAACTGGGGCATGAGAAGATGGCGCAGATTGCGAACACCCTGACAGAGCTGCAAACGGCCTTGGAAACGTTGGTGGACCCGCACTCCGGTGAATGACGTTCGGCGAATAAGTCGGCTTTCCATCTTGAGCCTATCTGAAGCGGAATGACAAGGCTGATCAACCGGGGGACGGGTTATATTGCTGGGAATTTAAAATAACCCTTTACTCTGGCGATAAGTCAGGTATGATTCGTCTTGTTCTGTTGCTCGGACGTATTAATGAAAACTGGTCAAAGTAAACCCTCTGAATTTCTCCGTAACTGTTGTTATCCTTAGTGTTTCCCATAGATTCATCATCACATTTAAGCATCAAGAGCATCGCGAGAATGCGATTCAAATTTTAATTCAATAGATTAGGAACACTACATGTCTAACAAATCAACAGGTCTGGTTAAGTGGTTTAACGAAGAGAAAGGTTTTGGTTTCATTACTCAAGACAACGGCGGTGCTGACGTATTCGTTCACTTCCGTGCTATCGCTTCAGAAGGCTTCAAAACGCTTTCTGAAGGCCAGAAAGTTTCTTTCGACGTTGAGCAAGGCCAAAAAGGTCCTCAAGCTGCGAACGTTGTAGCCCTGTAAGGCTAGATTTGATGTAAATGGCACCCTGTGCCATTTACATCATCACTGTTCTTCCGCTTCAATTCTCTTTTTTCTCTTCTTTCTTCTACTGCTTAATTTCCTGCGCTGCTATTTTGTCCTGCAATATTCTGATGATCTAAATTCAGAATCGATATTTCACACCCGTTATCAACAATTTCCGAATGCCGAACAGTTGTGTTGGTTCGATCTAAATCATCATTTCGCGCATGTCGCGGCTGTAGAGGATTTGAGATCAGTGGAATGATGCCGGATCTGATGAAATCAGACCCAGCGTTCAATTACATTTGGTGATCTAATTCATTATGGATCAGCGTAATGCACTGCGATGCGAACAGCATTTTCGGACCCAAGCTGATTTTTTCTACCCCGAGGCGCTTTAAAGAACTCATGGTTTTTTTTGGCATCGGAATATGGTCGGTCAGAATAAAGCACGGATTGTCTGCCAGGGTGATATCGCGAATCGAATCCCCTTTTTTATCCATCATGTAGACCGAGTGTGTTTGAGTCAGCTCTTTCAGCAGTGCTTCAAAACTGATAGTGCGCACTGTGACGCCGGGTTGAACTGTGCGTGTCTGCTCTTTGGTCATCCCGGCAGAGGCCACAAGCGCCTGGCGGACAATTTCCAGCAGAGCTGCTTCGTGAAATCCACCGACCTGGGTCATCTCATTGGCGTTAATCGTCACGGTCCGGCTATAGTCCTGGGTGCTCTCCAAGACTAAGTGGATGGTTGTATCCTCACGGTGGGACTGGGCCATAAATAGGGCATTCATGGTGCAATGGGCCAGAATTTCAGTGTGACAACTGCCACCCACTTCAGCCATCAGTTTTTCACTGTCGGTTGGTGCAGAGCGGGCTCGTAATACAAACGTGCGCATGACTTTTTACCTTTATTTTTGTGTCAATCCTGCGTCTTCGCTCTGGGAAGCGGCATCTTAACAGGTCAGATGACGCTGGTGAGCCGAGGTGCGGCAGGATGACATGATGTTTG
Source organism: Photobacterium sp. MCCC 1A19761 (assembly GCF_037389125.1). Classification (NCBI taxonomy): domain Bacteria; kingdom Pseudomonadati; phylum Pseudomonadota; class Gammaproteobacteria; order Vibrionales; family Vibrionaceae; genus Photobacterium; species Photobacterium sp. MCCC 1A19761. Next base: position 19,006 of record NZ_JAZGTF010000016.1, read on the forward strand.
TGGCGGAGTATACGCGTTATCGCACTGAAAAGTGACCGATGGGGGTGCTTTTGTCCAATATTTTTCCGGTGGCGGTTTGTTCACAGTAGCTGAAGTTCAATGCCAGGCCGTTCACGCCGCCGTGGTGTAACACGTGTCTGGCGAAATTATCGCTGTTGAGCTGGTGGATCACCGCTTTCCACGATGTTTTGTTTTGCAGTAAATGAAAGCAAATATTCAATCTGATCTTTTCCTGGTTTGATGACTGTTTTGACGGCGACTGTGAAACCAAAATCGTTGACGGCCTGTGGTATGGGACATAACTGTTTTCCTCGGATAGATCACTTGTAGTGCCGAACGATTGTGAAGTGGTTTCTTTTCTGACAACTAAGCTTCATCATGATCCGTCCATGTGTTCCGAATGATTAAATTATCTCTTTTTTCTTCATACCCTACGGCACAGCAACATCGCTGCCCCTGAAAGATGCCCTCGACGATAAAATTATTCGCGCCAGAACCGCCACCCCCTAAGTCATAGACTTTCAGGAGGCCTTCAAATCCGGCTCTTGCCAGTTGTTTGATGATTCTCTTTTGGTGAAGTTTGTGCTCAGTCGGCACAAATTCATAAAAGACGACATTGTTTTCCATTCCACCCTCATGAACATTTATTCGTTGCAGCAGTTCATTTAAGTTTAGGTGTGTCGGGCTGTATTCTCTATGGATTCGCTGATGTTTCGCTATCGCTTCGATATAAAAATGCCTTCGGCGGTTTGCCGACCAGTGAGGTGACCATGGCCGCAAAAGCGCTGTGGGTTGAATAACCCAGTTCTTGGGCAATCGTGCTGATGGACATTTTCTTCGCTGCCATACCAATTGCACTGGTGAGCAGGGCTTGTTGCCGCCATTGGCTGAACGTCATTTGTAGCTCCTGTTTGAACAGCCGGGCAATGGTGCTCTCACTCGCCCCGACTTGGGCGGCTAACACCTGGAGCGTCGTACTTTGCAACGGCGCCTGGAGAAACAAGTCACATAAGTGGCGTAGGCGTTTATCTGCGGGCATGGGCAGTCCGACGGGCACGGTTTCGGCTTGCTTGACTTCCGTACTGATGAGAGTGCAGATAGCGGCGTACGTCTCTTCGCCAAGTTCATTGACGGTTTGAGTTGCGATGCGTCGTACCAGTTCATTGAGCAAGACACTGACTTGAAAACAGCGACATGCCTTCCACTCATTGCGCCATGCTTCATCGTGAAAGTAACGGTTGGTGCGCAGCATATAGACGGAAAAGATCTGCGCCCGTTCGAGCAAGGAAGAGGCATGCGCGATCCCAGGCGGGATCCATACCGCGTGTTGCGGCGGCACCAGGTACGCAGCCTGCGGCGTTTTGACCTGCACCACCCCGGTATCTGAGAACACCATCTGTCCCCAGGGGTGGTGATGCAGCTCGACTTCCGCCCGCTCAACCACCTGTTTGGCGATTGCCCGGATCGGGATTTGTTCGTTCAAATCCAAGTGCGTCATGGGCTCCATGGACGGATCGTGACAGGTTGACTGATTCTCGACACTTTTTGCCATATATACGAAATTCACTCAGCTTCATGCCGGGTATAAATAGTCTCCGGATCGGTTCGATAGGAGCTTAGCATGAAAAATCAGAGTGATAGAAATAATACGGCGTTCAGCCGTGAACAGCGTTGGGTCATTGTGAGTCTGATCTTCGGTGTGTGCCTGCCGCTGATTGATGCCACGATTCTTGGGGTGGCGCTGCCGGATCTGGCAGCCAGCCTGTCAGCGACCGTCACGCAAATACAGTGGGTTTCAGTGCTGTATACCTTGGTTGCTGCCGTGACGGTGACGATTTGCGCCTGGGCAACCCGGCAGTGGGGGACGAAAACATTCTGGTTAATTGGACTGGTGATTTTTACTTTAGGCTCCGGGTTGTGCTCGGTATCGCCAACGATCAACTGGCTGCTGGTCAGCCGTGCAGTGCAGGGCGTTGGCGCCGGAATTCTGATGACCGTGATGCAGACCGTTTTGGTCCATACCGTGGGCAAACCGCTGCTGAAAACGGCGATGGCGACGATGGCGGTGCCGACGGTCCTGGCCCCGATTGCCGGACCGCTTCTGGCAGGCTATCTCCTTCATATTGGCGACTGGCGGATGATTTTCTATATCAATTTGCCGATTGGATTGGTGGCCATTGTGCTGGGTTGGGTGATGATCGCCAAGGATGACCTGCAGCAAGCGCGGCGGCTGCCTGACGCGACTTCGCAGGCGAAAAATCGGTTTGACGGGCTTGGATTTATGGTGCTTGCACCGGCGCTGGTCTTGTTGATGTACAGCCTGTCGTCTTTGTCTGAATTGGGTCGACAGGGAGGGGGGCAAGGGCTTAATACTGCAGGGACATCTTTGATCGGTGCCTGCTTGTTGCTCCTGTTTGTGCGCCATACACGAAAACGGGGGGAGCAGTCGCTGATCCGGTTACAGGTTTTTAGCGTGGGATCATTTCGTGCCTCGATGGGGCTGCTGTTTCTCTCGAGTATCAGTTTTTACGGTGGGCTGTTTGCGCTGCCCCTGATGTTTATTCAGGGATTTGAGCAAAGTGAATGGCTGGCCAGTGTGTGGGTCGGCGCACATGGCCTCGGGGCGTTGGTCTCCCGTCCCTACCTCAAAACTCTGTGCGAGCGGCTTGGTGCCGGGAATACCGCGTTGCTGGGCTGCGCCTTTGCTGTTCTGGGAACCGTGCCGTTTCTGTGGCTGGACATTCAGGGAAGCGATCTCCTCATTGCGTTGACGATGATCCTGCGCGGTGGCGGTATCGGGTTGCTGACCTTGTTGGGGATGTCGCATGCCTATCATGACTTGGAACAAACACAGACCCCGGATGCCAGCGCGTTATCGCGGATCCTGACCTTGCTGGGCGCCTCTGTCGGACCGGCGATGGTCGCGATTCTGTTTGTTCAGAACGTACATTCGGTATCATTTCAGCCGGTGCTGATGGGTTTGACTCTGGTGACCCTTGCGTGCGTCCTGCCGGCGATTTGGTTGCGGAGAGATGAGCGTCGGGTCAGTGTATTGTCGAATTAGGCTGGAAAGCAAACGGGCGCACTGGGCGCGCCCGTTTTACAAATTTTGGTTTTTTAGTTAGATCGGCGAAGTTTCATCCTCTGCTTCCATCGCTGTTTTCACTGCCGGGCGTGCGTACATACGAGCCATAAACTGAGATAAAACCGGCCAATCTTCAATATCAACCTGAAAAACAGGTAGCCATAGTAAAATGGAAAACAAGTATGTATCGGCAATACTAAATTGACCGACGAGGTACGGTTTATGCCCCATGAATTCACTCAGATAATCCAGTCGATTAAATAGTCGCTCCCGGAAGATGGCGCGTACAGATTCAGACAAGGCCTCATTGAATAGTGGCGCAACACCTGAATGTAATTCAGTGCTAATGAAACTTAGTAACTCTAGCATTCGGACCCGTTCCCATGAGCCGTGACGAGGGGCTAACTGGGCATTAGGACAGAGGTCGGCAAGGTACTGGACAATTACTGCCCCTTCAGTCAGAACTTCACCATTATCCAGAACCAGTGCAGCCACATATCCTTTTGGGTTTATCTCTCTGAAATCAAGGCCATCAGCGGTACGCTTCGTACTGTTATTGACTCGAATCAGCTCGAATGGAATCCCCAGTTCACGAAGGATGATATGTGGCGAAAGTGAGCAGGTGAGTGGTGCAAAATACAGTTTCACGAAAAATCTCCTGTTACATCTCTGGTGAAGCTTCATCATCATGGATGCAACAGAAATGTGAAAATTAGAATTTCAGAAAGTCTGTATAAGAGGAGCTGATGACCTTAAACCGGGCTCATCTCGGCAGCGTTGATTTGGACCGGAATCTTAACCCCAAGCGTTGAATGACGTACTTGATCGAGAAATGCTTGCGTAGCCGGGGAGTTTTTTCCCTGTTCGGAGCATACCAATCCAAAACAACGGTAAAACGGAGAATTCAGCGGATAGATGCGCATGTTATGTGGTTCTTCAGGCAGTGTTGAGGCGGGTACAAGAGATACCCCAATCCCTTCGCCGATTAATGTAAAGGCGGTTCTCCAATCTTTCACCTCAAGCCGGATATTAGTTAATGACAGTCCTTCACCTTCAATCAGGCTCTTACCATGCAAATGACATCCACCTGTGGTGACAATAAAGGGTTCGTCGCTCAGCTCTGACAATTCAATCGTATTTGAGCTTCCCCGCCGCGCAAGGTGATGATTGGCTGGAACCGCTGCTACCCAGGCATCATATCCCAGCATGACAGGATCTCTTTCCGGGGCAGGATTCAAAACTACGCCTACATCGATATTGTTGTTACTTAGCCAGTCTTTGTAGTGGCATAGTTAATTTGGCCATCTGATTAGAGGTGATATCATCACCTCGGAAGTTAACAGGTGACACAATGACAAAACGTAGCAGAAGAACATTTAGTCCCGAGTTTAAACTTGAAGCCGC
>NZ_JAZGTF010000017.1:0-172819 GCF_037389125.1 Photobacterium sp. MCCC 1A19761
ACTTGATTGAAGCATGAATAGTAAGACTTCGATTAGGTGCCGTGTGGAGCGGTAGTTCAGTTGGTTAGAATACCGGCCTGTCACGCCGGGGGTCGCGGGTTCGAGTCCCGTCCGCTCCGCCACTTTTACTAAGCCCGAGTCGAATGATTCGGGCTTTTTTTACATTTTACGCTCCCGAAAGTGCTACGCACTTTTTCGCGGGCCGGAATGCCGGACCATCGATTCCCGTCCGCTCCGCCACTTATACTAAGCCCAAGCAGAAATGCTTGGGCTTTTTTACGTTTAAAGATAATGTTCGCCCTGCGGTCGAATGATACCATTCTGGAAAATTAACTGGTCAGGTCAATCCATTGCCGCGAGCACATCTTTTTGACTCGCTGGGTGCATTGCAAAAACTGGTTCCATGCCGCACAAACCTTATCCACAATATCGTCATAATCTCTGAAACTTTGATTGGCTAAATAGCGCTGTCTTAACCAACGCCATACCTGCTCTATCGGATTAAGCTCAGGAGAATAGGGCGGCAGTTTGATGATGCTGACATTCTCAATTTGATTCGCCACATCATCAGTATGCCATCCCGCACCATCCATGATCACGACGGCATGCCGGCCTTTTTCAGTCACGCTTGAGATTTGCTTGAGGTGTTCGATCATGATTTCTTTGTTGACCCAAGGGACGACAATCGCTTCACCGATCCCTCGGCTTGGGCAAACAGAACCAAACAAATAGGCGTAATCAAACTGTTGCTGCCGAACAGCTCTCGGCCGTGTTCCGCGCGGTGCCCAAAGCCGTGTCGTTGTATTCTGTTGGCCAAATCTGGCTTCATCCTGGAACCAGACATCCACTTGTTCAAGGCTGAGATGACCCGGGATGTTACGGATCGTTTCCAGTAGGAAGTTTTTTAAAAGCTTCTTGCGTCGCTTGGCATTGCTTAGGATGTTTTGAGCGGGATGTTATCCATGAAAAGCCCAGATGATCGAGCAAATAGTAAATGGAATCAGGGTGATAGTGTTTACCAAACTTCTGGACGATATATGCGTGGATATCGGCCCCCGTGAGTCTGCCGCCTTGCGGGTTATGAGCTTTATCTTTGAGATATTGGCGAAGCTGTTCTTGTTGCTCGGGGGTTAAGAATGCAGGCCTACCTGTTCTTGGTTTCTCTTGAAGTCCTTCGAGGCCTTCTTCGAGAAAGGTGTGAACCCATTTGTTGACACTGGTTCTGCTGACTTTTAGAAACTTGGCAATTTGAGTGCGGGACTGGCCTTCTTTGAAGTGGGCAAGCGCGAGTAATCTCATTTTCATTTGAATGGATTTTTGCTGGCTTGCCCGCTTTTTGAAGTCGATATTCTTGAGGCTATCCATAGCGATTTGACCATTTGAAAGAGAAGCCTCGATTAGAATATATTCTTACTTAGAATGGTATGAGTTGTGTGATGCTCAGGCGCTTGATAAAGAAAAAGGGTAGCCGGGCTACCCTTGACGCAAAAACCTAAAACCAAAGGTTTGCGAAAATAACAGCTAAGCTGCTTCAACAGGACTTCACGATTCCGGCGCCCTGAAGCGGCAGTGGTGCTTCAAGGCGCCATGTTGCTTCAAACGTCCAGAAAACTTTTCAACTGTGCGACCACCTGCTCGGCCTGCTGCTGATCGGCCATTTCGGCAAACAGGCGCAGCAGCGGCTCGGTTCCGGAGAAGCGGGCCAGGGCCCAGCCGCCGTTTTCGAAATAGACCTTGGCGCCGTCGGCATAGCTGACCTTCTCGATGGCATAGCCGAAATCTGGCAGCGCTTTTTCGACATAGATCTTGTCGTACAGGCGCTGGCGCTCTTCCGGCCGGAAATGACAGTCACCTTCTGCGGTGTAGGCGTAGCCGTATTTGTCGTAAATTTCATCGAGCATTTCTGACAGCTTTTTGCCGGTGACGCTGATCATTTCTACCAGCAGGCTCGAGGCGAACACGCCGTCTTTGCCTTTGATATGGCCGCGAATCGTCAGGCCGCCGGAGCTCTCGCCGCCAATCAGGGCGTCATCAGCATCCATCTGGGCGCTGATATGCTTAAAGCCGACCGGCACTTCAAAGCTTTTCTCATGATGGGCTTCGGCGACCTTATCTAGCAGGTGGGTGGTTGCAATGTTGCGCACCACAGAGCCCTTCCAGCCTTTGTATTCCAGCAGGTAGTAATAGAGCAACAGCATGACTTCATTGGGATGAATGAAGTTGCCTTTTTCATCAATAATGCCGAGGCGATCGGCATCGCCGTCGGTCCCGATGCCGATGTCATAACCTTCGTGGGCCACTAAGTGTTTGAGCCGGTACAGGGTCGCGGCACTGGGCGAGGGCATCAGACCGCCAAAGGACGGATTCTGGCCGTCGTTGATCACATCCACATCACAGCGGGCCGTGATCAGTACCGTCTGCAGGGCGTTCTTGGCCACCCCGAACATGGGATCGATCAGCACGCGTAGCCGGGCTGTTTTGATCGCCTCAATGTCGATGAAATTGATGATGCTATCGACAAATTCATTCATCGGGTTGATGAGCTCAATCTGCCCGGTGGCTTTGGCCTGCGCAAAATCCAGATGCCGGATATCCGCATCAGTGAGCCCGGCAATTTGTGTCTCAATTTTCTCGGTGATTATTTCGTCAGCGTCTCGGCCGCCTTCGATAAACACCTTAATGCCGTTGTAGTCGGCCGGGTTGTGCGATGCGGTAATACAGGCCGAATATAGGGCGCCGATCGCCCGGGATTGGAACATCACCACCGGGGTCGGGACATACTTGTCGATAAAGCTGACGACAATGCCGTTTCCGGCCAATACTTCAGAAAACCAGACTGCGGCCTTGTCGGACAGGAAGCGTCGGTCATAGCCGATCACAAAACCCCGGTCGGTGGCTTCTTCTGCGATGATGATATTGGCAACCGCCTGGGCGACACGCCGGACATTGGCCTGGGTAAACTCTTCGCCGATCAGGGCTCGCCAGCCGCCGGTTCCAAATTTGATCATGTGGCACTCCTTTTTCTCTTGCCAAGCCTTGGCTTGAAAGATGGTTTTCAAAAAACGGGGGTGGGCAGCCCACCCCCGATCCGGGTTAGCCCATGATCACCGTGACGGTGTTGACTGAGCCAGCCGGTTGTTCCGGAATCGCGCCGTCAATCGCTTCGCCGTTCAGAGTGACCGAGACAACCCCTTTGCTGACGTGATCCGGGTTTTCGACCTTGATGTTGAAGGTCGCGCCACGCCACTGGCGGCTGACTTCGAAGCCCGGCCAGGCTGTCGGAATACATGGGTCAACCGTCAGACCATTGAAGCCCGTTTGCACGCCCAGAATGAAGTTCGTCACGGCAAAGTATGCCCAGCCAGACGTCCCCGTGAGCCATGGGTGGTTTGCACGGCCATGGTTTTCGTGGTCGCGGCCCATGATGAACTGCACGTAAGAGTAAGGTTCAGCAATACGCTTCTCGATCATGTCATTCTGGTTGTATGGGTTCAGCGCGTCATAGAACTTCATGGCACGGTCGCCACGGCCCAGTTTGGCTTCAGCCACCCAGGCCCATGGGTTTGGATGCGAGAAGATGGCGCCGTTTTCTTTCACGCCTTGGTATACGCGTGTCACGAAGCCGATGTCATCGTTCGGTGTCGCGAAAGATGGCGAGTTCAGGTGCAGACCGTACTCAGAGAACAGGTTTTCATCCACGGCATCCATTGCCTTCTCACCGCGCTCTTGAGACGCCAGGCCAGAGAGCACAGCCAACGTGTTTGACTCAAGGTGCACACGGCCTTCGGTTTGCTGTGCTGTACCGATTTTATCGCCGTCTTTTGTCAGACCCCGGATGTACCAACCGCCTTCGTCATCCCACAGGTGTTGTTCACATGCTTCACGCACGTTCGCTGCCATTTCGGTGTATTTCTCGATATCTGCAGCTTTACCTTTGTGCTTCGCCAGAGCGACGAATTCTTGCAGGGCCCAGAAGTGCAGGAAGGAAACCATCGCAGATTCGCCGCCGCCCAGGTTCAGACAGTCATTCCAGTCAGCGCGTAGACCTTTACAAATACCGGTTTGACCCACGTATTCGGCAGAGAAGTCCAGCGCTGCTTTCATGTGCTCGTAAACGGTCGCATCACCGCCATCTGCATAAGGGATCACTTCATCAAGGAAGCCTTCTTCGCCGGTTTCTTGAATGTAGTTAATGATGGTCGGTACAAGCCAGAGGTGGTCATCAGAACAGGTGTCCTTGATGCCGTGGATCTTGTCTTCGTCACTTGGTGTCGGGACGACGGTGGGTGACTTCGATGGTTTCACGTCGGCTTTCTCTGGATCGAACCAGTCCGGATCGAACAGGTGCAGACCGTAACCGGCTTTCACCTGACCCCGCAGAAGATCAACCAGACGCTTACGGGTCGAGCTTGGGTTCGAGTGAGGGACAGAGATCGCATCCTGAGCAGTATCGCGGTAGCCCAGACCGGTACGGCCACCGACTTCGATGAAGGAGGCAAAGCGAGACCACACCACACAGGTTTCAGCCTGGTACAGGGTCCATGCGTTGATCATGGTGTCCAGACCTTCGTTGGGTGTCTTCACTTGGAACTTGTGACAACGGCTGTCCCAGTGGGCTTTGATCGCCTCGAGCGCCGCATCAACTTCGGCAAAATCCTGATACTTGGCGCGCACCCGGGCGGCTTCGTGCTTGCCGATGCCGAGAATGAAGTTAAAGCGGATCTCTTCGCCCGGCTGGAGGGTAAATTGTTTATGCAGCGAGCCACACTGGTTGTAACAGGTCTGGACCTTGTTGCTGCAGCGGCCTTGCTCGACGGCAAGCGGGTTCGACTCATCCCGGTAAGGGCCGATAAAGGCGTCGCGCTGGCCATCAAAGCTGTCTGGGTCGAAGCTCGAAGCCAGGTAGTAAAAGCCGGTAAAGTCATCAGTGTTGTAATACAGATCGCACAGGATCACTCCGTCTTCGTAGGAAGTCCCGGACGAGTACAGGCTCATTTGGTGGTTCTGGTTGTCTGACTGAATGTGGCTGAACGAGAACTCGACAAACGAGAACGCCGATAGGGTGCGCGGGGTGTCACTGTCGTTCTTGATCACCACGTCCCAGATTTCAGCATCTTCCCCTTTGGGGACAAACAGGGTCTTGCGGGCTGAGATACCGTTATAGTCACACTTGAAGGTGGAGTAAGACAGGCCGTGACGCACTTCATAGGTCGCCTCTTCCAGGCTTTTGGCTACCGGTTGCCAGGAGATGGACCAGTAATCCCCGCTGACGTCATCGCGCAGGTACACGTAGTGGCCCGGACGATCGAAGCTGGCGTTGGCGCGGAATTTGGTGATCCGGTTATATTCCGGCGATTGATAAAAAGAGTAACCGCCTGCGTTGTGCGAAATCACGGTGCAGAACTTTTCGGTTCCCAGATAGTTGGTCCATGGCGCCGGGACGTCTGGGCGGGTGATGACATACTCGCGGTTGTCATTGTCAAAATAGCCGTATTTCATGGTGCATCAGTCCTTTTCATGATTTTTCTTGGCTGCAAGCGGTAACTCACAGCGACGGTAATTAATGCCGATCTGGTCGAGATAGCGAAGCTGTCCGCTGAGTCGGGCTTTGAAGTCTTGCCAGTGGCGCAGTTCCGGCCGGGTCCAGCACAGTTCGGCAATGGCCAGCAGGCGCGGGTAGATCATGTATTCGAACCGGCTTTGGGTGGTGATGTGTTCGGACCATAAGCCGGCCTGGATCCCGAGAATATGCTGGTGGACCGGATCGTCGGCCTCAAGTGAAGCCAGCGGGCGGTAGCTGTAGACGGTGTCTAACGGCAGGCTGCCGGCCCAGTTGGCCCCGGGTTCGTCGGCCGAGAAACCCTGCGCCATATCGAGATAGGTGTACTGGCCGGGCTGCATGACGACGTCGAATCCGGCCCGGGCGCTGGTCAGGCCGGCCTCTTCGCTGCGCCAGGAGAGCACGACGGTCTGCTTGCTGATTTTGTCGCCCTCGGTGGCCTCCTCCCAGCCCATCATGCGTTTGCCGTGGCTGCGCAATACTTCTTCTGCAAACCGCAGGATGTGGCCCTGAAGCTCTAGTCGATCCCGGTAGCCGCATTGTGCCATCAGGGCCTGGCTGGTCGGGCAGTCGCTCCAGGCACCTTCTGGTACTTCATCGCCGCCGATATGAACGTAAGGGCCGGGGAAGAGCTCGCACACTTCCTGGAGCACGGTCTTGAGGAAGGTGTACGTGCCCGGCAATGCCGGCGACAGGACGTTGTCCGGGTAGCACTGCATGCTGCGGTACTTGGAGCGATCTTCAGGATCGACCAGCAACTCCGGCAGCGAGCGGATTGCGGCCCGGCAGTGGCCGGGAATATCGATTTCCGGGATCAGAGTGATCCCCCGATCGCCGGCATAGGCAATCAGCTCCCGGACTTGGGCCTTGGTGTAATAGCCGCCGTAGCGCCGGTTGATGTTGAGAAACTGGGGCTTGAGCGCCTCATTGGGACCGCGCCAGGCGCCGATGTCCGTCAGGGCCGGAAAGGCCTCGATTTCCAGGCGCCAGCCCTCATCATCGGTCAGATGCCAGTGCAGATAATTGAACTTATAGCGCGCCATCTGGTTAATCAGATGCTTGAGACGACGCACCGGGTGAAAATGCCGGGCGCAGTCGACCATCATGCCCCGGTAGTGATAGTTCGGCTGATCGGAAATACTGACCGCAGGCAGCAGGTATGAGGCCTGTACGTGGTGCGCCGGTGTGGTCGGGATCAGTTGCAGCAAGCTGGCCGTGGCATGGGTAAACCCGGCGGCCGAGCCCGCCCGCAGCCAGATCGTGTTCGGCGTGACTTCCAGCAGGTAGGCCCCTTCGGTCAGGGTGTCATCGTGGTAATAGCGGATTTGCCCCTGTGGTGCGACCTGGATGTCTTCGTGCAGCAGGGTCTCCAGCTCACTTTGCAGCCAGCGCGCGCAACCTGCCGCCAGCGCGGTCGGTACTGACAGGGCGACGTCGGCATTGAGCCTGAATTCCCCGTTCAGTCGGATCAGCGAATCCGGCAGGGGAATCAGCGAAATGTCCTTGGCCGGCGGCAGCGGGATCGACAGTTGTTCGACCGGCGGCTCCAGCAGGCTCAGTGAGGTGATTTCGACCGGCAGAGGCTGCACCGGGTGAGCATCCGGCGCCGTATTGATGAAGGCATCCTGGATCCCCTGGTCGTGAAGCAGAAACGGCGTGGTCTCCAGCGCAAATTCGGTATAGAAATGACCATTGGCTGCCAGCGTCTCCGGTTGGGACGGACGCAAGACGCAATAGCTGCCGAGCTGTTCCAGTTGCCCGGCAGACAGGGTTTCAACCGGGATCCAGCGGGCAAAAGTAAAGTGCAGGGACCAGTTTTCCAGCGCCTGATCGCTGAGGTTGTGCAACGTCAGACCAAAACGAGACTGTTGCTCGTGTTGGCTGATCACGGTCAGATCAAGACGATAACTCATGGTTTGTCCTTCATAACGGGTACAGGTTGTGGGGCCCTTTGGCCATGGCCAGCGCCCCATCCATCGCATCACCCTGAGGCTCGGCCAGGCGGGCGGCAAACGGCGGCGCCAGCCAAGGCACAATCCGCTCCCCGATACTACCCATCAGGCACACCTGACCGGCGCCACGGGCAAACAGTGCCGTCAGCAACATTTCGACATCGGCGGCGGTCTGGCGAAGCATCTCAATCCCTAAGGTGTCGCCTTCGGCGGCATGGGCGAAAATAGCCGGTGAGAACTGGCCGTAATCACACGGACGGGCGGTTTTCGACCAGCTGACGATGGCATCCACATCGTGGTTGAAGTGGGCCAACACCTGCTGGGCCAGCGGGGTTTGCGGCACAATGTCGTCGACACTGAGCAGGACTTGCTGGATCAGCCGCAGCCCCATCACAGCACCGCCGCCATGATCGGAAATCGGGAACTCCCGGCCGCCGACCACCTGCTGCGCGCCGTCTTTGAGCAAGATGCCGCAGGAGCCGGTGCCAGCGATCAAAATGGCGCCTTCTTCTCCTTTCCAGGCTCCCAGACAGGCGCCGTAGGCGTCGGTATTTAAGGTGATGGCACCATACGGATGCGGCTGGGCCATAAAGTCATACCAGGCCTCTTTTTGTTCGGCGCCGGCCAGTGCCAGACCAACGGACATGGCGGCAAAATCGGCAGTGGTGAGGCCAGCCTGGGCGGCTGCGGTGGCGATGGCATCCTGAATCGAGCCCATGGCCACGGCACTGCCGAGCATGATATTGGCACTGCCGGTTTTGGCTTCGCCAAGCAGGCGGCCGTCCGGATCACAGATGCGGGCGCGGCAAGAGGTCCCGCCGCCGTCAACCCCGACGTAATAACGGATGGTGTCAGTCATGGTGTCGCTCCTTAAATTGCGTCGTTATGGCCAGCAGATACCAGCCGCCGTGGGGGATCCACTGCTCCCCCCAGCGCCAGTTCTGATCCATGTTTTGATCATGTGGTGCGGGTTTAAAGGCAATATCCCGCTCATTGTCGAATCCTGAGGTGATGCCGTTACAGACCCCGCCTTTGGCGTTGGTGAAGCCCAGTTCCGGCAGGTAGTCCGGGTTGTTGCGGCCGTGGCCGTCCAGCATCGACATATCGAACGGGTTCAGGCCCAGGATCCAGTCGGTCAGCCGGTGCCCGTAGACTTTCAGCGCCACTTTCAGGGCAGGGGCGATAGGCTGGCGCTGAGCCAGATAAGCCATGGCGCTCAGCGAGGCCAGACGGGCGTTCTCCCCCTGCCACCAGTAACCGGTTTCGTTATGGTGGGGAATGAAGAACTGGCTGCATTTCTCGCCATCCACCGGACGGACATACTGGCGCGGGTAGCCAAACGGATTGGTGACCTCGTCGGTAATGCGCAGTTCAAATTCAAGGGCCTGAGTCAACACCTGGCAGAGCCGCTGGTGGTGCTGCGGTGCCGTCTCGATGTCGAGGTACTGCATCAGACTAATGGCAGGCAGGCCGGCTTCGGCGGCATGGAAATATGGGCGGCTGCCGTCCGGCGTGGCTGACCAGAAGTGCTGTTGCTGTGCGTCCGACTGCTGGCGGGCGGCCAGTTTATCGGCCCACTGCCGGGCTTCTTCCAGGTAGCGCTCATCCTGAGTGGCCCGGTACAGCTCTACCGCAGCCAGCAGCGCGCAGTATTCATCAATAATGTTTTCCACGCCGTCATTGAGGTAATGGCGGTTCATCTCGACCAGGTGCCAGTAGCCGTGCTCTGCGGCTGCCAGACACGTGCGGCTCAGCTTGCGCTCGGCCAGACCCAGGCGCTCGGCCGTCGGGGTCAGCAACAGGCGTGCTGCCGCTGCCAATGCCGCGATACTGATGCCGCCGCCCTGACGGAATCCGGCCTGGTAATCGTGCGATTTGATCCCTTTCTGGGTGGCGTAGGCACAGATATCCCGCTTGGCGGTGGATTTGCTCCACTGGTCGAAGACCGTCATGTAAAAGTAGCCGTCCGGGTGCTGCATCCGCAGCAGGAATTCGGCGCCGAAACAGGCTTCTTCGGCCAGTCGGATCAGGGTGATATCAGCAATCCCGCTTTCGCCGTCCAGCAACTCGAAGGCTTTGAGCAGGTTCCAGACCACCATCGGGGTCTGCTGCGGGTTGAAATAGTTACTGTAAGAGAGATGGCTGAGGTATTTGCTGACATCGCCCGAGGCGTCATACCAGCCGCCATGGACATCCACGGTTTGCCCGCTGCCGAGCAGGGGGGCATTGCGATCGGCGCGGTCAAAGATCCCGCCGCAGCGCTGGGATTTAAAATAATGCAGCACATCGCTGAAGGTCCGGGTCAGCAGCAGGCCTTCGGCAATGGTAAACGGCGGGGACACCACATCGGCAAGGCGCACCTGGTACTCGCCGCATTCCGTCCATGCGCTGAAATCAACCGAGTAAGCATGGCCGGTGTGCCATTGGTCGATCGGGCCATCGACCTGGACCGGCATCTCCATCACGGGCTGGCCGTCGGTGCAGCGCAGCAGCTCCGCCGGTGCCAGCGCCAGGTTCGGGGCTGCCAGGACAATCGCCTGCTTGGCACCGAAGCGCTCATAGCCGAGATGGTTGGTGAACAACTGCATGATGGCTCCCTTAGTGTTCGTACAGGTAACAACGGACGAAGTGGTTGTCAGACAATTGGGTGACGCCCGGCAGTTGCTCGCGACACTTGTCCGTGGCGTGGGTGCAGCGGCCCGCAAACGGGCATCCGGTGCTTTCCGGGGTCCAGAGCGGGATCTCCCCTTTGTTGCCCTTGAGCTTTTCGTGGATCGATTTGCTTGGATCCGGGACGGCAGAGATCAGCAACTGGGTATACGGGTGCTGGGGATCATGGATGATTTCCTCGGTATCACCCCATTCCACCATGTGGCCGACGTACATCACGGCCAGATCCTCGGCGATATAACGGGCGGTGGCGATGTCGTGGGTAATGTAGAGCAGCGCCATGTTGCGCTCGAACTTCATCTCTTCCATCAGGTTGAGTACCCCGGCCCGGATCGACACATCCAGCATCGAGGTCGGCTCATCGGCCAGCACCACTTCGGCACCAACCGCGATGTTGCGGGCCAGGTTGACCCGCTGGCGTTGGCCGCCCGAGAGCTGGTGGGGATATTTGGCCGCGGTTTCTTTCGGTGGGATCAGGCCGACCTGCTCCAGCAGGCTGTAGACCCGCTCTTCGAGTTCTTTCTTGTTGCCTTTGCTGACCTTGTTGTGGATCAGCAGCGGCCGGGCAATATGGTGAAAAATGGTATGGGTCGGGTTCAGCGAGCCGAACGGGTCCTGCCAGACCATCTGGATCCCCTGGCGGTACTCCATCAGTTCCTGGCGCTTGGTGATCTCGCTGATATCCCGGCCGTAGTATTCGATGTGGCCGTCGGTCGGGGCGTACATCTTGGCGATCATTTTGGCGGTGGTGGATTTGCCCGAGCCGGATTCTCCCACCACGGCCAGGCCGCGGCTTTTGTACATTTTGAAAGATACGTCGTTGATCGCCCGCATCATGGGTTTTTTCAAAGAGTTGCTGTTGACCTGAAAGTCTTTGATCAGGTTCTTGCCTTCGACAATCGGCTGTCCAACGGGTGCACTCATCTTGGTCTCCTCGATTCTTGTTCTGGTTTAACTGCGTTTGGTGAACAGATGGCAGTTGGAAAAACGGTTCGGCTCGAGCTGGGTCAGCTGAGTCGGCTGACTGAAGCAAGCGTCATGCGCCTTGCTGCAACGGGCCTGGAACCGACACCCTTTCGGCACTTCCAGCAGGTTGAGCGGGTTGCCCGGGATCCCGGTCAATCGGGTTTTCGGTCCGGTCAACGGCGGGAACGAGCTGCCCAGTCCCTCGGTGTACGGGTGGAACGGGGTTTCGAGGATTTGTTTGGATGGTGCCACTTCGACCAGCTCACCCGAGTACATGATCCCGATGCGATCGGAGAACTCGACCATCAGCGAGATGTCGTGGGTAATGAACAGAATGGAGAAGCCAAACTCTTCTTTCAGGGCGTAGATCTTTTGCAGGATCTCGCGCTGGACCACCACATCCAGAGCCGTGGTCGGCTCATCCATGATGATCATTTTCGGGTTCAGGGCCAGGGCGATGGCGATCACCAGGCGCTGGCGCATGCCGCCGGAGAACTGGTGCGGATAATCCTGCAGCCGGCTCGGGTGGATATCGACAATCTCCAGCAGGCCTTCGGCCCGGCGGATCGCCTGCTGACGGGTGAAGTTGGTGTGACGCATAATCACGTCACAAAATTGCTCTTCCATGGTCAGCACCGGGTTGAGCGCATTCATCGCGCTCTGAAACACCATGGAAATCTGGCTCCAGCGGAAGGCGTTGATCTGGGCCTCGCTGAACTGAAGGATGTCGCCATGGCCGTCGAACAGCACTTCCCCGCCGGTGATAAATGCCGGCGGCTTATGCAGGCGCATCAGGGAGAAGGCGACGGTGGATTTACCGCAGCCGGATTCTCCGGCGAGACCGAAGACCTCGCCTTTGCCGATGTCGAAGCTGACGTTGTTGACGGCCCGGACGTCGCCGGCATCCGTGATGTAGTCGACGCACAGGTTGCGAATGGAGATTTGTGGATTGGTCATTATTTTTCTCCCCCTTCAAGGGCCGGCTGTGGAGCTGCAGTTGCCGGTGTTTTGTCTTTATTCTGTTGCGCCAGGTTTTTCCAGCGGCGCATGCCTTTGTGCGAGCGCAGCTGCGGGTTGGCAATTTCATCGACGGCAAAGTTCAGTAGCGCCAGGCCGATGGCGATGAAGGTCAGGGCAATACACGGTGTCAGCAGTTCCCACCAGGCACCGACCAGCATGGACGAAGAAGCCTGGACGTTGTAGAGCATGATGCCCCAGCTGATGGAGTTCGGGTCACCCAGGCCGAGGAAGGACAGGGTTGCCTCGGTCATAATGGCCAGCATGACGGAGCCGATGAAGCTGGCGCCGACAATCGAGATCAGGTTCGGCAGGATTTCCACCATGATGATCCGCCAGGAGGACTCGCCCAGCACTTCAGCGGCTTTGACGAACTCTTTTTCCCGCAGCGACAGGGTTTGTGCCCGGACCACCCGCGCGCCCCAGGCCCAGGAGGTCATTCCGATGACGATGGCGATGGTGAGCGGACCGGCCTGGCCGATAAAGGCAGCAATCACAAACAGCAGTGGCATTTGAGGGATCACCAGCATGATGTTCATGGCCGCCGACAGGATATCGTCGACCCGGCCGCCAAAGTATCCGGCAGAGACGCCCACCACGGTGGCTAAGAAGCAGACCATAAACCCGGCACCGAAGCCGACGGCCAGCGACGTGCGCGCGCCGTACAGAACCTGGGCCCAGATATCCCGACCCATGCGGGTGGTGCCGAGGGCGTGGTCGGCTTTCTTGGACATGCGCAGGGTGCGGCTGCTGTCTGCCAGGTTTTCAGCCACCCAGCCATCAGGGTTGTTTTGCGCGGCTTTCACCACAAACGCCGGGTATTCGTGCGGGTTGCCGATCCGTTTGTCCGGGGCGTGCTTGGCCAGCAGCGGGGCAAACACAGCGGCCAGTACGAACAGCACGATAATGGTGAGCCCGGCCATTGCCTTCGGGTTACTCCGGAGTAGTTTCATCAGGCCTTTCATGGTTATTTCCCTCCTTTGCGCAGACGAGGATCCAGGGCGACAATCAGCAGGTCCGCCAGGAAGTTAAAGAACAGCATAAAGAGGGTCATGATCAGCAGCTGGCCCTGCAGTACCTGGTAATCACGGGCATTGATCGCGTTCAGCAGTACGGTGCCCAGACCCGGATAGTTGAAAATCATCTCAATGATTAGCTGACCGCCAATTGCCATCCCGATGGCCATCGACAAGGCTGTTACACTCGGCAGCATGGCGTTTCGCGCCGCGTATTTGAACACCACCCGGTTCTCGTTCAGGCCTTTGCCTTTGGCCATGGTGATGTAGTCTTCGTTGAGCAGGTTGATCATGTTGTTCCGCATGTTGATCAGGAAGCCGCCAATTTGAATGATGGTGGCACAGAACAGCGGCAGCACCGCGTGGTAGGCGACATCTTTATAGAAAGCCCAGCTGGTCCAGTCCGGCGTCGTCCCTGCGGTATAGGCATAGGTCGACGGGAACCACTTGGCGCCGATGGCAAAGGTATAGAGCACCAGCATCGCGACCACCACCGGCGGGACGGCCTGGATCACCATCATGCCCGGGGAGATAAAGGCATCGTATTTACTGCCGCGTTTCCAGGCAGCGTAGATTCCGAGGGTCGAGCCGATACAGAAGGCCAGGATGACCGCCGTGCCAGCCAGGAACAGGGACCAGCCGACCGCGCCACCTAACAGGGCATTGACGGTTTGCGGGTAGGTCTGGATTGAAATCCCCAGATCCCAGGACAGGATGCTTTTGAGGTAAACCAGATATTGGTAATACAGTGGCCCATCGACGAAGCCCAGCAGCTCTTTCATCGCGGCAATCCGCTCCGGGGTCACCTGCACCGAGGCATTGGCGAACATCATGGTCACCGGGTCGCCCGGCATTGCCCGGGGAATAATAAAGTTGATCGTAATTGCCACCAGCAGGGCAATCAGATAAAAACTCAGTCGTCTCAGAAAAAATCCCATAACTCACACCTTAATCATCCAGCGTATTATCCGACCAGATTTAAGACACACCTTCCCCTGACCAGTGGCCATGTACGACAGGAGGGGGAGGTTGAAGAGGCGGTGCGCAAGGCGCGCACCGCAAATTAAGTAATAATTATGCTTTTGGTTTCAAGTCGAGGACTTGCAGCAGGCGCTCTTGCGTGTTGGTGATTGGCATCGGACGTCCTTTCGGATTCTTCTCGTTCCACCAGCCGGTAAAGCGCGCGGTGTTGTACTGCGACGTGTAGGCGCCGGACATGACCGGAATCGTCACTTGGTTCTCCGCAATAATCTTCTGAACCTTATGGGCAATCTTCAGCTGCTCATTACGATCCGCTGTTTTGTAGAAACCGTTCAGCAGCTTGTCCAGTTCCGCATTGGTCCAGTAGTGCAGCGCGAAGCGCGGCATGCCTTCATTGGACTGGAAGCGTGAGTGGTAACCGCTGTCCCAGTAGGTGTATGGGTCGGCGCCGTGGAAGTAGTTGGTATAAGCAACATCATAGGATGCATCCAGCATCGCCTGGTTGTAGACCGAGAAATCCGGGGTGCTGGCCTTGGCCTGAATCCCAACTTCCTGCAGCATTTCAACACCCAACTGAACGGTATTGTTGAAGTCGGTCCAGCCATTCGGAGACTGAATGGTCAGGCTGATTTGCTTGCCGGTCGGCGTTTCGACAAAGCCGTCGCCATCGGTATCTTTAAAGCCAGCTTTTTTCAGCAGGGCTTTGGCGTTGTCGACGTTGTAGGTCATGAACGGCTTGTACTGGTTGTACACACTATCGTCAGACCAAGCCGCGAAGGCTTTGCCCAGACCTGAAGCGTAGTCGTTCAACACACCGCCGCCGTAGAAGGCGATATCAATGATGGTTTCACGGTCAATGGCCATCGAGAAGGCACGGCGGAAGTCGATATTGTTGATCGCTTCACGGTTGCCGTCTTTTGGCGATTTGTAGTTCAGCATGAACGCCTGGGTTCCACCCGCCGGGTACCAGTATTTGTTATCCGGGCTGGCTGCGGCATAGGTGCTGTCGACATCCGGGATGAACGAGTAAGTCCAGTCAAACTTGCCGCTCAGCACTTGGCCGAGGAACTGATCATTACCGGCGATTTGCGGCAGGCGCAGACAGTCAACTTCCAGGTTGTCGTTATCCCAGTAGTTCGGGTTGCGGCACTGGGTGTACAGTTGCGGGGTGAATGTGTCGATGACGGTAAACGGACCGGTACCGACAGGGTTTTCATTGGTAAAGCGGGTTGGATCGTCAACTTTGCTCCAGACATGCTTAGCGACGACGGACACTTCGTTGATCAGGTAAGGGACGTTTGAGTTGGCTTCGGTGAGGTCAAACACTACCTTGTTGCCCGCAGCTTTGACTGACTTCAGGCGGACGTTGATCCCGGTGCGGTCCAGCTCCGGATGCTTCTTCAGCAGGTTGAAGGTGTATGCCACATCTTCAGCAGTAAAGGGCTTACCGTCAGACCATTTGACGCCTTCGCGGATTTCAAAGGTAACCTGCTTCAGATCGTCAGACATATAGTAGTCTGTCGCCAGACGCATGACCGGCTTGTTCCCCTGGAGCTCATTGAAGACAACCAGTGGCTCATAGATGAAGTCCTGCACGGTATCGAGCTGAGTTTCCAGGAACGGGTTAAAGTTACGAACAAAGGTTGGGAAGAACTTAGGGACCATGGTCAGTTCCGCACGCTCTGACGCGGTGGCGACAGGAGCGGTCAGCATGGTCGACGCTGCAGCAATCACTGCAAGCGAGAGTTTTTTCTTGTTGATATTGGCAAGCATAGCTGTTCCTTACTTGATTGCGCTTAAGTTTCACTTATGGAAAAAATCCCCGTAGGGTGCTTTGAACCTACTCCGCAATGGCAGGGTACTGCGCCGCAGCGAATGGCCTTGTAGGCTCTCAGTGCCTTAAGGAAACCCCTGATTGACAGTTCCGTCAATCTGCTATCCCGTTAAAAACGTTAAAATAAGTCGGCTCCCTGTCAAATCCGTTAAAAAAATACTGTCAGTATCATCAGTAAGGCGTGCCACCTGTGCGCTACTTCGCATTTGAGGTGCGATAGATTGCTGTGTTTTGTGAGTGGTTACTATCTTTCATTTCCTTTGTATAAAAGAACTCTTTGTGATTTGAATACGGTGTGTGATGTAACGCATGGTACCTCGGACAGGTTATTTCCCGGCGGAAATTTTATGGTGGGATTTGTTGTGATTGGCTTCTCAGAATCTGAAACAGACACGGCTTTCTCGCGCTTGGGCCGCAGGTTTAGCGGTGATTGTGCTTTTTTTGAGCGGGTTTTCTGTGCTTTATCGGGGAGAAACCCGGAGCTGTTCCGTTGGGGGTTCGGCTTAATTATCAGGCTTAAAAAATGGTTTTCCGGCTTGGCGAAAGCCCCCGGGAACGGGGGCTGCGGATACGATAGGTAGGGGGTTGGAGGGCCGGATCAGGCGCTCAGGAGCAGTTGGAGCTGCTCTTTCATCTGCTCAAGCTGATGGCGCTCTGCAGTGGTTGTCGACGTGCCATGGCAGCGCTCCAGAACGAAGTCGATGGTGTTCAGCACAGTGCGCCAGCGCGGCGATTTGGGCAGGGTTTCCTGGTGCAGGTATTTGTCCAGCGTTCGGGTCTGCAGCGTACTGCGGTCGAGATAGACTCGCCACAGACCGCTTTCTTCAGCCAATTCGAACTTGGTTTTTTGCGTCGCATCTTCCCAGTACCGGAGCGTGGCCTTCATGGTTTCGACCAGCAGGGCACGAATGGTCTCGGCTTTCTCCTGCTCTTTGCCGTCCAGGCGATCGGCCAGATGGGTAAACTCCTCACCCAGCTCGCGCAGTTGCTGCAGGTTACTGCGATCACCATCGGCGGCAAAGCCGCAGATCACTTCAATGGCATTTTCCAGCATTTCAATGCGCTGCCGGGTTGTGGGGCCGTGGTGATCGATAATCAGCATCCGTTGCAGACCGGAACTTTCCGGCAGATGAATGACATCGGTTTCAAATCCCGTTATGGCCTCGCCGCAGCGGAATAACAGGTGGCCGTGGTAATGGTGGTTGGTGTTGATCTCTTCCGGCAGATGGGTCGCCAGAAAATCATCAATGCAATGGCGCTCGAGTTGCTCCGGAGCCCGCTGCAGCAGTTTCCCGGCAGCACTGTTGGCATAGCGGATCCGACCGTCCTGGCGGACACACAGAATGGCCTCCCGGGTTGATTCGAGCAGGCCCAGCAGGCGGCTCTGGGCTTCCAGCAGGCCGGCCTCCACGGCCTCCCGGCGTTGAATTTCCTGCTCCAGCGCCTGATTTTTCTGGCGCTGGATTTCCGTCTTCCCGGCCTGAAGGTGGGCGTGGATGCGGGCGACGAGTTCTTCTTTGTTGAATGGCTTGGTCAGGTAGTCGTTGGCGCCGGATT
Organism: Photobacterium sp. MCCC 1A19761; assembly: GCF_037389125.1. NCBI lineage: Bacteria > Pseudomonadati > Pseudomonadota > Gammaproteobacteria > Vibrionales > Vibrionaceae > Photobacterium > Photobacterium sp. MCCC 1A19761. The sequence goes on from NZ_JAZGTF010000017.1 coordinate 17,554, forward strand.
CAAAGCCCTTGATCCGATCCTGAACCTGTCCCAGAGCCGACAGCATGATGATCGGCAGCTCAATGAGCGAATGGTGTTGCCGCAGCTGGTGGCACACTTCATAGCCGGACATTTCCGGCATCATGATGTCGAGCAGGATCAGGGCCGGCTGTTCGGTGTCGACCAGCGTCATGGCCTCACGTCCGTTGTCGGCAGTGAGAACCCGGTAGCCTTCCAGGCGCAGGAAATTATTGAGGATCTGCAGGTTGACCGGCTCGTCATCGACGACCAGTAACAATTCGCCATCCGGGTTTTCCGGCAAATCCTGGCTGTCGCAGCTGGCCGTTTCCAGGGCGGGGAGCTGGAAATGCTTGCCGGCGCTGGCCTGGCGGCTGTCGACGATATCGGTTTCCGAGGCGAGATTGAGGGTAAAGCTGAACGTTGCCCCGACCATCGGTTGGCTGCTGACATAGAGCCGACCGCCCATCAGTTCGATGAGCTGGCGACTGATGGACAAGCCGAGCCCGGCGCCCTGGCGGTACTGGCCGGATTGGGTATTGGCCTGGATCAGCGGCTCGAAGATATGCTCGAGTTGTTCCGGCGGGATCCCCTGGCCGGTGTCGATCACCTGGATCCGGACCTGGTGATCCAGCACTGTGGCGGACAGGATGATTTTGCCTTCTGAGGTGTACTTGATGGCATTGCCGACCAGATTATACAGCACTTGTTCGAGCCGTTGCTCATCTCCCAGCACCAGCGGCAAGTCATTGGGGATCTGGTTGATGATCCGGATCGGCTTGCTGCCGAGCAGGTGACTCGAAAGCTCCAGCACCAGGCGGACGGCAGATGCCAGATCGACTGCTTGCTTCTCGAGATCCAGATCGCCGTAACGCATTTTGTGGTAGTCGAGCAGATCATCGACCAGGTTGGTCAGGCGCTGGCCGCTGTTGATAACCATCTCCAGCTGGCGGCGCTGGGCGGGTTGGATCGGGCCACTGGCACCAGCCAGCAGGGATTCGGCAATCCCGACCATCCCGTGCAGCGGGGTGCGCAGTTCGTGGGAGGTGGTCGCCAGGAACTCATCTTTGAGTTTATCGGCGGTCTGGAGCTCATCATTTTGCTGGCGGATCACCTGCAGGTTATGTTCCAGCTCGGTATTTTGCTCCCGGATCAGGGTGATTTTTTCTCGGATCGAACGCTGCATGCGGGCAAAACTCACGGCCAGGCGGCCGATTTCATCCCCGCGCTCGGTACTGCTGATGGTCTGGTCCATGTCCCCGGCTGAGACTTGCTCTGCGGCCCAGGTCAGGCGCAGCAGCGGGGCGGTGATAGAGTTCGACAGCCAGTGCGAGGCGATGATCACCAGCGCGATGGCGGTGAGCATCGCCCCGGCAAAGATTTTCTCCAACTGATGAACCCGGGCAAAGGCTTCTTCTTCCGGCAGTTCAATCACCAGGGCCCAGGTGTTGCCCAGTACATCCACCGGGGCGAATGCGCTGAGCACCGGGATTTGGTTGAAGTTTAAAAAGCTGCCTACACCGCGCTCGCCATTGAGGGCCTGATCGATACTCGGGCTCGACAGGTCACTCGGCTGAGACGGGCTGCCCGGCAGACGGGCGTGATGATCGCTGCCTACTAACAGAGTCTGGACATGGCTGGCGTGGGTGCCGGTGTCGGTGATCAACCCACTGATGGACTGGTTGTTGAGCCGGAAGAAGACATAGCTGTGCAGATAGCCCTGCTGGATGATTGGGGCGGCAAACCAGGCCGCGTGTTCGCCGTCGGCACTGGCCGTGCTGAAGTCGGTAAAGACCACCGGTACTTGCTCTGGCTCACGCTGGGCCTGGCGGGTTTTATCTCGGATGGTGGTGAAGGTCTGGTGCAGCGCCGGGTATGGCGAGGCGTCCGACGCCAGGTTCAGACTGAACCGGTCCGGATTACTGGCTGAGTAGACGATGTTGCCGTCGAGATCGACCAGGAGGATATCGGTAAAGTCCGAGCGTTTGAGATATTCTGCGTAGGCCCAGTTATAGCGCTTGTACATCAGCCGGTAACGTTCGTGGCCGACATAGTTGCCGCTGTAGCTGCTGTTGTCGGTTTTGGCGGTCAGGGTCTCGGTAAAATAGCGGCGGTTGCCGACGCCTCTGATCAGGGTGTCGATATCACCCAGTTGGTGATAGGCGCCGACCAGACCGTAAAAACGACCGCCGCTGGCATTGGCCAGCTCTGAGCGGGCGAAGCTCTGGACTTCAGACTCGCGGGCGGCAAAGTAGCTGTTGAGCTGCTTTTGCTTGTTTTCCAACAGCGAGGCCAGATGGTTGGTGCTTTGCTCGATCAGATCATTGGTATGGGAGTTGAGGAAAAAGAGAGCTGACAGGGTCAACGGGGTAATACTGAGAACGAGAAAGGCCAGCATAAGGGTATGCTGAAGTCGTTTAAAACGGGCTGTTTTCTGCATGCCTGTGCCTGAAATTCACCTGATAGATACGAGACGAAGCGCGCGAAACGTGTCGCAACTTTCGTCAAAACTGAGGTTATCTGCGGCTGTTTTGACGTATTTGTCGCGGATGCCGAACACGGGCGACTTGAAAGAACAGCCAGATCCCCCCGTTATACTGAGTTTTTTTGAGTGTTCAAGGAAGTGGCGCAGGAAGCGTGTTCTGTAACACAGATTTGACAAAGTTAACGATGGGATGAGCCGTTTTTGTCCGAACTTTGCCATAAATGACGTTTTTTACAGCGGTAGGCATGAGAGGGCTGAGTATCAGCTCAGCCCCACGTGATTATTTTTTTGCAGCGTAAATATTGAATTTGTTGGTGCTGGCCAGGGTGTCGCAGTGACCCAGGCTGGCTTCGATCAGCGGCGGATATCGCAGGAAGCTGTTGGCCACAATAATCATCTGGCCATTCGGCGTCAGGTAGTTCGGCGCTTCGGCGATGAAGGTTTCCGTCGCGGCATAGAAGGTTTTCAGCCCGGCATGGAACGGCGGGTTGCTGATCAGATAATCATACGGCCCGCTTAGCGCAGCGTAGACGTCTGTCGGGGTAAAGGTTGCCTCGAGCTGGTTGACCCGGAAGGTTTCGCGGGCTGATTCAATCGCCAGGGCACTGACATCACACAGCTCCAGGTCGATGGCCGGGTTGCGGGTTTTCATCACCGCGCCGATGACCCCGGCACCACAGCCGAAGTCCAGCACTTTGCCGCTCAGCGGCGGCAGGGTTTCGAGCAGCAGCTCGGAGCCCCGGTCAAACTCGCCGTGGCTGAATACCCCCGGCAGCGAGCGAATGGTTAGCGCGGTGCCGGCGACATTGACATCATAGCTGCGGAACCAGTCACTCAGGGTGAATTCGCCTGGTGCCTTTTCACAACGGCCCCAGTAGAAACTGCAGCGCCGTGCGGAATCATATTTGTTCAGGCTGCCCAGCGACTGGAATAGCTTCTCGGCGCTGCGTACGCCACTGCGGTTCTCGCCCACGATACACACTTCCGTGCCCGGACCGAATTTGCTCAGCACCATAGTGAGCAGGTACTCGGCTTCAGCCTTGGCTTTGGGCCAGTACATCAGGACCATGTCGCACTGGATGTCGGCAGTCAGCTCGGCACCGAAATAGGCATCGATCTGGCTGTGGCGCTGCATCTGGCGGTAGTAGCCGTAGTGGGTGGTAAATACTGCCACAGCGCTGGCCACTTGGGTCAGTTCAAGCGGGAAGGTATCGGCAAGCTCGCCGATCACAAGCACGTTGCGGTTCTCAAAAAACTCAAGCTGGCGGGCAACCACCTGGCTTGCAGCAGTATAGGACATAGTGGCCTCAATATTGTGTAACTGGGGTAAGGGCGCGAATTGTTCCACAAATTATCATGGAATAAAAGATGAACAGCGCCGCGGGCGGCGCTGTTGAAGAGCTCAGATTGTTGAGCGGTAAGGGGACTCGCCGGCTCAGTGCTTGTCCTGGTGAGCCAGGAAGTCGTGAAATTCCACTTCGTAGAGCTTGAACAGTACCAGGGTGACGGCAAAGATGACCGGGCCGTAGATCAGGCCAATCAGGCCGAACAGGTGCAGGCCGCCGAGGATGGAGAGGAAGATCAACAGGGTGTTCATACCGGAGTTGCCCTGCATCAGCAATGGACGAAGGAAATTGTCGATCGAGCCGACTACGATGACGCCCCAGCCCACCAGGAACAGGCTCCACTGCCACTGGCCGACCAGCAACAGATAGAGCGCTGCCGGTAGCCAGATCAGGGCAGTGCCGACCACCGGAATGAAGGAGGCGAAGGCCATCATCGAGCCCCAGAACAATCCCGGGAAACCGGCGATCCACATGGCAAAGCCACCGGCGAACCCCTGCGCCAGGGCGGTCAGGAAAGAGCCCAGTACCGCTGATTTGGCAACTTGTTCGACTTCGCTCAGGACGGCGTCTTCCTGGCTGCGCGACAATGGGATCACGTGGCGCAGCGCCGTGACCATTTTTTTATGATCCCGCAGCAGGAAAAACAGCACAAACAGCATCAGCATGAAGCTGAGGACGAAGTTGGTGGCATCGCCCAGCAAACGGGCACTGATGTTGAGCAACTGGGCACCGAACTTGGAGGCGGCGGCCGCCACTTTCTGGAGGATGGCCTGGGCATCAAGGGGCTCGAACGGTGAGTATTCTTCAATCAGCGCCAGCGCTTTGACCGTCACCGGGTGCGATAAGACCTCTTTGGCGCCGCCGGAAGTCAGCCATTGATAACTCTCTTTTGAGAAGGTCGAGCCTTGCTGGATGATCGAGGTAAAGACGACCAACACCGGGATCACGATGATCACCGTGAGCAGGGTGCACGAGAGCATCGCGGCGGCATTGGGATGAGTCGGCAGTTTCCGCTCCACCCGGGTGTGCAGCGGGTAGTACAGCAGGGAAATAATAAAGGCCATCACGATAGGGCCGAGATAGGGTTCGATCAGCCGATAGCTGGCGTAGGCCGCCAGGGCCAGGGCAGCGATGAGCATCCAGTGGCGGGACTCAGCTCTGAACGGGGTAGACACGATGGCAATCCTTCCTGTTATGAATACGGAACCAGTTGTATGATTGCATTCGTGCTTCGGAGTGGCAATCTTTTGTAAATTAAATCTTTTTGAGAGGTGCAGGCGATGGGATGCTGCGATTGCGGATCGAAAACCAACAAAAAACGGCGGGTGCATCCGGCGCTGTGGGTGGTGCTGATCCTGGCCGGGCTGGCCATATACTACTGGCAGTAGTGTCAGCGCGGGGCGTGAACAACAACGCCGCCCGGAGGCGGCGTTTTGTCGGTGTGATTAACCGGGAGGTGGATCAGGCCGCTTCTTGGGCCAGGACGGCAAACGCGTAATCCGCCGCTTCCAGCGTGGCGTCAATTTCTTTGTCGCCGTGCGCCAGTGAAGTAAAGCAGGCTTCATAAGCAGATGGTGCCAGGTAAACGCCTTTTTCCAGCATCAGGTTAAAGAAGCGCTTGAAGCGTTCGATGTCGCACTTGGTGACATCGCTGAAAGTGGTCACGCTTGGCTGGTCCGTAAAGAAGAAGCCGAACATCGCCCCGACCTGGTTGGTTTGCAGGGCAATACCGTGTTTCTCTGCCAGGGCCTTGAAGCCGTCCGCCAGACGCTTGGTGGTATTGGCCAGGCGCTTTTCGTTGCCTTCCTGAGTCAGCACGCTCAGACATGCATGGCCGGCTGCCATGGCAACCGGGTTGCCGGACAGGGTCCCTGCCTGGTATACCGGGCCGGTTGGCGCGACATATTCCATCACTTCACGACGGCCGCCAAAGGCACCGACCGGCATACCGCCGCCAATGACTTTACCCAGCGTGGTCAGATCCGGTTTGATGTTGTAGTAGCCTTGCGCGCCGCCTTCAGAGACACGGAAGCCGGTCATGACTTCATCCAGGATCAGCAGGGCGCCGAACTCATCACAGATCTCGCGCAGGCCTTCCAGGAAGCCCGGGACCGGTGGGATACAGTTCATGTTCCCGGCCACAGGTTCAACGATGATACAGGCGATGTCCTGCGGGTGGGCGGCAAAGGCTTCGCGCACAGAATCTAAATCGTTATAAGTGCAAGTCAGGGTGTGCTTGGCGAAATCTGCCGGAACCCCCGGAGAGCTTGGCTGACCCAGCGTCAGGGCGCCGGAGCCGGCTTTGACCAGCAGGCAGTCGGCGTGGCCGTGGTAACAGCCTTCGAACTTGACGATTTTGTCGCGGTTGGTAAAGCCGCGCGCCAGGCGGATGGCGCTCATGGTGGCTTCGGTCCCGGAGCTGACCATACGGACCATTTCCATCGATGGCACCAGTTTGGAGACCAGCTCAGCCATGATCACTTCCATTTCAGTCGGCGCGCCGAAGCTCAGGCCCTGCTGGGCCGCGCTGATCACGGCATCGCGGATCGCGACATGGTTGTGACCCAGGATCATCGGACCCCATGAGCCGACATAGTCGATATAGGCTTTGCCGTCAGCATCAAAGATGTAGGCACCGTCGGCGCGTTCAATAAATAGCGGGCTGCCGCCGACACCGGCAAAGGCGCGGACGGGAGAGTTCACACCGCCAGGAATCGTCTTTTGTGCTTGGGCAAATAGATCTGCTGACTTGCTCATTGTGCTGTCCTGTTTTCCATTGTGATCGGATTTGAATGCCCGGCATTGTACCTAATCTTCCGGGAACTTGGCGAATGAATTCCCGGATTGTGAGCCGCTAAGACGTTGGGCCGGATGCCAGTACAAATGGAAAGCTAGTTTGCAACATTGATGATGTGAAACTGTGACCGGCTCGGATATTCTTTTGCGATACGTTGATCCCTTCCTGCTGCCCTGTCCGGGCAACCTGTGCAACATAACGGCTGATTCATGACTGATAACACCCAAAGCGCTTCGGTGCCCGAACCCCTGCAGCCCAGCGGGCTGGTGCGGCGCTTTCTTGCGCGCGATAAAACCCCGGTTTCTGTGCTGTTTCTTTCTGCGTTGGTGGGGCTGGCTGCTGGCTTGATGGCGACTCTGTTTGAGATTGCCGTCCACTGGGTATCGGGCCAGCGCACGGCTTGGTTGCGGGATGTGCTCAGCAGTACTCTGCCGCTGTGGCTGGCAGCATTTTTGATCAGCGCCGCCTTGGCATGGGTCGGCTACTGGCTGGTGCAGCGGTTCGCGCCGGAGGCTGCCGGTTCGGGGATCCCTGAAATTGAAGGTGCGATGGATGATATTCGGCCGGTGCGCTGGTGGCGGGTGCTGCCGGTGAAGTTTATCGGCGGATTAGGGGCGCTGGGCTCGGGCATGGTGCTGGGCCGGGAAGGCCCGTCGGTGCAGATGGGGGGTAACCTTGGCCGGATGGTGGCCGATCTGTTCCGGCTCAAAGATCATGAAGGCCAGCATGCCCTGCTGGCCGCCGGGGCCGCCGGTGGATTGGCAGCGGCATTCAATGCTCCGCTGGCGGGGATCATGTTTGTGGTCGAAGAGATGCGGCCCCAGTTCCGCTACAGCCTGATCTCAATTAAATGCGTGCTGATCTCTGCCGTCGTGGCCAATATTGTGTTTCGCAGCCTCCAGGGACAGGCTGCGGTGATCACCATGCCGCAGTATGCCGCGCCGGAGCTGAATGCGTTGTGGCTGTTTTTACTGCTCGGCATGGCGTTCGGGATCTTCGGCGTGGTGTTCAATCGCCTGGTGACGCTGGCGCAGGACGGGTTTAACCGGCTCTACCGCGGGCGACGCGGCCGTCCTGTCGTGATTGGCAGCCTGCTGGGCGGTTGTTTTGGTCTGATGCTGCTGTATTTGCCGGAACTGACCGGGGGCGGGATTGCCCTGATCCCGAGTGCCACCCGGGGGGATTACAGCATGCACCTGTTGCTACTGCTGTTTCTCGGCCGGGTGGTGACCACCCTGTTGTGCTTTGGCTCGGGTGCGCCGGGAGGAATTTTTGCCCCGATGCTGGCGCTCGGGACCCTGTTCGGGACCGCGTTCGGCGTATTGGCCCAGCAGTGTTTTCCGGATTTGGCGCTGGAGCCGGGGATGTTTGCGATTGCCGGGATGGGGGCGCTGTTTGCCGCGACGGTACGGGCGCCGATCACCGGGATCCTGCTGGTGATAGAGATGACCAACAACTACCATTTGATCTTGCCGCTGATTATTACCACCTTAGGGGCGACCATGCTGGCCCAGGTGCTCGGGGGACGGCCGATCTACTCGCAACTACTGCACCGCAAGATGGCGCAGGAAAAAATCGCGCAAAGGGACGGGCACACGGTGGTCAATACTTGAACGCATCAGTCAGGTATTAGATAATCAGGTTAACTCCCGTATCTGTTTGAGAGGTTTTTAATGAGCGATGCCAATTTGCCGCTGAATTTTTCTGATGTTGCAGCGAATAAAGTCAAAGCGCTAATCGCCGAGGAAGAAAACCCGGAACTGAAACTGCGTGTGTACATCACAGGTGGCGGATGTAGCGGTTTCCAGTATGGCTTCACGTTCGATGAAAAAGTGAATGAAGGCGACACCACCATCGAGAACAGTGGTGTAACCCTGGTAGTCGACCCAATGAGCCTGCAGTACCTGATCGGCGGAACCGTCGATTACACTGAAGGTCTGGAAGGTTCGCGCTTTTTCATCGACAACCCGAATGCCACCACCACGTGTGGCTGCGGCGCGTCTTTCAGCGTGTAATGCTTTTCGGCATGTCGTGCTTTTCAGCCAGTCATGCCGGAGTCGTTTGTCATACCAAGGTACTGATGTCATACCGAGGCGCCAATCTAGTACCAAGGTTCCAATGTAGTACCAAGGTTCCAGTGTAGTACCAAGGTTCTTATGCAGTACCAAGGTGCCAGTGTCATACCAAGGTGCAATGCAGTACTAAGATATGGCGAGCCCGGCTCCGGCTGCGCTGGCGAACATAAAAAACCGTCCCCTTTACAGGTGACGGTTTTTTTTTGCGCGTCCTGCCGCAGTGCTTAACTACGGTTGGTGACCAGTGTGCTGTTATCGGCCAGGAACTGGCTGAACTGGGAGAGCTGTCCCAGCCGCTCGGCAGCAAACTTCTTAAATTGGGTGCGCTCGGCCCCTTTCAGCGACTGCGCTTCCGGCAGCTGGACAGTACGCGGGTTCTTGTGCACTCCGTTCACCAGAAACTCATAATGTAGGTGCGGGCCGGTGACGCGGCCGGTGCCGCCCAGGGTGCCGACGGTTTGTCCTTGCTTGACCCGCTCACCGGTTTTGACCTTGCGCTTGGTCATGTGCAGGTATTTGGTGATATAGGTCGAGCTGTGGCGAATGAACACGTAGTTGCCGTTAAACTTGTTATAGCCGGACTTCATGACCACGCCGTCCCCGGCGGCCCAAATTGGGGTGCCTACCGGCGCGACATAGTCGGTGCCCCGGTGCGCTTTCACTTTCCCGGTCACCGGGTGCAGGCGGCTCGGGTTGAAATTGGAGCTGACATAGCGGAAGTTGATCGGGGAGCGCAGGAAGGCTTTACGCATAGCACGGCCGTCGGCGTCGTAGTAGTTACCGTCTTTACTGCGTACGGCGGTAAAGGTTTCCCCCAGGTTGGTGAAGGTGGCGGCCAGGATGTTGCCGCGGCCGATCAGCTCGCCTTCGACAAACTGCTCTTCAAATAGTACCGAGAAGCTGTCGCCTTGACGGATATCCAGGGCAAAGTCGACGTCCCAGCCGAATATCCCGGCCAGCTCCATAATCTGGTTCGGGGTCAGGCCAGCCTGCTCGGCGGCATTCCAGAAACTGGACGTAATGATGGCCTGGGCGAAGTTGACCCGGATGTCGATGGCTTTGCTCTCGGTGCGGGAGTGGTAACTGTCTCCGGCTCGGGTGATCACCAGCGTCTCGGTCGCGTTTTTCGGCTGAAGGAGCTGAACCAATTGATTATTTTCATCAAAGCCGAATTTGAGAACGTCGCCGGGACGCAGGTGGGACAGGGTTTTGGTGCCTTCATCGGCATTGACGACCTGAAACAGGGCGCGGGGGGAGAGGCCGACCTGGTCGAACACGACGGCCAGGCTTTCACCGGATTTGACGGTGTGATTTTTCCACTTTAACTCCGGCACCACCGGCTTTTCATCTTCCGCCATCGGTCGGAGTTGGTTGGCGTTGACATCGATATCGAGCGGGTAAAGTTTGCCCACTTCAAACTTTCGCTCCGGATGGCCTTGGTGTTCTGTGCCCGGAACCAGGAGCAGCACGACCACCAGCGCGCTCAGCGCGGTGATCAGAATCTGGTGCATCCTTGGCAGACGGCGAAGTTTCGATACTAGCATGAATTGTTATTTTTTTACGAAAAGGGAAAAATAAGACAACAGCAAGTTTAACTGGTTTCAAAAAACATCTCTATTCAAGTAAGATGGTCAATTATCACTTTTTTGCCAATTCTGTGGGAGCGAACAAGAATGGCCAGCATTGAAAAAGCCCTAGCTGAGATCAAGCGCGGTGTCGATGAACTGATTCCGGAAGAAGAGCTGATTGCCAAGTTAAAAGAGAACCGTCCATTACGTATTAAACTGGGTGCTGACCCAACGGCTCCGGATATTCACCTTGGCCATACGGTGATTCTTAATAAGCTGCGTACATTTCAGGAGCTGGGCCACGATGTGACCTTCCTGATTGGTGATTTCACCGGGATGGTTGGTGATCCGACCGGGAAAAACACCACGCGCCCACCGCTGACTCGCGAAGACGTGCTGCGTAATGCAGAAACGTACAAAGAGCAGGTGTTTAAGATCCTGGATCCGGCAAAAACCAAGATTGAATTTAACTCGAGCTGGCTGTCTGACTTGGGCGCTGAAGGGATGATCCGCCTGGCGGCCAACCAGACGGTTGCGCGGATGCTGGAACGTGACGACTTCAAAAAGCGTTACAACGAAGGCCGTCCGATTGCGATTCACGAGTTTATGTATCCGCTGCTGCAGGGCTATGACTCGGTTGCGATGGAAACTGATGTTGAGCTGGGCGGGACCGACCAGAAATTCAACCTGTTGATGGGCCGTGAGCTGCAAAAAGCCAATGGTCAGAAGCCGCAGGTTGTGCTGACGCTGCCGCTGTTGGTAGGCCTGGACGGCGTGAAGAAAATGTCCAAGTCGGCGAACAACTACATCGGGATTGCGGAGTCACCAAGCGAAATGTTCGGTAAGATCATGTCGATTTCTGACGATCTGATGTGGAACTACTACGAGCTGCTGTCTTTCCGCCCGCTGGAAGAAATCGACCAGTTCAAAACTGATATTGCCAATGGGAAGAATCCGCGTGATATCAAGATCCTGCTGGCCAAAGAAATTATTGCCCGCTTCCACTCTGAGGCGGAGGCTGATGCCGCGGAGCAGGAATTCATCAACCGTTTCCAGAAAGGCGCGATGCCCGATGAGATGGCGGAGTTCGAATTCGAAGCCGGGATGGCCATTACGAACCTGCTGAAAGAAGCGGGTCTGGTGAACTCAACATCGGATGCGATGCGCATGATTCGTCAGGGCGCAGCCAAGATGGACGGCGATAAAATTGAAGATACCAAGCTGGTTCCGGCGGCAGGGACTGCCGTGTACCAGGTCGGTAAACGTAAATTTGCCCGGGTGACCCTGAAGTAATTCAGCCCATATCCCATCAAGCAATTTCAAAAGGCGCCCAGGCGCCTTTTTTCATGCCCGTAGTTCGGGGAAGCACAAAGGGCGTACTGTCTGGCGGCTAAGGGGCTTCCTTTGCCAGTCGCATCTTGATGGCTGCCGGATATTCCGGCCATGGAAAGTGTTGATAGAGATAGCTGGCGCTGTAGATCAGCTTGATGGTGTGATCGTCGCGACTAAGGCAACTCTGTGCATGCCACTGCTCCCACTCGAGTGTCGGTGGGGCGTGTTGGCTTACGGGGCGCTGGGCCGTGCGGGCAACGCACATAGCGGCAATATAGGCCTGCCAGTAATAGCGCAGGGCCAACTCGGGATCGTCGAGATAAGGTAAGAGCTGATGCAGGGCCTGAAAGCCGGTTACGCCGTGCAGCAGGACGAAATTGTCTGAAGCGAGGTAGGAGCGGATGGTGATCCGGGTAACCTGCTCGAACGTGAGGGCCGCAGGGATCGCCGCGAGCTGCTGATAGGCCGGGATGTGGCTTAGTTCGTTGACCCGATCGACGATGATCCCGGGCTGAAAGGTGTAGTTGGCAAATTGCTGCTGGGCGAGATGAAGTTGTTGTTCGGCATCGTATGCATCGGTTTGCTGCAGCGGGCCCAAGGCTTGATATTCACTGGCCCAGTACGCCAGCGCCAGTGCCACTTCTTCGTTATCTTGCAGGGCGGCCGCATAGCTCAGGCGGATCACGCCATGAAATGCGGCGGTGATCAGTCCCGGCAGGAGCTGCGCCAGCGCTTCACGCACGGTTGGCTCGAGCCCCCGCTGGCGGATTTGCCGGCGATAGCGGGATAAAAAGCGACCGAAATCGGCCGGGTTGCCCAGTCGTGGGGTTTGGGCATCTGCGTCGTTGACCGGGCGCAGCGGACTCAACTGCCCCGCATAGTGGTGGTAAAACGCGGTAAGTTGCTCATCTGACGCGCCCTGGTAGGCGAGCGCAGTAAGCGCCATCGGCAAATGGTTGGACAGGCCATTGCCGTAGACGGGATCGAACTGCTGTCCCTGGTGGATCAGGTGCAAGCAGGTCTTCGAGACGGGATGAAACATGGTTTTTCCTCGTTGGCAGCCCCCGAAGTTTCCGGGGACGTTGTGACAACAGCCGATCATGATTACAGGCGATAATCGTTGCGCTCGCTCGGATTTTCACTGAGATATTCAATAAACTCCCATTCAATCCCGTTGGGATCCCAAAAGTAGATCCGCTTGCGCCAGGGATGGTCTGTTGCGAGCTCATTTTCCTGATATCCCGCCGCCAGAAGCCGCGCTCTGACCCCGTCCACATCTTCGGTGACCAGGCCGATATGGTTGATGCCGCTGTCCCGGTAGGGGGCGCGATCAGTGTCGGTACGGTCCGTGACTCCCTGGAGTGCGAGATAACTGGTTTCGGTGCCGATATGGCACCACGGGTATGTATCGGTTTGTCCACGATGGCGCACTTGGAAAGCGGGCAGGGCGGTTTGCAGAAACGCGATGGTCTGGTCAATATCGGTCACGGTGAGATTGGCATGTTCGACGTAGGGGATCATGGTGCCTCCGGGTTATTAGTAATGTTTTTTGCTTACTAATAACCATAACTGTCATTTTTTATAAATAAAGTTTTTTGTTTATTTAAATTGAGTAAGGAAAAAGAAAACCGCCAAGGTTGGCGGTTTTGATGGCGTTGAATGCAACGCTGAGCAACGTTTTGCGAGTCAGATCAGTTTCGGGGCGCAAACGTCGGCAGGGATAAATGCCAGCGAATGGCGGCCAGTCGGATTGTCAGGGTCGTCGCGATCCCGGCCAGGGTGGCAATATTCACATCAGCGTTGAGTTGCAAGGCCGTGGTATGAACAATACCGCCCAGAATACAGGCCGTTGCATAGACTTCGGTACGCAGCACCATCGGGATTTCACGCGCCAGCACATCCCGGATCACCCCGCCGCCACAACCGGTCATCACGCCCATGATGACCGCAACCATCGGAGTCGCGCCAAAGCGCAGGGCTTTCTCGACGCCGATGGCAACAAACACCGCCAGACCGATGGCATCGGCAACCGGGAGGAAGTACCAGGGCATTTGCCGGGGCTTGCGGATGGCGATAATGGCCACCAGACAGGTGATGAAGATCACCCAGAGATAATTGGTATCGGTGATCCAGAATACCGGAGTGGCCCCCAGCGCCATATCACGGATGGTGCCGCCGCCAATGGCGGTCACGCTGGCCAGCACAACAATGCCGAACGGATCCATCCGCAACCGGCCCGCCAGTAACACGCCGGAAATGGCAAAAATGGCGGTGCCGAACATATCAAGAAGGTAGATAAGCATGTCTGTCCCTAAGCGCTGCGAAGTCAGAATAAAAATCGGCTGAGATTGTACGGCGAAATGTAAATGGTACAACTTACTGCGCGTGCTTTGTGACCTTATTCACAGGGAATTGCGTCGGCACGGGTCCGATGGCTACGGCTTGTCTTGCCGTACCTGCTCGAGATAGCGACAAACCTGCTCTACTGCCTGAATCGTGCGCGGGGTTGGCCGGTTAAGCCAGTCGGCTTCCAGGTTGTAAATATGCTGGTGATTAACTGCCGGGAGCTTGCCGTCCCACTTCTGCCACAGACCGGTTTGGGTACCGGCGTGGGGCGTGCCGAAAATCACTTCCGGCTGACGGACGACGACTTGCTCTTCGGAGACTTGCGGGTAGGCGGCTTTGCTGTCTGCAAAAATATTTTCGCCGCCGCAGTGGTTGAAGACCTGACTGGGCCAGTTGTTACCGGCCACGGTGATCATCGGGGACGCACTGAGCTGGTAGAAATAACGCACCGGCCGTTGCTGGCGATAGCGGGCATCCAGCTGTTGCAGCTTTTCCCTGAACGTAGCGGCGGCCTGGTGGGCTTGCGTGGGCACGGCGGCATATTGACCGAGCGTTTCGAGAGTCTGCGGAATGTCTTCCAGCGCTTTGGGATTGGAGTAAAAGACGTTCAGTCCCAACTGCTCCAGCTTGGCCATTTCGCGGGGCGGATTGCCCCCTTGCCAGGCCAGAATTAAATCCGGCTTCAGGGCAATAATGCGCTCGAGTTTGATCCCCCGGTAATTGGCAACGCGCTCGAGGGATTTGGCTGCTTCCGGATAGTCGCTGTAGTCACTGGCGGCGACCAGCTTGTCACCCAGCCCGGCGGCATACGCCAGCTCGGTGGTGTGCGGCGAGAGGCTGATCACCCGCTCGACGGGCGCGGCCAACAGGCTGGTCGGCAACAGTAGCAAGAGATTAACAATCAGGCGCACGATCAGGCGACTCCTTGCATGAGAATGAGCAGACTGCTCTGAATGATGACCCAGGCAATCAGCCGGCGGTTTACCATCAGGTTGATTTGACTCAGGTGCAGGGCTGCCGGAGCGATGGGGCCACCGAGGCGCGGGCGCTCTATTTTCCGGCTGTTATAGATAGCCGGGCCACCCAGGGACAGCGAGAGCTTATGGCCGGTGGCGGCCAGCAGCCAGCCGGGGCCGGGCAATAGCCAGTTTTCTCCTTGCTGGCGGATCCCCTGCAGGGCGGTTTTGCCGTTATGACCGATACAGATCAACAGGGCAAACAGGCGCAGCGGAATAATATCGAGCACCGCCAGAATCCGCACGGCCGGTAAACCAAAGGTGTGGTACTCGGCGCGGCTGGGCGACCAGGTGCGCGCCAGACTGACTGCCAGGCGGTACATCAGGGCCCCGATCCCGCCGGTGAGGGCGAACCAGAACAGCACCCCGGCGACCAGGCGGCCATAGGCCATCAGCTGGGTTTCTGCCCCGGCCTTGCCCAGACCGAGCAGTGAGAGGTTGCGGGTTTCGCGATTGAGCGGTGATTCGAGTAACTGCCGGCAATAGGCTTTGTCTTCGCGGCTGTAGGCGCGGATAAAACGCTTGCTAAATTTCAGGGTGTTGCGCCAATCCAGTGCCAGCCACAACAGGATCAGCTGATAGATACTTTCAATCCACACCAGCTGATCCACGGCGATCAGCAGGACCAGCACGGTGAGCCACATCAGCAGCCAAGCCAGGCTGCCGGCGAGCAGTTGTTGCTGGCGGGATTCATCCGGATGGTTGACCCGCTCGGCAATTCGCTGCGCGATCAACGGCCAGAATTGCAATGGATGCAGCGCCCCCGGGATCGGGAGCAGCCATTGCATCACCAGGGCGCCCCACAAGACCAGCAGGGCGTGATGGGTATTCAGAACCGCCAGCAGCTCGTTCATTACTGATTCAGCAGCTCCACCATCTTGCTGACCATGGCTGATGAGCTTTTCGCGGCCAGCGGCAGGAACTCTTCGAAGCTCATTGGTGATTCTTTGTCGGCGACATCAGAAATGGCACGCACCACGACAAACGGTACGTCGAACTGGTGACAGGCCTGGGCAATGGCCGCGGCTTCCATTTCAACCGCCACCACGCTTGGGAAGTGATCACGAATGAAGGTTTGTTTCTCGGTAGAGCAAACGAAGGCATCCCCGGTGCAGATCAGGCCGCGGACTGCGTGCGTGTCGCCCAGCGCAGCAAGTGCCTGCTCGGCAACATCCATCAGTTTGGCGTCTGAGATGAACGCGGCTGGCTGTTGCGCCATCTGACCGATTTCGTAACCAAAGGCTGTCACATCGGCATCGTGGTAGCGTACTTCAGTCGAGATCACTACATCACCGACATTCAGGGTGCGGTCGAAGCCACCGGCTGAGCCGGTATTGAGGACGACATCCGGCTGGAAGATTTCAAGCAGCACCGCGGTCCCTACAGCAGCAGCGACTTTACCAATGCCTGATTGCAGCAAGACGACGTCGGCACCGTTCAGGGTTCCGGTATAGAAAGTACAGCCCGCTTTGGTGTGGGTTTCGCAGTGGGTCAGTTGTGCTTTCAGGATGGCGACTTCTTGTTCCATCGCACCAATAATGCCGATCTTCATGGATTCGTTCTCATCTAAGTCAATTGAAGCTCCCGGACGGGAGTCAGAATGGGCAAATTGTACCAAATAAAAAACGGGAATGGCACTGACGGCCATTCCCGCTGTCGTTCAGCGCGGCGGGTTAAACGTCGAGGTAATCGAGGATCCCTTCCGCAGCCTTACGGCCTTCGTCGATGGCCGTGACCACCAGATCCGAGCCTCGGACGGCGTCGCCGCCAGCGAAGATTTTGGCATTGCTGGTCTGGAAGGCAAATGCGCCTGCCTGTGGCGCCTTGATCCGTCCCCACTGATCCAGTTCAACATCATGGGCGGCCAGCCACGGCATAGCGTGAGGCTGGAAACCAAAGGCCATGATCACCGCATCGGCCGACAGCACATGCTCGCTGCCTTCGACCGGCTCCGGACGGCGTCGTCCGGCATCATCGGGCTCACCGAGGGCGGTTTTCACCACTCTGACGCCGCTGACCCGGCCGTGCTCGTTCAGCTCAATGCCAAGCGGCTGGAGGTTGAACATGAACTTCACGCCTTCTTCGCGGGCATTTTTGACTTCCCGCTTGGAGCCCGGCATGTTGGCCTCGTCCCGGCGATAGGCACAGATCACGTTTTTCGCGCCCTGACGGATCGAGGTGCGGACACAGTCCATGGCGGTATCACCGCCGCCGAGGACCACGACTTTTTGATTGCGCATGTCGATAAATTCAGGGCTGTCCTCCAGTTCCATCACCCGATAGGTATTGGAGATCAGAAACGGCAGCGCATCGTAGACGCCCGGGGCATCTTCGTTGGCCAGACCCGCACGCATGTTTTTGTAGGTGCCGACGCCGAGGAAGACCGCATCATACTCTTCAAGCAACTGGGCCATCTCGATATCTTTGCCGACTTCGGTATTGAGGCGGAACTCAACGCCCATGTCGGTGAAGATCCTGCGGCGGTTGATCATCACCTCTTTTTCCAGCTTGAACGACGGGATGCCAAAGGTCAGCAGGCCGCCGATTTCCGGGTAGCGGTCAAACACCACGGGTTTGACGCCGTTGCGGACCAGGATGTCGGCACAGGAAAGGCCCGCCGGTCCGGCACCGATGATGGCGACTTTCTTGTCGGTCCATTCGACGGCAGACATATCCGGCTTCCAGCCCATCTCGAACGCCTTGTCGGTAATGTATTTCTCGACATTACCGATGGTGACGGCGCCAAAATCCTCATTAAGGGTACAGGCCCCTTCACACAGCCGATCCTGCGGGCAGACCCGGCCGCAGACTTCCGGCAGGGTGTTGGTTTGGTGCGACAGCTCCACGGCTTCAATGATCCGGCCTTCATTGGCCAGTTTCAGCCACTGCGGAATGTAGTTGTGGACCGGGCACTTCCATTCGCAGTACGGATTGCCGCAACCGAGGCAGCGGTCGGCCTGAGCTCCGGCCTGCTGCTGGGTAAACGGCTCGTAGATTTCGACAAATTCAATCTTACGAATGTTGAGCGGTTTTTTCGCCGGATCCACACGCGCGACATCAATGAACTGGTAAATGTTCTGGCTCATACGGCTTCCCTCCTTATTGAGCTTGAACGCGCAGCTCTGCGGCAGAGCGGCTTTGGTGACCCAAGAGGGTATTTACGTCGGCAGACTTCGGCTTGGCCAGGTAGAACCGTGGGATCCACTGGTCAAAATCGGCCAGGATTTCCTGTGCCCGGCTCGATCCGGTTTCTTCTAGATGGCTGGCGATCAGCCCGCGCAGGTGCTCCTGGTGGATCTTGAGTCCGTCCAGCGGCAGCGCCTCAATCAGCTCCGGGTTGACCCGACCGGCAAAGTCGCCGTTTTCATCCAGAATATAGGCAAAGCCACCGGTCATCCCGGCACCGAAGTTGACCCCGGTTTTGCCGAGGATGGCCACGATCCCGCCGGTCATATATTCACAGGCATTGTCCCCTGCGCCTTCGACCACTGCGATGGTGCCCGAGTTACGCACCGCAAACCGCTCTCCGGCGGTGCCGGCAGCGAAGAATTTCCCGCCGGTTGCACCATACAGACAGGTGTTGCCGACAATGGTGGCCTGATTGGATTTGAAGGCCGAGCCGACGGGCGGACGGATGCTGATTTTCCCGCCGGTCATGCCTTTCCCGACGTAGTCATTGGCATCCCCGGTCAGCAGCAGATTCAGGCCGCCGGCATTCCAGACCCCGAACGACTGACCGGCGGTGCCGGACAGGTGGATATTGATCGGCTGGCCGGCCATGCCCTGATTGCCGTAGCGCAGGGCAATTTCGCCGGACAAGCGGGCACCAATCGAACGGTCGGTGTTGCGGATCTCAAAGTAGAGATCGGCGCCGCTGCGGCTTTCAATCGCGGGGAGCGCGGCTTCAAGCAGGGCATTGCTGAGTTCAGCCTGATCAAACGGGGTATTCGGCTCGCTGCAATAGAGCGTTTTCCCTGCAACCGGCGTCGGCGCATGCAGCAGACCGTCGAGCACCAGCTTGCTTTGCTTGGCGGTATGACCTTCCAGCACGGTCAGCAGATCGGTCCGGCCGATCAGGTCGGTCAGCTTCTCCACGCCCAATTGGGCCAGCAGCTCCCGCACTTCCTGGCCGAGGCCGATGAAGTAGTTCATTACCTGCTCCGGCAGGCCTTTGAAGAAGTCGCGGCGCAGCTTCTCATCCTGAGTGGCCACCCCGGTGGCGCAGTTGTTGAGGTGACAGATCCGTAGGTATTTACAGCCCAGAGCGACCATCGGCGCGGTGCCGAAACCGAAGCTTTCCGCCCCCAGGATCGCCGCTTTGACTACATCCAATCCGGTTTTCAGACCGCCGTCGACCTGCAGGCGGATCTTATGGCGCAGGCCGTTGGCGACCAGCGCCTGCTGGGTTTCTGCCAGACCCAGCTCCCACGGACTGCCGGCATATTTGACCGAGGTCAGCGGGCTGGCCCCGGTGCCGCCGTCGTAGCCGGAAATGGTGATCAGATCGGCGTAGGCTTTGGCGACCCCGGTGGCAATGGTGCCGACCCCGGGCTCGGAAACCAGCTTGACCGAAATCATGGCTTTCGGGTTGACCTGCTTGAGATCGAAGATCAACTGGGCCAGATCTTCAATCGAGTAGATGTCGTGGTGCGGCGGTGGTGAAATCAATGTCACGCCCGGCACCGCATAACGTAGCTTGGCAATCTCCGTGGTCACTTTGTGGCCCGGCAGCTGACCGCCCTCACCGGGCTTGGCACCCTGAGCCACTTTGATCTGCAGCACATCGGCATTGACCAGATAGTGCGGGGTGACCCCGAAGCGGCCGGAGGCGACCTGTTTGATCCGCGAGTTGCGCTCGGTGTTGAACCGGCGCGGATCTTCACCGCCTTCACCGGAGTTGGAGAAACCGCCGAGACGGTTCATGGCAATGGCCAGTGCTTCGTGCGCTTCCGGACTCAGGGCGCCGATGGACATCGCCGCGGAATCAAAGCGCTGATACAGCTCGGTGGCTGCTTCCACGCAGTCGATATCCAGCGGATTGTCTGAAGTTTTGAGCTGAAGCAGGTCGCGGATCGCCGCAACCGGACGCTCGTTAACCTCTTTGGCAAAGGCCAGATAATCCTGATAGTTCCCGGTTTTGACCGCTTTTTGCAAAGTGCCGACAACATCCGGGTTGTAGGCGTGGAATTCCCCGCCATGGACGTACTTGAGCAGGCCGCCGTTTTCGATCGGCTTGCGCTTGAGCCAGGCTCGCCGGGACAGGTTGAACAGGTCCTGCTGGAAGTCGCCAAAGTCGGCACCGGCGATGCGGCTTGAGACGCCACGAAAACAGAGATCCACCACGTCTTTGCTCAGGCCGACGGCTTCAAACAGGGTTGAGCAGCGGTAAGAGGCAATGGTGGAGATCCCCATTTTTGACATGATCTTGTACAGCCCTTTGTTCATCCCGTCGCGGTAGTTCACCATGACTTCGCGGTACGGTTTGCTGATAGCGCCGCTGTCGACCAGCTTGCCCAGCGACTCATAGGCCAGGTACGGGTAGATGGCCGTCGCACCGAAGCCGAGCAACACCGCAAACTGGTGCGGATCGCGGGCCGTGGCGGTTTCGGCAACGATGTTGGCGTCACAGCGCAGATTGGCCTCGACCAGTCGGGTCTGGACCGCACCGACGGCCATGGCGGCCGGGATCGGCAGCTTGTCCGGATTGATCCCGCGGTCGGAAAGTACCACCAGTACGGTGCCGCTCTCGACCAGGCGCTGGGCCTGATCGCAGACATCGACAATCGCCTGCTTGAGATCTTTCTCGCGCGGATCGTAGTTAATGTCGATGATGCTGTTGCGGTAGTACTGGTTGTCCAGCTCCAGCAACTGCACCAGATCGGAATACAGCAGGATCGGCGATTTGAACGCCACGCGGTGGGCGTGGCCGTCGGTTTCGCAAAAGACGTTCATTTCCCGGCCGATACAGGTTGCCAGCGACATTACGTGTTTTTCCCGCAGCGGGTCAATCGGCGGGTTGGTGACCTGAGCAAACATCTGGCGGAAGTAGTCGGTCACCGAGCGCTCTTTGGAGGACAGCACCGCCATCGGGGCGTCATCGCCCATGGAGCCGGTCGCTTCCTGGCCGTTTTCACCGACCACGCGCAGCACTTGGTCCAGCTCTTCGTTGCTGATCCCGAACAGTTTCTGGTAGGTGTTGAGTTCCTGATCGTCCAGCGAGCGGCTGCCGACCTGATCGTCGCCCAGCTCTTCGAACGGCACCAGGCGTTTGACATGGCTGTCCATCCACTCCTTGTACGGGTGGCGGCCCATGAGATCATTATCAATATCGGCAGAATGCCAGATCTTGCCGAACTTGGTGTCGATCACCAGCAATTCGCCTGGTCCGACGCGGCCTTTCTCGGCCACTTCATCCGGGGCGTAGTCCCAGATCCCGACTTCCGACGCCAGGGTGATCAGCTTGTCTTTGGTGATCACATAGCGCGCCGGGCGCAGGCCGTTGCGATCGAGGTTACAGGCGGCGTAACGGCCGTCGGACATTACGATCCCCGCCGGGCCGTCCCATGGCTCCATGTGCATGGTGTTGAAATCGTAGAAGGCACGCAGGGCCGGATCCATATCCGGGTGGTTCTGCCAGGCCGGCGGCACCAGCATCCGCATGGCGCGGAACAGATCCATCCCGCCGGACAGGAACAGCTCCAGCATGTTATCTAAGCTCGACGAGTCGGAGCCGGTTTCGTTGACGAACGGCGCTGCGTTTTGCAGATCCGGCAGCAGCGGGGAGGAGAACTTATACGCCCGCGCCCGCGCCCACTGGCGGTTCCCGGCGATGGTGTTGATTTCCCCGTTGTGCGCCAGATAGCGGAACGGTTGGGCCAGCGGCCAGCGTGGCTGGGTGTTGGTGGAAAACCGCTGGTGGAACAAACAAATGGAAGATTCCAGACGAATATCGCCCAGATCCCGGTAAAACTTCGGCAGGTCGGCCGGCATACACAGGCCTTTATAGACGGTGACCTGAGTCGACAGACTACAGATATAAAAATCCGGATCGCTGTCGATGCGTTTTTCAATCCGGCGACGGGCCATATAGAGGCGGCGATCGACATCGCGAGGCTTCCAGCCTGCCGGGGCGTTGACAAACACCTGCTCGATTTGCGGCAGGGATTCGGTGGCGATCGGGCCCAGCACGGCCGGGTTGACCGGGACTTCGCGCCAGCTGACGATCGACAGGGTTTCTTTGGCCAGCTCTTCGTTGACGATAGTCCGGGCCTGCTCGGCCTTGACTGGATCCTGACTGAGGAAAATCATCCCGACGGCATATTCACGGGCCAGCTTCCAGCCCGCTTCTTCAGCGACGGTGCGAAAGTAACTGTCCGGCTTTTTCATCAGTAAGCCACAGCCGTCACCGGTTTTGCCGTCCGCGGCAATCCCGCCACGGTGGGTCATACGATCCAATGCGGATATGGCTGTTCGGACGAGTTTATGGCTGGTTTCGCCTTCAATATGGGCGATTAAACCAAAGCCACAGTTATCCTTTTCCAGCGTTGGGTCATACAGTGTCATTGCAACTCTCCCTTGCTTCTGCCCGCTCCGGGCAGTCTTACTGCATATTTATGGCGATCTCCCTGATCGCCATCTGTGCTTCCAGCATCCTTTGAAGTTAACGATATTTTACAAAAAGGTCAAATTCATATCACAGGAGCAGTAAAATCTCGTATCTATGAGTAAGTCGTGATGTAACATATTGGAATACATTTGTTTTTACTTTTTCTGCAACAATAAATTCACATTTTAGTGCGGGGAAAACGGGCTGGGAACTGTCTGAAAAGTTAGAACTTTCTTGCTCACGTTCGGGGGCAATAGGTGGGCTATACCAAATAAGGATTCACCAGGTTCAGGCAAAGCCTGCTCGGGAATCCTGATGCATTCGGTAACAAAAAGCCGGCTCATGAGAGCCGGCTTGGTTTTCAGGATAATACTGAATGGAATCAGGCTTCAGACAGCATAAGTGAATCGGATTTGGCCTCCAGATTGGAATTACCCATCAGGAAAGCATCGATTTCACGGGCACATTCACGGCCTTCGTTGATACAACGGACCACCAGAGACTGACCGGTCCGCATATCCCCGGCAGCAAACACGCCCTTCTGGTTGGTGGCAAAGCCTTGGGTGGCGACATTACCGCGCTCATCCAAGGCAATATCCAGTTGCGCCAGCACGCCGTTCGGCTCCGGATGCAAAAAGCCCATCGCCAGGAATGCCAGATCGCATGGAATGATCCGCTCCGAGCCCGGGACTTCCTCAAAGCCCGGCCGTTCACCCGGCTTGGCTTCGAGCCACTGGATATCGGCAATGCGCAGCGCCTTGAGGTTGCCCGCTTCATCACCGATAAATTCCTTAGTCAGAATATTCCAGTGCCGCTCACAGCCTTCCTCGTGGGAGGTCGACGTGCGCAGGATCATCGGATAGGCCGGCCACGGCTGATTGGCCGGGCGATGCTCTGGCGGCATCGGCATGATTTCGACTTGGGTGATACTGGCCGCGCCATGACGGTTCGAGGTGCCGACGCAGTCCGAGCCGGTATCCCCGCCGCCGATCACCACTACATGCTTGTCTTTGGCATGGATTTCTTCGGTTTTCAGATCCATGTTGTTGGCGCGGCGGTTGTTCTGAGCCAGGAACTCCATGGCATAGTGGGCGCCTTTGAGCTCGCGGCCCGGGATCGGCAGATCCCGAGGAACCGTGGAGCCGCCGGTCAGCAGCACCACATCAAACTCCTGGCGCAGCTGCTGGGCATTGATGTCGACCCCGATATGGGCGTTGACTTCAAATTTGATCCCGGCCTCAGCCATTAGGTTGATTTTGCGGTCAATGATATCCATACCAAGCTTGAAATCCGGGATCCCGAACCGCAGCAGACCACCGACTTTTTCATCGCGCTCAAACACGGTCACGCTGTGACCGGCGCTGTTGAGCTGCTCTGCCGCTGCCAGGCCGGACGGACCGCTGCCGATAATGGCGACGGTCTTGCCGGTGCGTTTTCTCGGTGTTTTCGGTTTGGCGTACCCTTCGCGGTACGCCGTTTCGACAATGGTTCTCTCGATGTTACAGATGGTGATCGGATCCTGGTTGATGCCGAGCACACAGCTGCTCTCACACGGCGCCGGACACACCCGACCGGTAAACTCCGGGAAGTTATTGGTCGAGCTTAGGATATGCCAGGCTTCTTCCCAGCTGTCGCGATAGACCGCATCATTAAACTCCGGAATGATGTTGCCGATCGGACAACCGTTGTGGCAGAACGGTACCCCGCAATCCATGCAGCGCGACGCCTGCGTGTTGATTTTGTCCCCGAACTCGTTGTTGAGGACAAACTCCTTGTTGTCCTGAATCCGGACGCTCGGATCCACTTTCTTTGGCAACTCACGGCCAAATTCTAAAAATCCAGTCGGCTTACCCATCGACGGCCTCCAATACTTCCTTGTTCTCTGCTTCTGCTTTGCGCTGCTGTAGGACGGCTTTGTAGTCCCGCGGCATTACCTTGACCATCCGGGCCAGGTTCCCCTCGAAGTTATCGAGGAAAGTTTGAGCCACTGTACTGCCGGTATAGTCGATATGTTTGGTCAGCATCTCGCGCAGCAGGATCTTGTCTTCGTCTTCAATCGGATCGAGATCGACCAGCTCTGGATTGAGCTTGGTTGCAAAGTCTTCGAACTGATCCCAGACGTAGGCGACACCACCGCTCATCCCGGCGGCAAAGTTGCGTCCGGTCTGGCCGAGGATCACCGCGATCCCGCCGGTCATGTACTCACAGCCATGATCGCCAACCCCTTCGACCACCACCTTGGCGCCGGAGTTACGAACGCAGAAGCGCTCACCGGCCATGCCGCGGATATAGGACTCCCCGGAGGTCGCGCCGTAGAAGCAGACGTTCCCGACCACGATGTTGTCTTCCGGAATGATGTCGGTCCGGCGGTCCGGGTAGAGCGCCAGGGTGCCGCCGGACAGGCCTTTACCCCAGTAGTCGTTGGCATCCCCTTCCACTTCAAAGGCCACGCCTTTGGCGAGGAACGCCCCGAAGCTCTGGCCGGCGGAGCCGTTGAACTTGACCTTCATCGGCTGTGGTAAGCCTTGGTCTTTGTAAATCTTGGAGATTTCGTTCGACAGCATGGTCCCGGTACTGCGGTCGGTATTGATGATGTCAAACGTGGCTTCCACCGCCTTGCCTTCATACAGGGCTGGCGCTGCCGTTTCAATCAGGCGGCGATCCAGGATGGTCTCCAGCGCGTGGTCTTGCTCACGTTGCTGATAGACGCCGTCTTCTTCCCGGGCAGGCTCGATGTGCAGCACCGGGCTGAGATCCAGATTCTGGTACTTCCAGTGGCCGATGTTGTCGCGGATCTTCAGTTTCTGGGACTGGCCGACCATCTCATCAATGGTGCGGAAGCCCAGTTCTGCCATGATTTCACGCAGACCTTGCGCCATGTAGTGGAAGAAGGTCACGACATCTTCCACCCGGCCGTCGAAACGCTCGCGCAGCGTCTTGTTCTGGGTCGCAATCCCGACCGGACAGGTGTTCTTGTGACACTTACGCATCATGATACAACCTTCCACCACCAGGGCGGCGGTCGCGATGCCCCATTCCTCGGCACCGAGCAGGGTCGCCACGGCGAGGTCGCGCGGAGTCTTCATCTGGCCGTCCGACTGGACCACGATGCGGTTGCGCAGGCCGTTTTTCAGCAGGGTCTGGTGGGTTTCGGCCAGGCCCAGTTCCCAAGGCAGACCGGTATGACGGATCGAGGACATCGGAGAGGCCCCGGTGCCGCCGTCGAACCCGGCGATCAGCACCACGTCTGCTTTGGCCTTGGCCACACCGGAGGCAATGGTGCCGACCCCGGCTTCCGAGACCAGCTTGACGTTCACCCGACCGGCGCGGTTGGCGTTTTTCAAGTCAAAGATCAACTGCGCCAGATCCTCGATCGAGTAAATATCGTGGTGCGGCGGTGGCGAGATCAGACCGACGCCCGGGGTAGAGTGACGGGTTGCGCCAATCCAGTCATCGACTTTATCGCCCGGCAGCTGACCGCCTTCGCCCGGCTTAGCCCCCTGAGCCATTTTGATTTGCAGCTCATCGGCGTTGGTCAGGTAATAGGAGGTCACGCCGAAACGGCCGGAAGCGACCTGTTTGATCGCCGAGCGCTCCCAGTCACCGTTGGCTTTTTTCTCGAAGCGGGTCGGATCTTCGCCGCCTTCGCCGGAATTCGACTTGGCACCGATTCGGTTCATCGCCACAGCCAGGGTGGAGTGGGCTTCGTACGAGATCGAGCCGAAACTCATTGCCCCGGTAGCAAAGCGTTTGAGGATGTTCTCGACCGGCTCGACGTCATCGAGCGGGATGGCCCCGGCCGGATTTTTGATAAAGTCCAGCTGGCTGCGCAGCGTCGCGGCATCATCGCCCTGATCGTCTACCGCTTTGGCGTATTGCTTAAACTGGCCGTAGTCCTTGTTGCGGGTCGACTGTTGCAGCAACGAAATGGTTTCCGGGTTGAACAGGTGCTTCTCGCCACGCTGTTTCCACTGGTACACCCCGCCGACATCCAGCATCTGGATCGGGATTTCACGGGTCGGGTAGCCGACCCGGTGACGGATCAGCACTTCTTTGGCGATGTCGTCAATGGTCAGGCCTTCGATGCGCGACACGGTGCCGGTGAAGTATTTGTCGACCACCGATTTGCTGATCCCCAGCGCTTCGAAAATCTGTGCGCCGTGGTAGGACTGCAGGGTGGAGATCCCCATCTTGGAGAAAATCTTCAGCAGGCCGCCGTTGATCCCTTTGCGATAGTTGTTGAACAACTCATCGACTGACAGCGCCGGATCCAGCTTGCGGGTGCGCTGCAGATCAACCAGGGTTTCGGTCACCAGGTACGGGTTGACGGCATTGGCACCGTAGCCGACCAACGTCGCAAAGTGGTGGGTCTCGCGGGCATCCCCGGTTTCGACCACGATGTCACACTTGGCGCGCAGGCCTTTGCGGATCAGATGGTGGTGCACCGCGCCGACCGCCAGCATCGCCGGAATGGCCGCATGGTTGGAATTCACCGCGCGGTCGGTCAGGATGATGATCGAATAGCCGTCGATCACCGCATCTTCCGAATACTGGCAAATCCGCTTCAGGGCACGTTCAAGTTTACCGGGCTCGCCGCTGGCGCGGAACACGATATCCAGCGTCTTGGCCTGCAGGTGCTCGTTATCGATCGCGCGCAGTTTTTCCAGTTCGGCATTGCTCAGCACCGGTGATTCCAGCTCAACTTTCTGGCAGTGCTCCGGCGTTTCGCTCAGCAGGTTCTGATCTTTGCCGAGGTAGGTATTGAGCGACATCACCATCCGCTCACGGATCGGGTCGATCGGCGGGTTGGTGACCTGGGCAAACAGTTGCTTGAAGTAGTTCGACAGATGCTGCGACTGGTGCGACAGCACAGCCAGCGGCCAGTCGGCCCCCATGGCGCTGAGCGGCTCATAGCCGGTTTTGGCCAGCGGCACGAGGATATCATTGACTTCTTCCGAGCTGATCCCGAAGGCTTGCTGGTGGTGCAGCAGACGCTCCGGCGTCGGCTGATGATGCATGTTGTCAGCATCCGGTAGCGATTTCAGGCTCAGCAGGTTGTCCTGCACCCATTGCTCGTACGGCTGGGCGGAGGCAATGGTGTCTTTGACTTCTTCATCAGAGATGATGCGGCCCTGCTCCAGGTCGGCCACGAAGATCCGGCCCGGTTGCAGGCGACCGCGGAACTGGATGTTCTCCGGCGCGATCTCCACCACGCCGGATTCGGACGCCATGATCAGGAAGTCGTCTTTGGTCACGGTATAGCGTGACGGGCGCAGGCCGTTGCGATCCAGGGTCGCGCCGACCTGGACACCATCGGTAAAGCAGACCGAGGCCGGGCCGTCCCATGGCTCCATCAGGTTGGCGTGGTACTGGTAGAACGCCCGGCGCTTGGGATCCAGATTTTTGTTTTCCTGCCACGCTTCCGGGATCAGCATCATCAGTGCGTGTGGCAGGCTGCGGCCGGAGAGCACCAGCAGTTCCAGCGCCATGTCAAAGTTGGCGGAATCGGAACTGCCTTCCTGACAGATCGGCAGCAGCATGTCGATTTCCTGCTGGGTAAACAGGTCCGATTCGAGGATCGCCTCGCGGGCTTTCATCCAGTTCAGGTTGCCGCGCACAGTGTTGATTTCACCGTTGTGGGCGATGTAACGGAAAGGCTGTGCCAGGCGCCATTTCGGGAAGGTATTGGTTGAAAAGCGGGAGTGAACCAGCGCCAGGGCCGTCACCATCGCCGGGTTCTGCAGATCAAGGAAGTACTGCGGGACTTGCTCGGTAGTGAGCTGACCCTTGTAGACAAGCGTCTTGTAAGACAGCGAGTTGATGTAGAAGTCGTCGCCGATGTTGGCAATGCTTTCGAGGCAGACCCGCACGGTGTAGTTTCGCAGCACGTACAGCTTGCGCTCCAGTGCTGCAGGTTCTAGCCCGGGGCCACCGGTGACAAACACGTGTTCGAACTGCGGTTCGGTGCTGAGCGGATCGGCACCGATCATGGAATTGTCGACCGGCAGCACCCGGTAGCCGATAATTTCCAGGTCCAGGCGCTTGGCGTTGCGCTCGAGAATATCGCGGCATTGCTGGCGTTTGTATTCGTCTTTCGGAAACAGGACGACACCCACCCCGTACTGGTCAAAGGCCGGCAGGCGGATCCCGAGCTTGACGGTTTCCTCCAGCAGGAATTCATGGGGCTTTTGCAGCAAAATACCGGCACCGTCACCGCTGCACGGATCACATCCCTGGCCACCCCGGTGTTCCATTCGGGCCAGCATCTCCAGCGCCTGGGTGACAATCTGATGGGATTTGCGGTTTTTGAGATGGGCGACAAAGCCGATACCACAGGCATCGTGCTCGAGTTCAGGCACGTACAGTCCCTGAGCCTTCTGCGCTTGATCTGTCATAGATACTTCCTTCCAGTTTCAACAGGCCTCAATCCAGAAGCCCGAGTTATCCCTAATCTGTGTTGTGACATTGCTGGGGATAAAAGGACGGCTTGTCCTGCCCGGGCAATGTGTGTTTGCTGTGGGATGATGTTTCAAATCAATAGCAAACTTAATGCTGTAGCACCTCTGTCCTGGTTAGCAAAAGTGCTACGGCTGCACTGGTGATGTGACAGAAATCACTAAAAAGTAGGGTGATTTCGTCATTTTTATTGTTCATAAATTGCGCACAGCTGTAACTATCCTACATTTTTGATTGATTAATTACCAACAATTATTGAAGGGCTGTCTGCATAAAATTGCCGGGGTGGTGAATGGGTAGCGATTGTAATCGGTTGTTTATTCGATAATGCCTCTCATTTTGAATATTGCCGATAAAACCCCCAAGTGGAGCAGTCATTTATGCCGGTAAATTTGTTGCAGTAGGGTTTCATTTTGTTGTTTTTTAATTACACGCCCTTTGAATGCTACAGTGAAATGCTGCCAGTAGTTCTTTTTATTGCTTTGGCGCGATGCTTTTATTGTTTTGGCACAAATTTCCGGCTGTTTTTTGGTGCTAACCTGCGCGGCTCTCATTTATGACTCGGGGAATGCCATGCAACTGCATGAACTCGTCAATACGTTCGGGCAGGATTTACAGCGCCGATACGGGGAAAAGGTCCATAAGCTGACGTTGCACGGCGGATTCAGTTGTCCGAACCGGGACGGCACGATTGGGCGGGGCGGCTGTACCTTTTGTAACGTTGCGTCCTTTGCCGATGAGCAGGCCAGGTTCCTGCCGATCCGTGAGCAGCTCAGGGCGCGGGCGGGGGAAGTGCACCGGGCGAATCGCTACCTGGCGTATTTTCAGGCCTATACCAGTACCTATGCCGAAGTGCAGGCCTTGAAAGCGATGTATGAGGAGGCGCTAACGGCGGCGGATATCGTCGGCCTGTGCGTCGGGACCCGGCCGGACTGCGTGCCGCCGGCTGTACTGGCGCTCTTGGCCGAGTATCAGCGCCAGGGCTATGAAATTTGGCTTGAACTGGGGCTGCAAACGGCCCACGACCACACCCTGAAGCGCATCAATCGTGGTCACGATTTTGCCTGCTACGCCCGGGTTGCCGAGCAGGCACGGGCGCTGGGGCTGAAGGTCTGTACCCATTTGATTGTCGGGCTGCCGGGGGAAGGCGAGGCCGAGTGTCTGGAGACATTGCGCCGGGTGGTGGCGGCCGGCGTTGATGGCATCAAGTTGCATCCGCTACATATTGTCAGCGGCAGCACGATGGCCAAGGCCTGGCAAGCCGGCCGGATGAGTGAGATCAGCCTGGCGGACTACGTCGACATTGCGTGTGCAATGATCCGCAATACCCCGGCGAATGTGGTGTATCACCGGGTGTCGGCCAATGCCCGCAAACCGACCTTGCTGGCACCGGACTGGTGTGAGAATCGCTGGCTGGCGATGACGGAAATCAGTCGGCAGCTGACCCGGGACGGGGCACAAGGCAGCGCGCTGGACCAACCATTTATTGCCCGGTCAGCGCTATAGCAGCTGTACAAAATATGTTAGATTACCGACTCATTTTTTCGCCACGATAGAAAAATCAAGCATGTTGCGTTTTGTTCGTCGCCCGGCCGGGTTGGCTGCTCTTTCCATGTTCCCGGTGGCCGGGCAGGCTGCCGAGACAGCCGACCGGGTCGCTCATCCGGTGTTGCTGTCGGTCCTGATCGTGACCGGGGCGGTGGTTGGCTGCGGGTTGCTGGTGATGATGCTGCTGCACCTGGATTCGGCGTCGTTCCGGCGGTTACACCGCATTTTGACCGATTTACCGCTGGCGGTGGCGATTATCCGGCGCAAAGACGGCGTTTTGCTCTATGCCAACAAACGCTGCTGTGAGCTGATTGGGGTTCGTAAACTGGGCAGCCGTTATCTCTATCCGGATGATATCAGCGCCGAGATGCTGTGCGATTTCCTCCGGCCGCTGCCGTACCGTCACGGTTTCCAGAATGCCCCCGAGGCGCTGCAACTCAAACCCGGATTTACCTTATCCCTCGCGGTGACCGGGCAGCCGATCCGCTTTAAATGGCAGGCGGCCTGGCTGCTGTACTTATCACAACCGCCCCAGCAACCGGCATCGTCTGCCTTGCTCGAACAGGAGCAGCGTATTTTCCAGCAGGTGCTGAACTCCTTATCCGAGCTGGTGTATTACCAGGATCGCAGCGGCCAGATCATCGGCACCAACAAAGCCTTCAACCGTTTCTGGCGCGGCCGGTTTTCCGAAGGAGTGATGGACGATGAGAATATGGCGGCATCCCTGCATCCGTTGCATACCTGGACCACGGCGCCGGACGGGGCCAGCCGGTTGCTGGAAACCAATAAAACCCAGCTGATTGATGATCACGGCGAGGTGATTGGCACGCTGTCGATCAGCCACGATGTGACGGACTGGCATGATATGCAAGAGAGTCTGAAGCAGGAGATCGAGAAGCGGGAGATCACCGAGCAAGCCCTGGCCCAGCGCAGCTCGTTGCTCAACACGATTTTTGAAGCCAGCTCGGATCCGATTGGCCTGTACAACGAGCACGGCATTTATGTCGGCTGTAATGAGCCGTTTGCCCGCGCGCTGGGCTTTACCCAGGCGACCTTGCTCGGTAAGTCGGCGGCGGATGTGCTGGAGCCGGACAAATGGGAAGAGTTTCAGGAAAGTGACCGCCAGGTGCTGCGGGAAGGTAAAACGGTCAAAACCGATGACTATGTTATTCTCGAAGACGGCACGCCGATTTGGTACGAGATGGTGAAAACCCCATATCGGGACCCGACGGACGGCGTGCCCGGGGTGCTGGTGATGGCCCGGGATGTGACGGAGCGGCGGATGGCCGAGCAGCAGCTGGCGGATGCGATTATGGAGCTGCAGGAAATGAGTTTTGTCGACAGCCTCACCAAGGTGGCCAACCGGCGCTACTTTGACGAGCAGCTGCGTAAACTCTGGCACGGCCATATCCGGGAGCAAAAGCCGCTGACCCTGATTTTGTGTGATATCGACAGCTTCAAGGCGTTCAACGATAACTATGGTCACCAGCAGGGTGACTACGCGCTGCGGGAGGTCGCCAAGGTGTTCCGTGACGTGATCCGGCGCGAAACCGATGAAGTGGCCCGCTACGGCGGTGAGGAGTTTGCCTTCCTGCTGCCCAATACCAATCCGGAAGGCGGGTTGGTGGTGGCTGAGAAGGTCCATCGGCAACTGGCGGCGCAGGGCATTGTTCATGCCTATTCGGATGTGGACGACAAGCTGACCGTCAGCCTGGGGATTGC
Source organism: Photobacterium sp. MCCC 1A19761 (assembly GCF_037389125.1). Classification (NCBI taxonomy): domain Bacteria; kingdom Pseudomonadati; phylum Pseudomonadota; class Gammaproteobacteria; order Vibrionales; family Vibrionaceae; genus Photobacterium; species Photobacterium sp. MCCC 1A19761. Next base: position 49,848 of record NZ_JAZGTF010000017.1, read on the forward strand.
CACGGTGACGCCGTTGCCGACCCAGGACTACGGGGATTTGGTCGAAATGGCCGATATCGCGCTTTATAAAGCCAAGGCGGCCGGGCGAAACTGTACCATGGTGATGACCGATAGCGATCGCTGAACCGGGCCAATCCGGAAATGAAACAAGCCTGCTTCGCGCAGGCTTTGTTATATCTGTGGGACATCTCCTTTGGTTCTGGCCCCGGGATGATTATCATAAGCGTAGCCTTTTATGAGCAGGAATAATTCATGAAACAAATCAAGGTGCTGGCTCAGTTCTATGTCGACTTGCTGGTCAAGCTCGGAATCGTGCGCTTCAGCCTGTTGCTGGCTCTGGCGCTGGTCGCCCTGGCGGTGGTGGTGCAGGTCGGGGTGACGCTGGTGCTTCAGGGGGAAGTACTCAACATCGATATTGTCCGCTCGGTGTTTTTCGGGCTGCTGATCACCCCGTGGGCGGTCTATTTTCTGTCGGTGGTGGTGGACCAACTGGAGGACTCGCGTCAGCGGTTGTCGAAGCTGGTCACCAAGCTCGAAGAGATGCGCTCGCGCGACATGCAGCTCAATAAGCAGTTGCAGGAGAATATCACCCAGCTGAACCAGGAAATTGAAGAGCGGAAAAAAGCAGAGGAAGCGCGCGAAGAAGCGATGCTGGATCTCGAAAACGAGGTTTACCAGCGGGAAAATGCGCAGCTGGAGCTGGCGGAGCAGAGTGCGCTGCTCAAATCCTTCCTCGATGCCTCGCCGGATCTGATCTACTACCGTAACGAGAAAGGCCAGTTCTCCGGCTGTAACCGGGCGATGGAAGAGCTGACCAACCGGACCGAGAAACAGCTGGTCGGCCTGACCCCGTGGGATGTCTACAGCGAAGATATTGCCCGCAAAATCGTCGAAACCGATCAGCAGGTCTTTAACCAGAATGTGTCGCTGACCTATGAGCAGTGGCTGGAATATCCCGATGGCCGCAAGGCGGTATTTGAGCTGCGTAAGGTGCCGTTCTATAGCCGCGAGGGGCGGCGACTGGGCCTGATGGGCTTTGGCCGAGATATTACCGAGCGCAAGCAGTATCAGGATGCCCAGGAGAAAGCCAGCCGGGATAAAACCGCCTTTATCTCAACCATCAGCCATGAGCTGCGAACACCGCTGAACGGGATTGTCGGCCTGAGCCGGATGCTGCTCGAGACCCGGCTCAATCAAGAGCAACGCGGCTACATGCGCACTATCTATGTCAGTGCGATCACCCTGGGCAACATTTTCAACGACATTATCGATATGGATAAGTCCGATCGTCGCCGTCTGGAACTGCTGCCCAAACCGCTGGATTTTTCCGAGTTCGTCGAAGAGATGGGCAATATCTCGGGGCTGATGGCCGAGCAGAAAGGCTTGCGCTTCGACCTGGAACAACTGACAGATCTGCCGGCCTGTATCGAGACCGACGGGACCCGGCTGCGCCAGGTGTTGTGGAACCTGATCAGCAATGCCACCAAATTCACCAAAGAAGGCGGGGTGGTGCTGTCGATCAGCAGTGAGGTGATCGACGAGCAGGCCCATATTACCTTCGAGGTCGAAGACAGCGGCATTGGGATCCCATCCGACGAGCTGGATAAGATTTTCGCCATGTATTATCAGGTCAAAGATGACAGTGACAACCTGCATGCGGTCGGGACCGGGATCGGCCTGGCGGTGTCCCGCCAGCTGGTGCAGATGATGGGCGGGGATATCACGGTGTCGTCGGAAGTCGGCGAGGGCAGTACCTTTACCGTGACGATCTGCGCGCCGCTGGTCGAGAAACGCGAGCCGGAAGAGTCGCTGCCGGCACCCTCACCGATGAGTTTGAATATCTTCATGGTGGAAGATATCGAGCTCAATATCACGGTGGCCAAGGCGCTGCTGGAGAGCCTGGGACACGAGGTGACGATCGCCATGCGTGGGGATGAGGCGCTGGAGAAATTTAACCCGGACGATTACGACCTGGTGCTGCTGGATATTCAACTGCCGGATATGTCCGGGTTTGATATCGCCCGCCAGCTGCGTGAGCGCTATGACCATCTGCCGGCGCTGGTGGCGCTGACGGCCAATGTGATCAAAGACAAGGAAGAATACCTGGAGAAAGGGATGGATGATGCCCTGAGCAAGCCGCTGAGTGTGAAGGCGATTACCAGTGTGATTGAGCGTCTGGTGCTGACCTGCCCGCTGGATGAGGACGAAGAGGAAACGGAGGACGAAGTGGCATCGGATAATCCTACTCAGCTGAGTGATGAGAAGATCACTCAGTTACTGGATCTGGAAATGCTGAGTTCGTATGTGGAGATCGTCGGGACGCAGCCGGTGTATGACAGCATCGCGATGTTCGAGCAGAAAATGCTGGAGTACATTGAGATCCTGGACTCGAATATGACCGCCCGGGATCAGGACGGGATCAAGTTCGAAGCCCATAAAATTAAAGGCGCAGCGGGCTCAATTGGCCTCAAGCACATTCAGCAGGTGGCGCAGAAGGCGCAGTCTCCGGAATTGCCGGCGTGGTGGGAAAATATCAGTGACTGGGTCGACGAAATTAAAGATGACTACCAAAATGATCTTAAGGTGCTGAAGGGCTGGTTAGCTCGACAGGAGAAGTAACCCATGAAACGACAGGTGATGCTGGCCCTGGTGATGAGCCTAGGGCTGGCCGCTTGTAGTGAGCCGGAGTCCCCGAGCACTCGGCCCGAATCTGCGCAGGACGGCCAGTCGGTCGTGCCTGGGGAAAAGGGCCCGGATGGTGAGCGTGCGGATGAGGCTGCAACGGCAGCCGGAGAGGGAGCGGCAGCGGATCGCCGCGCCTCCGAACCGCCTTTGCCGGCGGATCTGTGGCGCAGTGCCCCAAGCGAAGCCACCCTCGGGGATACCGTGGTAATGCTCGACAGTCGTTTATGGTTGCGGCGCCTGCCGGTGATCGGTGCCGACGGCACCGCGCCATCGGATATGGTGCATGCCTCCGTGAAGCTGCAAACCAAGGAGATGCATCAGATCCCAAAAGGGCTGGAGATCCAGCGGGTGTTACTGATGCAGGGCGATCAGCAGTGGCTGGCCAAAGAGAATCTGGATATCCGGGCGGAAGGTGAACTGACCCTGGAAGTCAGCCTGTATGAAGGGCCGGAGTGGTTGCCGGGCAGTGCGGTTGATATTGCAGTGCTGCTGACCTACAAGGGCGAGGAAATTCGCCTGATCCAGCATGGGGTGATCATCGGCCCGCTGCGCACCGGCGACTAAGCCGAGCCAGTCCCGTGGATCTGCGAAGAACCCAAATGTGAAGAACCAAAAAATAAGGCTCCGTACGGAGCCTTATTTGATGTTGAATACGACAGCGGTCGCGACGATTATTCTTCGCCCAGATCGCCGCAGAAACGGTAGCCTTCACCGTGAATGGTGGCAATGATCTCCGGGGTATCCGCCACGGATTCAAAGTGTTTCCGGATACGACGGATCGTCACGTCTACCGTCCGGTCATGCGGCTTCAGCTCGCGGCCGGTCATTTTCTTCAGTAGTTCGGCACGGGTCTGGATCTTACCCGGATTTTCGCAGAAGTGCAGCAGGGCACGGAACTCAGAGCGCGGCAGCTTGAACTGATCGCCATTCGGGCTGACCAGTGAGCGGCTGTTGATCTCCAGTGACCAACCGTTGAATTCGTAACGCTCGACCAAGCGTTTGTCTTCGGTCGGCAGACCCTGGTTCATGGCACGAGTCAGCAGGTTACGGGCACGAATGGTCAGTTCACGTGGGTTGAATGGCTTGGTGATGTAATCATCGGCGCCGATTTCCAGTCCCAGGATCTTGTCCACTTCGTTGTCACGGCCGGTCAGGAACATCAGGGCCATGTCGCCTTGCTCACGCAATTCGCGCGCCAGCAGCAGGCCGTTTTTGCCCGGCAGGTTGATATCCATGATCACCAGGTGAACATGGTGCTCAGACAGCATTTGGTGCATTTCATCGCCGTCGTTGGCCTCAAAAACCGTATAACCCTCTGCTTCGAAAATGCTTTTCAGGGTATTACGTGTTACGTGCTCGTCTTCTACAATTAGAATGTGAGGGGTTTGCATTGGCAGTACCTAAATCTCTAAAAACGGAATCTGGTCAAAATCTGAATAGTTAAATTCTATAAAAAAAATTCACAGACAGGCAAAGTATTGGGCAAAACACCGGGTACTTCGCTAATAGAGTTGCCTGTTTGGTACGCCATCCGTAATCCAGCAATATATTCTTTATGGGAATCGCTGAAAAAGCCCTGAAACACAGGGGCATTGGCTACAATTTCCGTGGGATGGCGACGATTGTATGCACTTAACAGCTCGATAACAATATTCTCGTTTTGTTTCGTTGCTGCTTTTCAGTGCTTCCTTGATATATATCAAACAGACTGAATTGTATTACGATTAGTCAGTTTGTTTAACATGTACTACAAAATTATCCGCCGCACTTACTAAGGGGAGCGCCATCATGTGTGAACACATCTCGCTTTGGTGTTGCTACCAGACCATTCAATTTAAAGCTGGGCAACGCCCCGTTTACCCCTGTTTTGCAATTCTAACAGCATTTAACCCCGGAAGCATTGTTCTTCACTCGGCGGAAAACTTAAAACGGAACACATTCCTGAAAAATGAACTCCGCCACGAAGTAAATGGGCTTCAAATGCTCGAATGCAGCGCGCCGGACGGCACCTGGCTGGAGCCGAGCTTTGCCGCGCCGGTATCGCGGGCGCGGGCTGCCCAGTTGGCACGTCGCTGGGGCCAGCATGCTTTTTACTGGGTTGAACACGGGGAATTGTATCTTGAGCCGGTACAGCTCGACGGTGTCACAACAATAAAACTGGGTGATTTTAAAGACTTTTTCTACACTGAGTAAAGGAGAGCGCCGGCAAGAATAATCAAGGAGTCCAAGATGTTAGATTTACTACCCGATTTATGCGATCACTACGAACAGGATGTTCGCTGGTTACCGCTGACACTGCAGGATTACGGCGGGCGCAGCCTGTTTTATGGCGAGGTCGTGACCTTGCGCTGCTTTGAAGACAATAGCTTGGTGCGAGATATCGTCTCGGAGGATGGCCGGGGGAAGGTCTTGTTTATTGACGGCCATGGCTCGTGTCGGTTTGCGTTGCTGGGCGATCAACTGGCGCTGCTGGCTCAGAAACATCATTGGGAAGGGGTGATTGTGAACGGTGCGGTGCGGGATGTCGCCACCCTGGCGACCATTGATATTGGTATCAAGGCGCTGGGTCCCTGTCCGTTTAAAACCGAAAAAAGGCAGACCGGCGATCGGAATGTCACCCTGGCGGTAGCCCATACCCTGGTTTATCCGGGGGATATGCTTTATGCCGATCGTAACGGCATTCTCCTCAGTAAAACCGCGCTGGATTTGTCGCCTTTTGGGGCAGAAACATAAACACAGTTTTTCCAATTCTCGGTGAATATAAACGCGCCCAATAGCCCGTTTTTATTGATTGATGCCTGTTTTTTCCACAGTCGGGGACGGGAACGGGGCTAAAAGCGAAACCCGATCCCGATCTGGTAGATTTGCTCCAGGGATTCATAATCAACCGTGGCATGGAGATTGACCCGGTCAATGACTTCATACTGGCTGGAGACTTCAACCCCCACCACCGTCTCTTCATTGACGGATTCGGAAGTGACGGCACTTTGTAAGCTGAGTCTGGGCGAGAAATTGTATTTGACACCGGAGAGCAGGCCGCGGGTCGCGCCCTGAAATTCGTTGCCGCTTTTGAGGCGGGTGCTGAGGTAGAGTTCGGTCTTTTTTCCCACCGCATACGCATAGCCGCTGTCGATCTGCCACAGATCAAACTGCTCGACGCTTTTGGACTGGGACGAGATGAACCATCCGGATCCCTCATTGGCGGGGATCGGATCCCAGTGATTGTTTTCCGCGGCTGCGGTCGGCAGTGCCACTGCCAGCAAGGCCATTGTGAACCAGAATCGTGTCATGGTTTCACCCTCCTTGTGCCTGCTTCGTTATGATTATTTACTTGCACTTTTTTGCGTACATTCAATCTTAGGCCAGAATGCTTAAATTAGAAACGGCCAATTGACATCAATGTGATATGTCGCAGGGTGCAATGTGCTGGTTGGATCCCCCGAAGATCAATTATTTCCGTAACCTGTGCACTTCGTCGTACGGGAAGACGTCCTCATACTGGCCATTGGCGATATTGCGCTGGAGTTGCTGCCAGTACTCGGCCTCGAACAGATCGCTGTGCAGCTCTTCAAACAGGGCGCGTACGGTGGGGTTGATCAGCAAAAACGTCCGGAACTCTTCCGGAAACACATCGTTGGGGCCGACGCTGTACCAGGGTTCGGCCGCCAGCTCATCCTCCGGATAGCGGGGTGGCGGAATTTTGCGAAAATTCATTTCGCTCATATAGCTGATTTCATCGTAATCGTAGAACACCACGCGCTTGTGGCGGGTGACGCCGAAGTTTTTAAACAGCATGTCGCCGGGAAATATATTGGCGGCTGCCAGTTGCTTGATTGCCTTGCCGTATTCATCTACCGCATGGCGTAAATCCGCGTCATCGGCCTGCTCGATATAGAGATTGAACGGGATCATCCGCCGCTCGGTGTAGAGATGGTCAATCATGACGGTCTCGTCGGTCACCTTGATGATCGACGGGGCGACGGCCAGCAGCTCTTCCAGCAGCTCTTCACTGAATCGGCGTCGATCGAACGAAAAATGGCGGTATTCCTGGGTGTCGGCCATCCGGCCGACCCGGTCATGCTCTTTAACCAGCTTGTATTTCTCGCGCACCACGGCGTGGCTGATGGCTTTCTGCGGGGCAAATTTATCTTTGATAATTTTGAATACAAACCCGTAGGAGGGCAGGGTAAACACCGACATCACCATCCCTTTGATCCCCGGGGCGGGAACGAACTGATCGTCGGAGTGGGCCAGGTGGTGTAAAAATTCGCGGTACAGCTCGGTTTTGCCGTGCTTCTGACAGCCGATCGCCGTATAGAGCTCGGCTTTGGTTTTCTTGGGCATCAACTCGGCCAGAAAACGGACCAGCGCAGCAGGGGCCGGGGCATAGACCATGAAATACGAGCGGGCAAAACCAAAGATAATGCTGACCTGATCGACATGGCACAGACAGGCATCAATGTAGAGCTGGCGGTTGCGGTTAGTCAGCACCGGCAGGACCAGTGGTACCGCGTGCTGTTCGGTGAGGTAGATCCGGCCGATCAGGTAGGCGGCTTTGTTGCGGTAAAATGGCTCGCGGATCATCTCAATGGTCGGATGGCTGCCGAGGGCGCTGCCCAGCTCCTGGTGGAGTTTATCGACAATCAACGCAATATCCCGCTGTTTGTCTTCCCACGGCAAGGTGAACGGGGTGTCGTCGAGCATACGCTCCAGCGCGTGGAAGAGGCCGTTGCCGTTGTGATAGGTCCGGGTCAGGGAAGTAGGGTAGGTGGCAATCCGCCCTTCTTGCGAACTATGCACAAACAGTTTGTCCCGGTTGATATTGCGGTGTTCGAAAATACGGCAGTAGACCGAATTAAAAAAACTTTCGGCAATGTCATAGCGGGGGTAGTCGAGCAACAGATCCTCGTAGGCGGATTTGACCGCCATCAGAAAGGCGCGGTTGGCGTAGCGCTTTCCGAGCATGATCTGGATTTGTTTGGTGACCAGGCCGACATGGTGATCGTAAAAGCTGATCCGTTTTTTCAGCGCCTGGTGTCCGGCCTGCCAACTTTGGCTTTCAAAGCGATCCTGTGCCCCGGCCGTCACATCGAGAAAGCGGCCGTACATGGCATCAAAACCTTGCAAAATTGTGTGGGCGACGAGTTGTTCCATTCCTGTTGCCATTCGGGATCCCTCCGAATAAAGAGTAGACAGTTTCTTCGGACAGATTGTCTCATTCCTGGGCCATCCATGCCCGGGGTGCAGTGTGCCGTTCTGACGGTAAAAGTCGGGGAGCGGCAAGCTGGTCCGATGTTGCGGGTCATCATGCTTACTATGCAACGCAGCGCTTTTAACTTCAATCGATTGGTGGCTTTTTTATGCGCTGGCCGTATGCTGGCGGCCTTGAACGCAGGAAAATTCAGGTCGAATTGGAGGCCGGATAGCCGATTTGAACAAAAAATAGAGTTGACTCGACCGGCCGATTCAGGTAAACGTTAATGAATACAGGCCATTGGCGATTATAGAAGACAGTTATGTTTGTTATGTTCAGCACCACCATCACCACCATTATTACCGGCACCGTGTGTGTTGGGGCGGGCTGACACGCACACGAATTCTACAAAAAGCCCGCACATTCCATGTGCGGGCTTTTTTTTTGACCTTTTTATTTTTGAATAAGTTTGCTTTCTACCGCACTGATTATGCAGTCAGGTCGTCAGTGAATACGGAACGTTGGGAGTAGGGAATGCGAGTACTAAAGTTTGGCGGCTCATCGCTAGCAGATGCGGATCGATTTTTACGGGCGGCAGAAATCATTGCCAATAATGCCCAGCAGGAAGAAGTGGCGGTGGTGCTATCGGCACCGGGCAAGGTGACCAATAAACTGGTGTCGGTGATCGACAATACGGTGAAAACCGGGGAGTCAGAGCTGCAGCTTGCCGACCTGGAAGCCGTGTTTCATGACCTGTTCAGCGGACTGAAAGCCCGGGTTCCCGCTTTTGATAAAGCCCTGGTCGATGCCAAGCTCGCCAGTTCGCTGGGCCAGTTGCGCCAGTATGTCCACGGTATGAAGCTGCTGGGCCTGTGCCCGGACAATGTCTATGCCAAAGTGATCAGCAAAGGCGAGCGCCTGTCGATTGTGGCGATGAAGGCGCTGCTCGAAGCCAAAGGCCAGCCGGCCAGCTTGATTGACCCGGTTGAATACCTGCTGGCGCATGGCGATCATCTGGAAGCGCATGTCGATATTGAAGCCTCAACCCAGAATTTCGTTCAGTCTCCGTTGCCGCAGGGGCATGTCAATATCATGCCGGGCTTTACCGCCGGTAACGATAAAGGGGAACTGGTGACGCTGGGGCGCAACGGCTCGGATTATTCGGCGGCGGTGCTGGCTGCCTGCCTGCGTGCCGAATGCTGTGAGATCTGGACCGATGTCGACGGGGTGTATAACTGCGACCCGCGTCTGGTGCCGGATGCCCGGTTGCTGAAGTCACTCAGCTACCAGGAAGCCATGGAGCTGTCTTACTTCGGCGCCTCGGTGCTGCACCCGAAAACCATCGCTCCGATCGCTCAGTTCCACATTCCGTGTTTAATCAAAAACAGTTTTAACCCGCAAGGGGCCGGTACCCTGATTGGCCAGGACACCGGGGAAGACAAGCTGGCGATCAAAGGGATCACCACGCTGAAAGATCTGACCATGGTCAACGTTTCCGGTCCGGGGATGAAAGGCATGGTCGGGATGGCTGCCCGGGTGTTTGGCGCCATGTCGGCAGCCGGTGTGTCGATTGTCCTGATCACCCAGTCTTCGTCGGAGTACAGCATCAGTTTCTGTATCGAGAGTGAGGACAAAGCGGTGGCCCGTGAGGCGCTGCACAATGTGTTTGAGCTGGAGCTCAAGGAAGGCTTGCTCGAGCCGGTCGAGTTTCTGGACAACTCCGCTATCGTTACCCTGGTCGGTGACGGCATGCGTACCTCCCGCGGCGTCGCATCGCGCTTTTTCACCTCGCTGGCTGAGGTTGATGTCAATGTGATTGCCATTGCCCAGGGCTCGTCCGAGCGGGCGATCTCGGCGGTGATCCCGGTAGAGAAAGTTTCCGAAGCGGTCAAGGCGTGTCACGAAAACCTGTTTAACAGTAAGCACTTCCTCGATGTGTTCGTGATTGGAGTCGGCGGCGTTGGGGGCGAGCTGGTGGAGCAAATCCGCCGCCAGCAAGACAAACTGGCGTCCAGCGGGATTGTGATCCGGGTGTGCGGTCTGGCCAACAGCAAAGGTCTGTTGCTCGACAGCAACGGCCTGCCGCTGGAGAACTGGCGTGATCTGATGGGTCAGGCCCATGAGCCGCTGACGCTGGCGCGAATGATCCAACTGGTGCAGCGCCATCATATTATCAACCCGGTGGTGATCGACTGTACGTCGGATCAAGGCATTGCCGAGCAATATGTGGACTTTTTGGCCGCCGGTTTCCACGTGATCACCCCGAACAAGAAAGCTAATACTGCCAGCATGGCCTACTATCATCAGCTGCGTCAGGCAGCCCGTGGGACTCGCCGAAAATTTATGTACGAGACCACCGTTGGGGCCGGTCTGCCGGTGATTGAGAACCTGCAGAACCTGATGGCGGCCGGTGACGAGCTGGAGCGCTTCTCCGGGATCCTGTCCGGCTCGCTGTCTTATATCTTCGGCAAGCTGGACGAGGGCATGAGCTTTAGCGAAGCGACCACCGTGGCGCGCAATAACGGCTTTACCGAGCCGGATCCGCGTGACGATCTCTCCGGGATGGATGTGGCCCGCAAGCTGTTGATCCTGGCTCGTGAATCGGGACTGGCGTTGGAGCTGGATGATGTTGAGGTGGAGCAGGCGTTGCCGCCGGGCTTCGATGCGTCCGGGAGCGTCGATGACTTTATGGCCCGTCTGCCGCAGGCCGATGCATACTTTAGCCAGCTGTCGGCCGAAGCCGCAGCGGAAGGTAAGGTACTGCGCTATGTCGGAGAGATCGATCACGGTCGTTGCTCGGTGAAGCTTGCTGCGGTGAACCCGGACGATCCGATGTTCAAAATTAAAGACGGTGAGAATGCCCTGGCTTTCTACAGCCGTTACTATCAACCGATCCCTCTGGTCCTGCGTGGTTATGGCGCGGGGACTGAGGTGACAGCCGCCGGTGTGTTTGCCGATCTGATGCGGACCTTGGGCTGGAAGCTAGGAGTTTAAAATGAGTGTTGTTGTTTATGCACCCGCCTCAATTGGCAATGTGAGTGTTGGTTTTGATGTCCTGGGGGCGGCGGTGTCTCCGGTGGACGGCACCCTGCTGGGCGATCGGGTCCAGGTCGCCGCCGGTGAGCAGCCCTTCTCGCTTCGTTGTGTCGGTCATTTTGTCGACAAGCTGCCGCAGGTGACGGAAGAAAACATCGTCTATCGCTGCTGGCAGGTGTTTTGCCGGGAGCTGGAAAAGCGCGCGCTGCCGTGCTTGCCGGTGGCGATGACCCTGGAAAAGAATATGCCGATTGGCTCCGGGCTCGGCTCCAGTGCCTGCTCGATTGTCGCGGCGCTGGATGCGCTGAACCGTTTTCACAATCTGCCGCTTGACGAAACTGAGTTGCTGGCGCTGATGGGCGAGATGGAAGCGGAGATCTCCGGCAGCCTGCACTATGACAATGTGGCACCCTGCTACCTCGGCGGGCTGCAGTTTATGGTCGAGCAGCTCGGGATCATCAGCCAGTCGGTACCGTGCTTCGAACAATGGTACTGGGTGATGGCCTACCCGGGGATCAAGGTCCCGACCGCGGAAGCGCGGGCGATTTTGCCGTCACAGTACCGCCGTCAGGACGTGATTGCCCACGGCCGTTACCTGGGCGGCTTCATTCATGCGTGTCATACCCAACAACCTGAGTTGGCGGCGGCGATGATCAAAGATGTGGTGGCGGAGCCCTATCGTGAACGATTACTGCCGGGGTTTGCCGAAGCCCGGCAATATGCGCTACAAGCTGGGGCGTTGGCCAGCGGGATCTCCGGTTCCGGACCGACCATGTTTAGCATCTGTAACGACATTGGAGTGGCCCAGCGTATTGCACGTTGGCTCGAAGCCCATTATGTTCAGAATGATGAAGGATTTGTCCATGTCTGCCAGCTGGACGGACAGGGATCACAAGTAACTGGAAGTGAGCTATAACCATGAAGTTGTATAACTTAAAAGAGCACCAAGAGCAGGTTTCGTTTGGTCAGGCGGTCCGTCAGGGACTGGGTCGTAACCAAGGTTTATTTTTCCCGAACGAGCTGCCGGAGCTGGGTGATATCGACAGCTTACTCGAGATGGATTTTGTCAGCCGCAGCAGCAAAATTCTGTCGGCTTTTATCGGCGAGGAGCTGGCTGCGGAAACGGTAGCCCAGATGGTCTCGAATGCGTTTCAGTTCCCGGCACCGATCGCCAAAGTCAAAGACGGGGTCTATGCGCTGGAATTGTTCCACGGCCCGACGCTGGCGTTTAAGGATTTCGGTGGCCGGTTCATGGCTCAGTCCCTGGCCGCAGTCACCGACGATGACGGCCACATTACCATTCTGACCGCGACCTCCGGTGATACCGGCGCTGCGGTAGCCCATGCGTTTTACGGCATGGACAAAATCAAGGTGGTGATCCTGTATCCGAAAGGCAAGATCAGCCCGCTGCAGGAAAAACTGTTCTGTACCCTGGGCGGTAACATCACCACGGTGGCTGTCGAAGGCACGTTTGATGACTGTCAGGCGCTGGTGAAGCAGGCGTTTGATGATGAGGCGCTGCGCCAGGATGTGGGCCTGAACTCGGCCAACTCGATCAACATCAGCCGTCTGATGGCGCAGATTTGTTACTACTTTGAAGCGGTTGCCCAACTGCCGAAAGCCGAGCGCGAGAACCTGGTGGTGTCGGTCCCGAGCGGTAACTTCGGCAACCTGACTGCCGGGCTACTGGCCAAAGCACTCGGCTTGCCGGTCAAACGCTTTATTGCCGCCACCAACGTCAATGACACCGTCCCGCGTTACCTGAAAGACGGTGAGTGGGCGCCAAAGCCGACGGTACCGACGCTGTCTAATGCGATGGATGTCAGCCAGCCGAATAACTGGCCGCGAATTGAAGAACTGTGTCAGGTGAAAGGATGGGGCCTGAGTGAGCTGGGTTATGGCGCGGTGACCGATGCCCAGGCGAGTGAGACCCTGCGTCAGATGGATGCCGAAGGCTATTTGTGTGAGCCGCATGGCGCAATTGCTTACCGGGTCCTGACCGAGCAACTGGCCGAAGGCGAAACCGGTCTGTTCCTGTGTACCGCTCACCCGGCGAAGTTCAAAGAAGTCGTTGATGAGATCCTGGGTAAAGACATTGCGCTGCCGGGTCCGCTGGCCAAGCACAATGCCATGGCGCTGTTGTCGCTGGAGCGTGACAATGATTTCGACCAGCTGAAGGCTGTCCTGCGTAGCGTGCAGGACTAACTGGAGCGGTGTTGAATCAGGCTTGAGCTTGGGGGATTCCTTGAGCCGAGCTGAAAAAAACACCAGTCGGTTGGTTCCGGCTGGTGTTTTTGTTTGTGGGCTCGGGAGGCATCGGATCGCAGTGAGAGAGGCTTCGTATGATCCTGAGCGCCAACTGGCTGCCAACCTGCCGCCAACCAACAACGGCGCCCGAGGGCGCCGTTTTAGATCTGTTTTTCTACGATCTGTTTTCTATGATCTGCTTTCGCCGGAAATTACAGGCTGTTGGTGAAGGTGCGGGCGATCACGTCCTGCTGCTGCTCACGAGTCAGTGAGTTAAAGCGAACGGCGTAGCCGGATACGCGGATGGTCAGTTGCGGGTATTTTTCCGGGTGTTTGGCCGCATCTTCCAGAGTTTCGCGTTTGAGCACATTCACATTCAGGTGCTGGCCGCCTTCAATTTTCGCTGGTGCTTCGATAGCCACTTCACGGAACTCATACTCGCCCAGATCAGTTGCTGGGATAACCTGGTCGGCTTCGTAACCAGCTTTCGCTGCAACACAACGCGCTTCATTGTTTTCAGTATCGAGTAGCCAGATCGAGTTGAGTAGATCGTCGTTTGCTGCTTTTGTAATTTGAATACCAGTGATCATGACTTACGCCTCCGCAGGATGTCGTTTAATTATTTCGATTTCGGTGTCGAGCTGGGTAATATATAACCGGTTTGCGATAGGCTGTCGTTGATTTAGATCAATTTACAAAAATAAACCCATATTTAAAAAGTGGTTTTATTTTGAGTTTGGTCAATAAATTGTTAATTTAGATATATTTATTGGGTTTATGTATAAATTCAGCGTTTAATCAAAATCCAATATTTTAGTAATTTTACTACACTTTAGGGTCCTGCGGCTTGAACCGTGGCGGCCTCCGGCAGGGGAACTTGCCGACAAAGGAGCACCATGAAGTTTATTGGAGCACATGTTTCCGCCGCGGGCGGCGTGTTCAATGCGCCGCAGAACGCGGCCCAAATCGGGGCCAACGCCTTTGCCCTGTTTACCAAGAACCAACGCCAGTGGGTTGCCAAGCCGCTGACGGCGGATGTGATTGATGCGTTCAAAGCCCGCTGCCGCCAATATGGTTTTCGGCCGGAGATGATTTTGCCGCATGACTCGTACCTGATTAATCTCGGCGCCCCTGAGGCGGAGAAGCTGGAGAAATCGCGCCAGGCTTTTATTGACGAAATGCAGCGCTGTCAGCAGTTGGGGCTGACCCTGCTGAATTTCCATCCGGGCAGCCATTTGAAGAAGATCTCGGAGCAGGCGTGTCTGGCGCTGATCGCCGAGTCGATCAATGTAGCGCATGCCGCAGTGCCGGATGTGGTCGCCGTGATTGAGAATACGGCCGGGCAGGGCACCAACCTGGGCTGGCGCTTTGAACATCTGGCCGCCATTATTGAGCAGGTCGAGGATCAATCCCGGGTCGGGGTGTGTATCGATACCTGTCATACCTTTGCCGCCGGCTACGATTTACGGACCGCGGCCGCAACAGAAGCCACGTTTGCTGAATTTGATCAGGTGGTCGGGATGCAATACTTGCGGGGCATGCACCTTAATGACTCCAAAGGTGGGCTTGGCAGCCGGATTGACCGCCACCAGTGCCTCGGCGAGGGTGAGATCGGTTGGGAATGTTTCCGCTACCTGATGCAAGACAGCCGATTTGATGACATCCCGCTGGTGCTGGAAACCATTCAGCCCGAACGCTGGGCCGAAGAAATTACGACGTTGCGTCGCTTTGCCTCCGCCTGAATGGCTTGATCCGGCCCGCACGGGTTGGCTCGGGCTTGGTGGGGCGGTATCTTCTTGCTAGAAAGCGCTCTAAAATAGGCGTTTGAGTGAATTTTCAGGAGTCACCACAGCCTTATGATGAGCTGGCAGGACATTCTTACCCGCGAGCAGGCGGAGCCCTATTTTCAGCAACTGACGCAGACGCTGGCAGATGAACGCGCGGCAGGAAAAGCCATTTATCCGCCGGAGTCGGAAGTCTATCGTGCTTTTGACCTGACCCCGTTGTCTCAGGTGAAAGTGGTGATTTTAGGACAAGACCCCTACCACGGACCGGATCAGGCGCACGGGCTGAGCTTCTCGGTCAAGCCCGGGATCAAGCCGCCCCCGTCACTGGCCAATATGTATAAAGAGCTGGCGACCGATATTCCGGGGTTTGAGATCCCGCAGCACGGCTGTCTGACCCACTGGGCAGAGCAGGGGGTGTTGCTGCTCAACACGGTGCTGACGGTAGAGCAGGGCAAGGCGCACTCTCATGCCAAGCTCGGTTGGGAAACCTTCACCGACCGGGTCATCGAAGCGATCGATCAGCAGCTTGATGGCGTGGTATTTCTGCTGTGGGGTAGCCATGCCCAGAAGAAAGGCAAGAAAATTAACCGTGACAAGCACCACGTGCTGACCTCGGCGCACCCGTCCCCGTTGTCGGCTTACCGCGGCTTTTTCGGCTGTCAGCATTTCTCCAAGGCCAATGCGCTGTTACGGCAAATGCACAAACCTGAGATCCACTGGGTGCTGAGCGTTACGGCGTGAGTCGGTTGTACGTCAACTCCGGGTGAGTTGGTTATTAAATAATCAAGATCAAGGCATTATCCGTTTTCAGGGCTTACACTCAAGAGATAACGAGGAGAAGTATCTTGGGAGGGAGCAATAATGATGCTGGAAAGTATTCACACAGAGCATGGCTATATAACCCGGTTGCTGAATATCCTGCAGCAAAAGCTGGTGGCGATTCAGCAAGGCAAGGAAGTGAATTATCAACTGATCAAAGATATTGTGGACTATCTGCAAAAGCATGCAGAGTACTGTCATCATCCGAAGGAAGATGCGCTGTATCACTATTATCAGTCTCATTATGGTGATAGCCGTGAAATGAAAGATTTGGCGTTGGAGCATGCCGAGCTGGCCAAACTGACCCAGGAGTTCTCAGAGACGGTTGATATGATCCTGATGGACGCGGTGATCCCGCTTGATGTGTTCGCTAGTAAGCTCAATACCTTTGTGAAACGGCAAAAAGCCCATCTGGAGTTTGAGGAAAAATACATTTTGCCGTTGATTCGGAAAACTTTTACGGCAGCGGACTGGGTGGCTGTGTCGACGCAATATGAAGAGTATGCCGATCCGTTGTTCGGTGATCAGGTATCGGAGCGCTATCGCTCGCTGGCAGAACGGTTGAATGCCTGAGTCGTTGCTACCGGGCACAACAGGATAGGAAGTAACCGTCACTGGGCGTCAAAGCGTGCCGGCATGGTGCCGGCGCGTGACGTTATCTGGGCATGTATTTGGAAACGAATCGTTAGTTAGAGATCAATCTCGTCGGCATAGTCACGAAACATATCAATTTCTGCCAACTCTTTACGAAGCCGCTGTTTGTCCTTGAGCGCTTCAATCTCACGCCACTTCCGCTTCACCGGTTTGCTGCGGCCCGTACGACGCGGCATGTCTGTTGCAAGAATGTCATCGAATGCATAGCTATCCATAAAGCACCTCTTTCTTACAGGTTGGTCTAAGTTAAATATCATACTGAGGCTAAAAATAAAATCGCGATGTTTCGCAAATGTTACTTATTGATGAAATTTTTATGTGCAGGTGATCGCAATTCGGATCGGATTGATTGAAATGTGTTCAGTTTGCGCGGCGAATTGCCGTCAAAATCGGGAGGACGGACCGGATCGCAGGGCGTTGCGATTGGCTGCTGATAAGGCGATTGGCACATATTCTAAGTGAGCATATTGATTTTTGACGGCGTTCTTTGCATGATCCTGCGCCACCTGCAGTAATCGCCGAGGATGGTTCTCACATCCGGCCGCTGCATTCAGGCCGTGCTGCCGTCTGCGAAAGCACCTGCCTGTCTTAGCACCATACAACAGAATAGCAATGAGAATGGTTGTGCCAAGCAACCCGTTTTAAGGATCCGACCTGTGCACGAACGTGATGACGGGCCGGACTTGTTTTTGATGATTTTCAAGGGGTAGATGTGTCAAGCCAGATTAATTTTATCAACGATCTGTTATGGGGCTCCGTGCTCATTTATCTGCTGATTGGCGTCGGGATTTTCTTCACCTATCGCCTGGGCTTCATTCAGTTTCGCCATTTTGGCCATATGTTCAGTGTGATGAAAAACAGCCGGAAGTCCGATCCGGCCGGGATCTCTTCTTTTCAGGCTCTGTGTACCAGCCTGGCGGCCCGGGTCGGTACCGGGAACATGGCCGGGGTTGCCGTCGCCCTGACGTTCGGCGGACCGGGGGCGATTTTCTGGATGTGGCTGATTGCCATGCTGGGGATGGCGACGGCGTTTGCCGAGAGTGCCCTGGCCCAGCTGTACAAGACCCGCGATGACGATGGCAACTATCGTGGTGGCCCGGCTTATTACATGGAAAAAGGGCTGGGGATGCGTTGGATGGGCGTGGTGTTTTCCGTCTGTCTGATCATTGCTTTCGGCCTGGTGTTTAATTCCGTTCAGGCCAATTCGATCTCCCAAGCGATGAATGTTGCGTTCGGCTGGAACCCGACCTATGTCGGCGTTGGCCTGGTGATAATGGCCGGGGTGATCATCTTTGGCGGCATGCGCACCATTGCCCGTACGGCCGAAGTGCTGGTTCCGGCGATGGCCTTGTGTTACCTGCTGCTGGCTTTGTTCATCATGGCGATGAACCTGGAAAAACTGCCGGAGATCCTGGGGATGATTTTCCGCAGCGCGTTTGGCCTGCAGGAAGCGGCTTCGGGCGCGTTGGGCTATTCGATCGCCCAGGGGATGATCAACGGTTTGCAGCGTGGTCTGTTCTCCAATGAGGCCGGGATGGGCTCGGCTCCGAATGCCGCGGCTTCTGCCACGCCTTATCCGCCGCATCCGGCGTCTCAGGGCTATGTACAGATGCTGGGGGTGTTTATGGACACGCTGGTGATCTGTTCGGCGACGGTGGCGATTATTCTGATGTCGGGCGAGTATGTGCCGCACGGCGAGGTGACCGGGATCGAATTGACCCAGCGCGCACTGAGCGCCCAGGTCGGCGACTGGGGGGCGGTGTTTATCGCGGTAGCGATTTTCTTCTTTGCCTTTACTTCACTGGTGGCCAATTACTCTTATGCGGAAACCAACCTGATCTTCCTCGAGCATAACCATAAGGCCGGGCTGACGGTATTCCGGCTGGTGGTGCTGGGCATGGTGATGTTTGGCGCGATGGCTGATCTGCCGACGGTCTGGAAAATGGCGGACATCTCGATGGGGATGATGGCGATCATCAACCTGCTGGCGATTGTGCTGCTCTCGGGCACGGTGGCGAAGCTGGCCCGTGATTACAACAAGCAACTGAGCCAGGGCAAGGTGCCGACCTTCGACAGCAATGATTACCCGGAGCTGCATGCTCAATTGGAAGAAGGGATCTGGGATCAGTCAGACAAGCGTTAATCGCTGTTGCCTATCAGAGAAATCCATGAAGCCACGCGACAATCGCGTGGTTTTTTTTGTTAGCAATGTTACCCTTCTGGGGAATGAACCTTACGGGAAGAACAGCTTATGTTGATTGTGGTGTCACCCGCCAAAACGCTAGATTATGAATCGCCGCTGGCGACACAAACCTACACCCAGCCGATGCTGACCGACCATGCCGCCGAACTGATCGCCGCCTGCCGCGAGCTAACGCCGATGGACATTGCGAGCCTGATGAAGGTCAGCGATAAGATTGCCGGTCTGAATGCAGCCCGGTTTGCGGACTGGCAGCCGGATTTTACCCCGGACAATGCCCGTCAGGCGATCCTGGCCTTTAAAGGGGATGTCTACACCGGGTTAGATGCCGAGACCATGAGCGAAGCCGATTTTGCCTATGCCCAGCAACACCTGCGGATGCTGTCCGGTTTGTATGGCCTGCTGCGTCCGCTCGATCTGATGCAGCCGTACCGTTTGGAAATGGGGACCAAGCTGGCGAACCCGCGCGGCGCGAACTTGTATCAGTTCTGGGGCGGGATCATCACGGACATGCTCAACGAGGCGCTGGCGGCACAAGGGGATAATATCCTGGTGAACCTGGCATCGAACGAGTATTTCAAGGCGGTGAAGCCCAAGCAACTCAAGGGTGAGGTGATCACCCCGGTGTTTAAAGACTGCAAGAACGGCCAGTACAAGGTGATCAGCTTTTATGCCAAGAAAGCCCGCGGCCTGATGGCACGCTACATCATCGACAAGCAGGTTGATTCGGTCGACCAACTCAAGCAGTTCGATGTGGCCGGGTACTATTTTGCTGCGGATGAATCTACCGCCAAAGAGCTGGTGTTCAAACGCGAAGCGCTGTAGCAGACCGAGAGTCTTGATGAAAAAAAACGGGCCGGTGTATACCGGCCCGTTTGTATGTCACGGATGCCCGCTGTAAAACAGCAAAGCGATTCAAGTCATCGACTTACTTCTTGGTTTTTTTCTTTTTCACCGCCGTGGTTTTCTTGGCGACTTTTTTCTGGGTCTTCTTTTTCACCGTCGATGGCTTCTTATGCTGCGGGCGCATGCCTTCGATGAAGCGCTCCGGCACTTCCTCTTTCATGTAACGGCTGACGCGCTCAATCATCGCCTGATCGTGGGCTTCAATCAGGGAAATTGCGGTGCCTTTTTTACCGGCACGGGCAGTCCGACCGATCCGGTGCAGGTAGATGTCCGCCGTGCGCGGCATATCGAAGTTGATCACGTGGCTGACGTCTGGCAGATCAATCCCGCGGGCGGCGACATCGGTGGCAATCAGCACGTTGACCGTCCCTTCACGGAAGCGGCTGATGGCGCTGTTGCGCGATGCCTGGGCCATTTCACCCTGGATCCAGCAGCATGGGATCTTCATCGCTGTCATTTGGTCGCGCAGGGTTGCCAGACGCTCACGGGTTTTGACAAAGATGATCGTGCGCTCAGCCTGGTGCTTGAGGATGTGCTCCAGCAGGGCCAGCTTGTGTTCCATCTGATCGCAGCGGTGGTAGATTTGGTGGATCTTTTTGCGCTCGCGACGCGGCGGCTCGGCGTTGACTTCGACCGGCTCATTCAAAATGGTGCGGGAGAAATCGCGTACGCCTTTGCCTTCTAAAGTCGCGGAGAACAGCAGGCTCTGGCGGCGCCAGCGGCATTCGTTGTGCAGTCGCTCGACGGTTTTACCAAAGCCCATATCCAGCATCCGGTCGGCTTCATCGAGGATCAGACATTCAATTGCCCGGCAGTCAAAACGCTCGGCCTCGATGTACTCCATCAGGCGGCCCGGGGTTGCGACCACGATATCCTGGGTTTTGCCTAGCAGCTCGGCGTGCTCATCGTACGAGATCCCGCCGGTGATGGTGAAAATCTTCAAATCGGTAAACTGGGCCAGGGCGCGGGCTTGATCGGCAACCTGAATCGCCAGCTCACGGGTGGGTGTCAGTACGAGAACTCGGGCCGGTCCCGGCTTTTTGCGCGGGAAATCCTGCAGGTGCTGGATCATCGGTAATAGAAAAGCGGCCGTCTTTCCGGTGCCGGTCGGAGCGGAAGCCAGTACATCTCGACCGTCCATGGCATGAGGGATAGCCTGGGCTTGAATCGCGGTTGGACGATCGTAGCCGATTTTTTCAATCGCGCGTAATAGCTCGCTATCTAGCTCTAATTCGGAAAAGTCTCTCACCAGTCGTTTCTCCTCGGGTATAAGACGAACGCCGGTCATGCGGGGTGGCTCTGTCGGCACATGACCAAAATGCAGGAACATAAGGGGCGGCATTATAGAGACTATTGCCGCTCCGATCACCGGTTTCCCGGTAAAAACTTTCGCCGGGCCGATTTGCCCCGGTGGCGCTGCCTGTTACAGCTTGAGGTAAAAATCCCGGGTCAGCGCGCAGAAAGCTTCCGAATACTCCCCCTGATGGTGAATGGACAGGTGCTCGATCGTGGGCGGGCTTAGGGGCGGCACCGGGGAAAGCGCGATCAGCAGGCGGCTGATGGGTTTGCGTTCGGTGCTGCGGATTTCGCAGATCCGGTGGCAGAACAGCTGGTGGCTTTCGGCCTCGTGCAGCAATTGGCGGCCTTCATAGTCAGGCAAAATCAGGCTGGCCAGACCGGTCTCGTCCAGCAGGTGGCGGATTGCGGCCAGCAGGCGGTCATGGCTTAAGGTATCGGTATGGCGGGCGGTTGCGCGGGACGGGCAACTGGCTTGCTGGCCATGGTTAAAATAGGGCGGATTGCACACGATGGCGGCGAAGCTGCCGGCCGGTTGCTGTACGCCCCAGGACGTCACATCCTGCGCCGTGCAGTGTAGTCGCTCGGCCCAGGGAGAGCGGGCAAAGTTATGGTCGGCTGCCTGGGCTGCCTGCGGGTCGATGTCGATGGCCGTGATCCGAGCTTGGCCGTGTGCCGTTCGCTGGGCGGCCATCAGGGCCAGCAATCCACTGCCGGTGCCGATATCGAGGATCGAACCGTGGAGCGGCAGTGCTGCCCAAGCGCCGAGCAGGACACCGTCGGTGCTGACCGGCATGCCGCAGCCGAAATCATCGATGTGAAATTGTTTGAATGTAAAGCCTTTGGCCATGGTGTTTACCGTAGAACGCTGTGTTGCCGTTGGGGTCAGGGCACAGGGGAGCCCACTGTGCATGGCGGCCATTATAGCGGGGATTGGTGAGCGGAGCAGCCCCGGTGGCAGCGTTGTGCTTCCGCCCCGCGGCGAATGCGCATGGGGGATGTTTGGTGTGATTGATGCGTTGTTGTATTGTGTTTTTTGTCAATCATAGCGATTGATGCTATTTGATATCTTTTTGATAACATAAATTTATTAGCTGTATACTCTGATACCAAATTTCAATTCGGTTGAATATGTTGGTTTTTGTATATCTACGCCAAAGATTGTGGTGTTTTTGACTGGATGGTTGCTTATTGTTCTCTTTTTCTTCATTATGCTGAGAGGCATATCACATTTAGCAATAAGTAATGAATGCCATATAACTCTAATATCGCAGACACATCATACAGATAACAAACGAGTGGGAAGGTGCAGTTTGAATAAAACACTCAAGATGACAGACATAATAGCGCTGGGTTTCATGACCTTTGCGTTTTTCCTCGGTGCCGGCAACATCATCTTTCCGCCTCAGGCGGGCTTGGCTGCTGGTGACAACCTGCTGCCGGCGATGTTCGGTTTCCTGGTTACTGCGGTTGGCTTGCCGCTGATCGGGATTATTGCGGTCGCGGTTGCCGGCGGTGGCTGGAAAGGTTTGACCCGTGACTTGCCACCGGCGGTGGCGACCCTGATGGCAGTGCTGATCTTCATTATTATTGGTCCCGCTTTTGCAGCACCGCGTACAGGTCTTGTGGCATATGAAATGGCGGTGAAGCCGTTTATCGCCGATGCCGGGCAAACCAGCCTGACGCTTTTCTCTGTAATCTTCTTTGCAGTCGCCCTGTTTTTTGCCTGGTCACGCGGCAAGCTGATCGACATGATCGGGAAGTTCCTGACCCCGGCACTGTTTGCAGTACTGGCGGTGCTGGCTGTGGCTGTGTTCATTAACCCGCAAGGCGAGATTCTGGCGGCGCAGGGTGATTACGCCAATATGGCATTCACCAAAGGCTTCCTGGAAGGTTACAACACCATGGATACCTTCGCGGCCCTGATGTTCGGGATGCTGATTGTTGATGTGATCCGCAAGAAAGGGGTGACGGACGAGAAAGCGACCTGCACCTACCTGATCTATGCCGGGATCATTGCGGCAGCAGGTTTGGCCTTCGTGTACATTTCCCTGTTCTACCTGGGTGCAACCAGCTCGGCAGTTTCTGCCGGTGCCGATAACGGCGGTGCGATCCTGGCTGCCTATGTACAGGCCCTGTTCGGCCCGGTTGGCCAGCTCATCCTGTCGATGATTGTGTTGCTGGCCTGTCTGACCACGGCAATCGGCCTGATCAGTGCGTGTGCGGACTACTTCAGCTCGCTGACGAAGCTGAGCTATGAAAAGTGGGCCGTGATCCTGGCTGTGGTGTGTGCTGTGGTTGCCAATGTCGGCCTGAACCAGCTGATTACGCTGTCGATTCCGGTGCTGTTTGCCCTGTATCCGGTGGCTGTTGCCCTGGTTGCCCTGACCTTTGTCCGTCGCAAGATGGCCAATCCGCGCATGGGCTACCGCATGGTGCTACTGGTATCGCTGGTATTCAGCCTGATTGATGCAGCGAAGTTTGTCGGGATTGACGTTTCCGCGCTGCACGTGCTGCCGCTGTTCGACTACGGCATGGCGTGGGTGCTGCCGACGCTGGCGGCGCTGGTGGTGTCTTTCTTCATTGGCGGCACTGAGCAGGCAGAGGCCCGCACGGCATAAGTTACCCAGTGACTGGATACGAAAACGGGATGCCTTGGCATCCCGTTTTGTTTTATGCGTTTTGGAGTTGGTTTGACCGCGCTTTGGATAACGTTGCTTGGATTGCCGAGCGGGTGTCCCCCGACGGTGTCATTACCGCCGGGCAAACCGGTCAGAGCGTCTCGCTGTACTCGGTCAGGATTTGTTCGCACCACTGGGTAATACGGTCATCGCTCAGCTCGTACTGGCTGTCTTCGTCCAGGGCCAGACCGACGAAGAATTTCCGATCGTCGGTCAGGGCTTTCGAGGCTTCAAAGTTGTAACCTTCGTTCGGCCAGTAGCCGACATACTGAACGCCGGTCGGCAGCAATTGATCATGCAGCATGCCCATGGCGTCGAGGAACCACTCGGTATAGCCCTCCTGATCGCCCAGGCCAAACAGGGCTACGGTTTTGCCGCTCAGCGACAGCCCGTCCAATTGATCCCAGACGGCTTCCCAGTCTTCCTGCAGCTCACCGAAATCCCAGGTTGAAATCCCCAGGATCAGCATGTCGAAATCATTCATCGTGCTGGGATCTGTTTCTTTGATGTTGTGCATTTCGACCAGCTCAGCGCCGATACACTCCCGGATTTTCTCTGCCGCCATTTCGGTATAACAGGTGGTTGAGCCGTAGAATAAGCCAATTTTCATGCTGCGAGTCCAGTTGCTTTGTGCAGTTTAACAGTACCGGGGATTTTACCTAGGTTGATGCCGGTTGCCTAATGCTGTCGATGCAGCTCGCCGCCATGACGACCTTTCCTGACAGAAGAGCCGTTGCTTTTGCCGGGAAATCAACTAACATGTCGAAAAGTACTGTTTATTTATCCATGTTTTTGTGGGTGTAGGTGAGGCGCGCGTGGAAAACGATGCAAGGCTGCTGGAGCAGTTTCTGGATGCCATGTGGATGGAGCGGGGGCTGTCGGAAAATACGTTGACCTCGTATCGTAATGATTTAAATAAGCTCTGTCACTGGATTGAGCAAGAGCGCAGCAGTTTGAGCTCGGTGTCGGTCGATGACTTGCAACGCTATCAGCAATGGCTGTTCGATGCGGATTACAAACAGACTTCCCGGGCCCGGATGTTGTCGGCGATCCGCCGTCTGTTCCAGTATCTGCACCGGGAGAAAATCCGGGAAGATGATCCCAGTGCGCTGCTGATCGGCCCCAAGTTGCCCAAGCGGCTGCCGAAAGACATCACTGAAGCCCAGGTGGATGCGCTGCTTGAGGCGCCGGATCCGAACGATCCGATTGAGCTGCGGGATAAGGCGATGCTGGAGCTGCTGTATGCCACCGGGTTGCGGGTGACTGAGCTGGTCAGCCTGACGATGGAAAATGTCAGCCTGCGCCAGGGCGTGGTCCGGGTTACCGGCAAGGGCGATAAAGAACGCCTGGTGCCGATGGGCGAAAATGCGGTGGACTGGATTGAGCAGTTCCTGGCCAGCGGCCGTCCGACGTTGCTGGGCGAGAAAAGCTCGGATGTGGTGTTTCCGAGCAGGCGCGGTAAGCAGATGACCCGCCAGACCTTCTGGTACCGGATCAAACACTATGCGTTGATTGCCGGGATCGATGCCGACACGCTGTCGCCGCACGTCATGCGCCATGCGTTCGCCACCCATCTGCTCAATTACGGCGCAGATCTGCGGGTGGTGCAAATGCTGCTGGGCCACAGCGACCTGTCGACCACCCAGATTTATACTCATGTTGCCACCGAACGGCTGAAACAACTGCATCAGACGCACCATCCGAGGGCCTGATTTGTGTCCCTGACCAGAGTCGGTACAATGCCTTAAGTTGGTGACAGGCTGACGATGCACTTATACTCAAAAGGTTCGAGGTGGGTCACGGGTTACCCGGTCATTGCCGACGGGGATTGAACTTCGAAAGATTTCCGGACTCTGAGGGTCTTACTGGTTTCTATATTTTTGCTGAATGAAGGAAAGAGTCGATGCACTTATTGGGTCGTACGATACTTGCAACTGCGGTCGCGATGACGGCGTTTACGGCGGCTGCCAAACCGGATGAAGCTGCGATCAAGCGTAAACTGGGGGCCATCGGCCTGGCACCGTCGTCGATCAGCAGCTCGCCCATGCCGGGGATGAATGAAGCGGTCACCGAGCGCGGCATCGTCTATGTTTCTGACGACGGAAACTATTTCCTGGTGGGCCACCTGTATGACAACGCCGCTGCCAGCCCGGTCAACCTGACCGAGCAGAAAATGGCGCAGCTCAACAAGGCGAAACTGGCCGGGATGGAAGATGAGATGATTGTCTATCCGGCCAAAGATGAAAAATATGTGGTGACTGTCTTTACCGACACCACCTGTGGTTACTGCCGCAAGCTGCACAGCGAGATGCAGGCTTATAATGATGCCGGGATCACCATTCGCTACCTGGCGTTTCCACGCGGCGGCGAGCGCTCGCGGAACTTTGGCGAGATGAGCGCGATCTGGGCGGCGAAAGATCCGGCGAAAGCGATGGATGCAGCCAAAGACGGCAGTTTCGACGCCAACGGCCAGCCGCAGCGCGCGGATCTGGTGCGCAAACACTATGAGCTGGGGGTTGCCATGGGTGTGAACGGCACGCCGGCTCTGGTCCTGGAAGACGGTACCATGTTGCCGGGCTACCAACCGGCTAGCCGACTGCGCCAGCTGCTGGATAGCCGCGGCTAAGTCCGGACAGCTCAGCCAACCTGAATCAGACCCGGCTTCGTGTCAGCGAAGCCGGGTTTTTTATCGCGGTTGGATGGTATACTCCCCCTCAATTTTCTTGATTTGGTACAGAGCGCACCTTGTTATGATTGAAATAAAACGTCGCCCGGCGGCGGATATCAGCGGCTTTTCCGATGCCATCCATCCGTTGCTGAAACGCATTTATGCCAGCCGGGGCGCGACCACGGACCGCGATCTGGAGCGTGGTGCCCGGGGACTGCACGGTTTCAATCAACTTCACGGGATTGACGCCGCGGTGGCGCTGCTGGTGTCGGCGCTGGCCGAGCAGCGGCGGATCATCGTGGTCGGCGACTTTGATGCCGACGGCGCGACCAGCTCGGCGTTGTCGGTCCTGGCGCTGCGAATGCTGGGCAGCCGTAATGTCGATTACCTGGTGCCGAACAGGTTTGATGACGGCTACGGCCTGAGCCCGGAAGTGGTTGATCAGGCCGAGGCGCGCGGCGCCGAGCTGATTATGACCGTCGATAACGGGGTCTCGTCGATTGCCGGGGTCGCCGCGGCCAAAGCCAAAGGTATGCAGGTCCTGGTCACTGACCATCACCTGCCGGGCGACACCCTGCCGAACGCAGATGCCATCGTGAATCCGAACCTCCACGCGTGTGATTTTCCGTCCAAGGCGCTATGCGGGGTCGGCGTGGCGTTTTACCTGATGCTGGCGCTGCGGGCAGCCTTGCGGGAAGCCAACTGGTTCGCCGAGCAGGGGCTGGCGGAGCCGAATCTGGCAGAACTGCTCGACTTGGTTGCCCTCGGCACGGTGGCGGACGTGGTGGCGCTGGATGGCAACAACCGGATCCTGGTTCATCAGGGATTGCAGCGGATCCGGGCCGGCAAGTGTCGGCCGGGGATCCGGGCGCTGATCGAGGTGGCGAACCGCGACCCGGCCAAGCTGGTCTCGAGCGACCTCGGGTTTGCGCTCGGGCCGCGCATCAATGCGGCCGGGCGGCTAGACGATATGTCCTTTGGGGTAGAATTGCTGCTGTGCGATAACATGCCGGCCGCGCGGCGCATGGCCTCTGAGCTCGACGCGTTGAACCAGACTCGAAAGGAAATCGAGCAGGGCATGAAAGAAGAGGCGCTGGCAATCTGTGAGCGGCTCAAATTCAATCAGCAGGATATGCCCTACGGCCTGGCGCTGTTCCAGCGTGACTGGCACCAGGGCGTGATTGGCATTCTGGCCTCGCGGATCAAAGAGCTTTATCACCGTCCGGTGATTGCCTTTGCCGATGCCGGAAACGGCGAAATCAAGGGCTCCTGCCGTTCCATTCCCGGGCTGCACATGCGGGATGTGCTGGATGGGATTGATACCCAGAATCCGGGCATGATCCTCAAGTTCGGCGGCCACGCCATGGCGGCGGGGCTGACCATCCCGGAAACCCAGCTCGAAGCGTTCAGCCGGGCGTTCGATCAGGCCGTGCGCCGTGAACTGGATGAAGATGCCCTCAAAGGCGTGTTGCTGAGTGACGGGGAGTTGTCGCCGCAGGAGCTGAACTTGCCGACTGCTGAGCTGCTGCGCGCCGGCGGTCCCTGGGGCCAACAGTTTCCGGAGCCGATGTTTGACGGTGTGTTCCGTCTGCTGCACCAGAAACTGGTGGGGGGCAAACACCTGAAAATGATGTTGGAGCCGGTCAGTGGCGGCAGCGTGATCGACGGGATTGCTTTTAACATCGATCTGCGGCGCTGGCCGGATGCCTCGGTGCAGCAGGTGCATCTGGTCTATCGGCTGGACGTCAACGAGTACCGCGGTAACAGCAGTGCCCAGTTGATGGTCGAGCATCTCGAGCCGCAGTAAGCGCTTAATGCTTGTCCCGGATCGCGCTGCAATGGCCGATCCGGGAAAACAAATTTTGCAAGTCAGTCCGCATGCTGTTTCTGTGATCGGAGTTAAATAATAAAAATCGCCGATTCCCTTTCTTCCCCTCTGTATATTCTATCTACAATTCGATAGAATCCTTCGGTTATGTCCATTTCGGCAGTGAAGATTGGCAATGTTCGAGATTAATCCTATTAAAAATCGTCTTGAGGATGTATCAGCGCGTACTGATGTCCTTAGGGGGTATCTTTGACTACGATGCTAAGAAAGAGCGTCTGGAAGAAGTCAATGCAGAGTTAGAGCAACCGGATGTATGGAACGAGCCTGAGCGCGCCCAAGCGCTGGGGAAAGAGCGTGCATCTCTGGAAGCGGTAGTGGAAACCATTAACCAGCTGGATCAGGGCGTTGAAGACGTCGAAGGTCTGCTGGAGTTGGCGGTTGAAGAAAACGATCAGGAAACGTTTGACGAGGTTGAACCTGAGCTCCAGGAGCTGGAAAGCAAACTGGAGCAACTGGAGTTCCGTCGGATGTTTTCTGGCGACCATGACAGCGCAGACTGTTATATCGACCTTCAGGCTGGCTCGGGCGGTACCGAAGCCCAGGACTGGACTTCAATGATGCTGCGCATGTACCTGCGCTGGGCGGAAGCCAAAGGCTTCAAGACAGAGGTCATCGAAGTGTCCGAAGGCGATGTTGCCGGTTTGAAATCGGCTACGGTCCGTATCAGCGGCGAATATGCCTATGGTTGGCTGCGCACGGAAACCGGCGTTCACCGTTTGGTTCGTAAGTCGCCGTTTGACTCCGGCGGCCGTCGCCACACGTCGTTCGCTTCGGCATTCATCTATCCGGAAGTCGATGA
This sequence comes from Photobacterium sp. MCCC 1A19761, assembly GCF_037389125.1. Classification (NCBI taxonomy): domain Bacteria; kingdom Pseudomonadati; phylum Pseudomonadota; class Gammaproteobacteria; order Vibrionales; family Vibrionaceae; genus Photobacterium; species Photobacterium sp. MCCC 1A19761. Next base: position 78,708 of record NZ_JAZGTF010000017.1, read on the forward strand.
GAATATCGATATCGACATTAACCCATCAGATCTGCGGATTGACGTGTACCGTGCCTCAGGGGCCGGTGGTCAGCACGTCAACACCACTGAATCTGCGGTACGGATTACCCACGTGCCAACCAATACCGTGGTGCAGTGTCAGAACGATCGCTCTCAGCATAAAAACAAAGATCAGGCGATGAAACAGTTGAAAGCAAAACTGTTTGAGCTTGAGATGCAAAAGCAAAATGCTGAGAAGCAAGCCAATGAAGATGCCAAGTCTGACATTGGCTGGGGCAGCCAGATCCGCTCTTACGTGCTGGATGATTCCCGAATTAAAGATTTACGTACCGGGGTGGAAAACCGCAACACCCAGGCCGTACTGGACGGCGATTTGGACCGTTTTATTGAAGCTAGCCTGAAATCAGGTCTGTAACCGTATCCGGTTAATAATTAAAGGGTTTCCCCATGACAGATCAATTACAAGATGAGAATAAGCTGATTGCCGAACGCCGCGCGAAACTGGATAAGATTCGCGAAGGCTGTAAAGCAAGCGGCCACCCGAATGATTTCCGTCGCGACAGCCTGGCGGCAGACCTGCAGGCGCAGTTTGGCGAGTTGAGCAAAGAAGCACTGGAAGAAGCAGGCAACGTGGTTGCCATTGCGGGCCGTGTGATGGCCAAGCGTGGCCCATTCCTGGCGATTCAGGATGTTTCAGGCCGTATTCAGGCGTACGCTGGCAAAGATGTACAGAAAGAGCTGAAAGAAAAGTACTCAGGTCTGGATATCGGTGACATCATTGGTGTGAAGGGCGAGCTGCACAAATCAGGCAAAGGCGACCTGTACGTCAACATGGACGAATACGTGCTGCTGACGAAAGCACTGCGTCCGTTGCCGGAGAAATTCCACGGCCTGACCGATCAGGAAATGCGTTACCGTCAGCGTTATGTTGACCTGATTGTGAACGAGGATTCTCGCAACGCGATGATGATGCGTTCAAAAGTCGTGAGCGCGATCCGTAACTTCATGACGACGAAAGGATTCATGGAAGTTGAAACGCCGATGATGCACGTGATCCCAGGCGGTGCGACGGCCCGTCCGTTTATTACCCATCACAACGCGCTGGACATCGACATGTACCTGCGTGTTGCGCCTGAGCTGTATCTGAAGCGTCTGGTGGTGGGTGGCTTCGAGCGTGTGTTCGAAATCAACCGTAACTTCCGAAACGAAGGTCTGTCGCCACGTCATAACCCTGAATTCACCATGATGGAATTCTACATGGCGTATGCGGACTACCGTGACCTGATGGATTTGACCGAAGAGATGCTGAGCAGCATCGCGCTGGATCTGTGCGGTACGACGAAACTGCCATACGGCGATGAGACGGTGGACTTCGGTGGTCCGTATCCGCGTCTGAGTATGCTGGACGCGATCAAGCAGTACAACCCGAACCATGAAGCGATCCAGCAGATGACTTACGCTGAAGTGAGCGACATCAACTTCATGCGTAACCTGGCGGAGTCGCTGAGCATCTCCGTTGAGAACTTCTGGACCTGTGGTCAGATCCTGGAAGAAGTCTTTGGTGAAACGGCTGAGCCGAAATTGATGCAGCCGACGTTCATCACTGAATATCCGGCTGATATTTCGCCGCTGGCCCGCCGCAATGATGAAAACCCATTCATCACGGATCGCTTTGAGTTCTTCATCGGTGGCCGTGAAGTGGCCAACGGCTTCTCGGAGCTGAATGATGCGGAAGATCAGGACCAACGCTTCAAGGCTCAGGTAGATGCCAAAGATGCCGGTGATGATGAAGCGATGTTCTACGATGCCGATTACATCACGGCACTGGAGCACGGCCTGCCGCCGACGGCGGGTCAGGGGATCGGGATTGATCGCCTGGTGATGTTGTTTACCAACACGCACACCATCCGTGACGTCATCCTGTTCCCGGCGATGCGTCCGCAACAGGGCTAACGGCCTGTCGGTTGTCTGAAAAAAAAGCCACCCTCGGTGGCTTTTTTTATTGCGGTCATGGCCTGAATCCAATGCGATCACTTCGATCTCTTGCATTTCCTGGTGTGTGATATCTGACAACTGTTGTTAATAATCAAATAGATAGATTCACTATGACTCGATTTGAAATCAAAACACGTACCGTCCTGATGGCGCTCGCGGCTGTTGTTCTTTCTGGTTGTCAGGCGATGAAGCTGACGCCTCCGGCTTCTGATTTTGTCGGCAACCTGCCGGATGAATACAAGGAAGAGCTGGTCGCCCTCAATGATGTCCCGTCCCAGCCGTTTCGCGGTGGGGTCCAGACCTTCCAGTTCGATCCGCAGACCTCGCTGCTGACCGTGATTTACCGCTTGCCGAATCCGCGCTGGTACTGGAATACGCATAAGGCGGATGCAGAGCTGGATGTCTTTCCGTATATCTGTGAACAGTTTGGCCGTTCGATCAGCGCAGGGCTCGGTGTACGCTTCTGGTATTCCGGTAACGGCGGTTTTGCCACGGATGTTGTGACGGGTGAAACCTGCCGCCAGCTCAACGCGGTTGAAGCGGGTTAACCCCCCTGTGATCTGTCACGGCTTTGACCGAGGTGGCTCTGCCAGAGCCCCGGGATTCAAAGCCGTGATATCAATTTTCCGATAGTGGAAAAATTCCCACAATTATCCCTATAGTGAATTTTTAAGTGTGACTAAATTCACATTAACGATAATTTAACGCCTGCCAAATAAAACGGTGTTCGCAGATGTTTTTGCTGAGTGCCTTATCTATAACCCCCAGATTTTAAACTGCTTTAGAGATTTATATTGTAATATGTATGATCTTTAAACGTTTGTTTCATGCTGTCTTGATGTAACTGTATTGTAAACATCTCGCTTTTCCCGGTTGTTGAACTGTGTAAAATGTCGCCTAACCCACGAGGAACAGTGGGAACAGGAAGTCAATAAATCCAATGCAAGCACAACAAACTGGAGATGGACGATGCAACAATCGCTATCAGGAAAAATATTTGCAGGCCTTTTCGCGGGCCTGATCATCGGGACTGCGATTCAGTACCTGTTTAACGGCGTGACATTCATGGACACTTATGTCCTGGGGCTGGCGGAAGGTGCCGGCGGCATGTTTGTTTCACTGATTAAACTGCTGGTGGTTCCGTTAGTTTACGTTTCAATTGTATGCGGGATCGTCGAGCTGAAAGACATCACTGCATTTGGTCGCTTAGGTGGAAAAACTTTTGGTCTCTACATTCTGAACACCATTATTGCGATCGCTGCAGCATTGACGGTGGGGATGATCTTCCAGCCGGGTGCAGGTGCTGAGCTGGCCGGGAGCGTGTCAGAAGCGGTGGAACTGACCACGACTGAAACGCCGGATATCTTCTCGCTGATCGTTAATATTGTCCCGAGCAACCCGTTCCAGGCGTTTGCCGACGGTGACATGTTACAAATCATCTTTATGGCCATTCTGACCGGCCTTGCGATCCAGGCCCTGGATCATCGTGGTGGTCCGGCGATTCGCACCTTTAAGATGGCCAATGAGCTGATGATGAAACTGGTCGGCCTGGTGATGAGCCTGGCACCTTACGGTGTATTTGCGCTGATGGTGCAACTGGGTGCGACGCTGGATGCGGCCACGCTGATGTCCGTTGCTGGCTATGTTGCCCTGGTCGTGACCATGCTGGTGTTCTGGATCTTTGTCTTCTATCCGATGATGGTTGGCCTGACGACAGGGATCAAGCCGACAGAGTTCCTGCGTCATACCCGTGAGCAAATCCTGTTCTCGTTGTCGACGGCCAGCTCGAATGCGACCATTCCGGTGACGATGCGCACCCTGACCGACAAACTGGGGGTTTCGAAATCTGTGGCAGGTTTCGGGGTGCCGCTGGGCGCAACGATGAACATGTCCGGTGTCTCGATTTACATTACCCTGGCGACGCTGTTTGTTGCCAATGCCTTCGGTCAGCCGATCAACAGCGCGGACTTGGTAACGCTTGGCCTGACGATTCTGCTGCTGTCGATTGGTGCCGGTGGTGTTCCGGGTGGCGGTGTGGTGATGGTCGGTGTCTTGCTGCACCAACTGGGTCTGCCTGCTGAAGGTCTGGCAATTGTGGCCGCGGTTGATCGGATTAACGATATGTTCTGTACCAGCTCGAATGTGGTCGGTGACACTGCGGTGAACACCATTGTGGCCAAGAGCGAAAACGAGATTGGTGTTGAAACCGAGGACGCTCAGCCGGAGACGGTGACCGTGAGTTAACTCGCAACTAAATGCGGATGTAAAAGCGCCTTCGGGCGCTTTTTGCGTTTCAGGACCATAAATATAATCAAGCTACTATCAAAATGTTAATTATAATAGTAAACAAGTTGCAACATTTTTGGGCAGGTATTTGAGTGTCACGCGCTGAAACAGCGGTGCCATGGCAATATTAATGGCTGGCCTGAGCGTGATGGGGAGTCGCAGGCAAAAGGATAGGCGGTGAAGGATGAGAACAGATGTAAAGCGTACTTCAGCCCTGGGAACGTTAATCGTACTGGGGGGGAATGACATTCCTTGGATCACTGCACTGGAGCAGGCCGGCTGGCGCTGCTACCGATGTTACGATTTGCGTGCGGCTGAAGCCCTGCTGCTGGAAGTCGGCCCCTGTATCGGGGTGGTGGATCTGACCCAGGATAACTTCAGCCTCAACGGGGTCGCCGGGGTGGTCAACCGCAATAAACAAGCACGCTGGCTGGCGTTGGCCCGGGAAGATCAGCTCAACACGGAGGCGATTTGTCAGTTTATCGTGAGCTTCTGCATTGATTACTTCACCTCGCCGGTCCCGGAATCCCAGTTACTCAAAACCATCGGCCACCAACGCGGCATGTTGCAGCTGGAGCGCAAAGTCTGGCCCGAGCTGGGACAGTTCGGCCAGCATGGCTTGCAGGGTAACACGGCGGTGATGAAAAAACTGCGTCACCAGGTGAAACGGATGGCGGCAGCCGATATGCCGGTGTTTGTTCAGGGCGAGATTGGCACCGGAAAAGAGCTGGTGGCCCAGGCCATTTATCAAGCGTCCACCCGGGCCAAGGGGCGTTTTATTACTCTGAGTGGTGAGGGGGTCGGCAGCGACTGGTTGACCGACGGGATTACGCCGTCCGATCCCGGCCGATGCTGCTTCAGTGCGGCAGATAAAGGGGTGCTGTTTCTCGATGAAGTCGCCCTGCTGGATGATGCCCGGCAGCAGGAGTTGTGCCGGTTCCTGGAAGATGGTGGGTTCACGACGACCGGCGGTCGGCAAGTGCATGCCGATGTCCGGCTGATCGTTTCGACACGCTACCCCTTGGAGACGCTGCTGGCCGAAGGGAAAATTCGTGAGGATCTGTATTATCGGCTTAACGTGCTGGGGCTGACGGTGCCGGCGCTGCGTGAACGGGGCGAGGATATCCTATTGTTGGCGGATTATCTGCTGACTAAGTTCTCCCGCCAGTACAACAGTATTGCCAAGTCGCTGTCCGAGGAAGCTCAGAAATTGCTGTTGAGCTATCCCTGGCCGGGGAATGTCCGCGAGCTGATCAGCCAATTGAAGCGGGCGATTTTATTGAGTGAAACCAAGGTGATTGAGCTGGAACATCTCGACTTACCGCGGATCCCCGATGACAAGCAGAGCCTGAAAAAGATTCGTGAAGAGTCTGAGCGCAGCGCATTGTTATCGGTGTTGGAGAATAACAAAGGCCAGATTTCAGCTGCAGCGCGTGAGCTGGGGGTATCTCGGGCGACGATGTATCGCTTGCTCAATAAGCACGATCTGGTCCCGCCGCCCCGACAGCAGTACCGGCAGGGATGATCGCCTGCCAATTTTTAAGATTTCAGTGAGATCTAAGGCATTCACTGAATTAATGCCGGATGAAATGGGACGAAACTATATTTATGCAATTGAGTGCTAATATATGCTTGTTTTATTCGTTTGGCTGGTTAAAATAAAACCATTCTCACCCATTTTTATTTACCAGGAGGAAACAAGATGAAAATCAGTGATCTGAACTCGAAGTGTCCTGCTGGTGATACCTCGAAACACACCAACATTTAACAGTTTTCCGCTGTAACCTCGGGCCGCGGAGATCTGTCGCGGCGACGATTTTATTCAGCCTCTCCCGGCAGACTCTGTGACCCTCCGACTTTTAACATGGAGAGTACACTTATGCGTCAATCAGTCTATTTACGCCTGGCCGTTCTATTGATCCGTCTGGATGTTCAACGGGAAGAAGCCCAGTGGCGGCGCCAACACAGCCGAGTTCGGGTGCATATGCCCAACCTGTCGCTGCATCTGAAACAGGACATCGGGATCGCCGCCGATAACCGGGTTGACTATGCGTTTCCTGCCGATAAAGCCGGTCGTCTGGCCCGCCGTCTCAGACGGGGTTATCAATCGCGATGGGTCACGTAATGTCGGCACCTTGCTGCGGCGTCTGTCGGAGTAAGGTGCAAGCTGAATGTTTAATGCAGAATGCTGAATGAAACAGCCCCCGTGAATCGGGGGCTTTTTCATGGGGTTAATCTGAGCGGGGCACTCAGGGGCACGGATTGGAGTAAGTGATCCCGGCGGCTTCCAAATCACTGAGTACTTCCTCGCTCAGGTGCAGGTCGATACTGTTGATATTGGCTTCGAGCTGGGCCAGGTTGGTGGCGCCGATGATATTGGCGGCCACAAAAGGACGCTGATTGACAAATGCCAGCGCCATTTGAGCCGGATCGAGGCCGTGCTTGCAGGCGATATCCACATAGGCTTGGGTGGCCGCGACGCCCTGCGGCGTGAAATAGCGAGAGAAGCGCTCGAACAGGGTACAGCGGGCCCCGGCTGGGCGTGCGCCATCGAGGTACTTCCCGCTCAGCGTGCCGAAAGCCAGCGGGGAGTAGGCCAGCAGTTCAACGCCCTCATGGTGGCTGATCTCGGACAGCCCGACTTCAAAGCTGCGGTTGAGCAAGTTGTAAGGGTTCTGAATCGAAATGACCCGGGGCAATCCGTGCTTTTCCGCCAGGCGCAGGAAGGACATCACACCCCAGGGCGTTTCGTTGGACAAGCCGATATAACGGACTTTGCCTGCCCGCACCAATTCAGCCAGGGCTTCCAGGCTGTCGGTGAGCGTCACGCCGGAGTGATCCTCCTGGTACTGGTAGTTGAGCTTGCCAAAACAGTTGGTTTCCCGCTGCGGCCAGTGCAGCTGATACAGATCGATGTAGTCGGTTTGCAGCCGGTTCAGGCTGGTTTCTACGGCATCATGAATATTGCGGCGATCCAGTGCCATGTTGTCGCGGATATGCGGAACCCCTCGCGGACCGGCGACCTTGGTTGCTAGCACGACTTTATCCCGATGGCCGGTTTTTTTCAGCCAATTGCCAATGAAAGTTTCGGTCAGGCCCTGCGTGTTCGGTTTCGGCGGCACCGGATACATTTCGGCGGTATCAATGAAATTGACGCCGCGCTCAAAGGCAAAATCCAGTTGGCTGTGCGCGTCGGCTTCCGTGTTTTGTTCACCGAAGGTCATGGTGCCGAGGCAGATCTTACTCACTTCGAGCGAGGAATGGGGGAGTCGATGATAGTCCATGAGCCCTCCTTGGACTGGCGTTTGATTGTCTGACTATAACCTGTCCTGAAGCCAAGGCAATGAAATAAATCGAAATCAAAGTCAATTTACGCCGCGGACCTTGCCGATAGAGCGAACCTGACACATAGTTAAACACGGTACGTGGCGATCCATGAAGGCATCGTGCTGCATGAAGCCGCCCCATTGACAGACCGGCAGTTTGACTGCGGTGTTCCGAGGAGATGCAATGAAATTATCTCAGTTAAAGCACTGGCTGAAGGCGGACGGCGGCAGTGTGCCGACCTGTATTTTAACCAGCTACGCGGGATGCTCTGACTATCTGATGGAAGTGGAGTTCAAAAATCAGCTCGAACCTCTGAAGCATGATAATGAGGAAATGATCCGGTTCCAGTCGATCGAACAGGTGAAGGATCTGCTGCGGCCGTTAGGGGTGACTTCCGTGATCCTGCGGGTGACCGATCCCTATGATGAATTTTCACCCGATGGCCAGGTGTCTGAGTGCCGCCAAGATATGACGATCGCCTTATAGCCGCCGGATTAAAGCAAGAAGGCGCGTGACAGGATCTCGGCGGTAAAGTTGGTTTTCAGGTAAAAGCCGCGGGGACGGGTTTTAATGATTTGGCCGTTGACGCCGTAGGCTTCGGTGAGCGCTTTACCGTTTGCAGCTTTGGGCCGAAGCTGGAGCACCTCACCGTGGCGGGCGGTAATGGTTTCCACCTGGCCCAGCACAATCATATCCATCAGCTCTTCCCAGTCATGGCGTAGCTGTTGCTCCTCGTCTGCCGACGGGCTCCAGAGCAGCGGAGAGCCGACCCGACGATCCCCCAGCGGAATATCCCTTTCACCTTCAACCGGTACCCACAGTACCCGCGCCAGTTTATGCCGGATATGGCTGTTCTCCCAGGTGACGCCTTGCAGGCCGACGAGCGGGGCCACACAGACGAAGGTGGTTTCCAGTGGTTTGCCGGTATAGCTGATCGGAATGGTTTTCAGCTCAATGCCCAGCTCGACAAAATCAGGCACGGGTTTGCTGCCGGCAGATGCACCGAGATGCCATTCGAGCAACTGGCCGACCCAGCCTTTATCGCGGCGAAGATCCGGCGGTGTCACCATCCCGGCCTCGGCTGCCAGTTCATCAAAGGTGCAGCCAGCCAGCGCATGGGCTCGGTCGAGTAGTTCCTGCTCGGAACGGGGAGTTGGGCGCATAGTTTCTCTGGATCAGGTGAAACAATGGGGTTTGAGGGAGGCATACTAACACAGCCCATCTAAGCTGATAATAGGTACGCCTTTGGTGCATCGGGAGCGACGGGGGTACCAGCGACTGGGCGCTGGGGTTGCTGGGGGCGGCAGTACCGGAAAAGCGGAGGATCTGCGGTTTCGGGGCGGCGCAGGGGCAAAGATATCCACAGGGTATCTGAAGAATTATTTCAGCGTGCTGGATCTGGGTATTTATCCAGGGGTTTGTTGCGATAATAGTCACTGTTGTGGTTGGTTTCTGAGCGTTTTGGCGTAATGGATGTGGATAAATTTTAGATTGGTTGATCTTTGACCGATCCGTTTCTCGGGGGGGGAGGATCTTTCCGGAAAGCCTTGGTGTTAATTTGTGTGATGATTTAATTTCATGTTTTTATGTGATTTTATGGTTAGTTTTGTACGTTTGTCTGGGTGGGCTATTAATAGGAGGGTCAGCAAAAGTATGGCAGATGTCAGCTTCTGCACAAATCTATCCACAGAAATCGTGTATAAATGTGGGGTGGGTCTCATTTGCCTGTTTATAAACTCCCCATATCGCGTGAGTTATCCAGAAACTGCGGGTTTTGTAGGAAAAAACAGTTATTAATTAGAATGTTTGTTTACCCATTGCAGCGTCTGTGAAAAAATCACTGTTAATAAAGATTTATACTTGAGGTCGTCCAGTGATTGATGGCGATGGATACCGCCCTAATGTAGGGATTGTGATCTGTAATAGCCATGGCCAAGTATTCTGGGCTCGACGATATGGACAACATTCCTGGCAATTTCCCCAAGGCGGCATCGATGAAGGGGAAACGCCTGAGCAGGCGATGTACCGGGAATTGTATGAGGAAGTAGGGCTTACCAAAAAAGATGTACGGGTTTTGGCATCCAGCCGCCACTGGTTGCGATATAAATTACCGAAACGTCTGGTACGGTGGGACTCGAAGCCTGTTTGTATCGGGCAAAAACAGAAATGGTTTTTGCTCAGCCTGGAATGCGATGAGTCAAAGGTGAATATGCAGCGTGGCAACACGCCGGAGTTTGATGGTTGGCGGTGGGTGAGTTATTGGTACCCGGTGCGACAGGTTGTGTCCTTCAAGCGCGATGTCTACCGACGGGCGTTAAAGGAGTTTGCGGCCATGGCGATGCCGTTCAAAGAAAGGAAGGAGCGCAAAGGGAAGCGCAGAAACCGGCGAGGGTAGCCCGGGCAACCCGGATAAGGTGAATTATGCTGACGCAGCTGAGAGAAATTGTGGAGAAAGTCGCCAGTGCGCCCAGTCTGATCGAAGCGCTCGATCAACTGGTGGTCAGCACTTGCCAGGCCATGAAGACGGATTGCTGCTCGGTGTATATCGCCGATTATGAGCGACGCCAGTTTACCCTGATGGCAACTCAGGGGCTGACCAAGCCCCATCACCAGGTCTCGCTCGCCTTCGATGAAGGGCTGGTCGGACTGGTCGGACGCACGGCTGAGCCGATCAATGTGGCCGACGCCCATCATCATCCCCACTTCAAACATATGCCCGGCATCGGCGAGGAGCTGTTCGGCTCCTTTTTCGGCACCCCCATTATTCATCAGCGCCAGGTATTGGGCGTACTGGTGATCCAGCAGCATCAGCGGCGCGAATTTAATGAAAGTGAAGAATCATTCCTGATCACCCTGGCGGCCCAGCTGGCCATGGTTCTGGCGCACGCCAAGGCGCAGGGGATGTGGCCGGATCAACGTAACGGGCTGCACTTGATCGGCTCAGCAGCCTCAAGCGGGGTGGCTGTCGCCAATGCCTGGTGGGATGACAACCAGCCGCGGTTGGATCATGTCCTGCCCGCGTCCTGCCTGGATATCGAAGCCGAACAAGAGCGGCTGAGTATCGCCATCGAATTGGCCAGTGCCGAGTTTCGCCGTCTGCGCAAGCGTTTTGACAGCGAGCTGCATAAAGAGACGCTGGCGATTTTCGATTTGTTCAGCCATCTGCTCAATGATCCGATGCTGCGCAAGGATTTGTTTGCCCGAGTGGCCAGCCGGGATATGGCCGAGTGGGCGATCCGCCAGGTGGTGGAAGCCTATTCCGATCGTTTTGCCAATATGAAGGACGATTACCTCAAAGAGCGAGCGCAGGATATTCGTGAGCTGGGCCAGCGCTTGTTGTTCTTCCTTTATAACAGTGAAGTGCATGAGCGCGACTGGGACGAGCCGGTTGTGCTGCTGACCCGGGAGCTGACGGCGGCGATGCTGGCCAGCGTCCCGCGTGACAAGCTGGCCGCGGTGGTGGCCCAGGAAGGCGCGGCCAACTCCCATGCGGCAATCCTGTCGCGCGCGCTGGGGATCCCTGCCGTTATGGGGGTGGATTTTGTCCCGGAACTGGTCCATGGCCGCCAGGTGATCGTCGATGGTTATCGCGGCGACTTGCTGGTTAATCCGGACCGTCATGTCCTGACCGAATACCGGCGCCTGATGCGTGAAGAGGACGAGTTGTCGGCACGGGTCGAGCTGGAGTTGGGGAAAGCCACCTACACTCAGGATCAACAGCGCGTTTATATTCATCTCAATGCCGGCCTCAGTGCCGATACCAGTATCGCCGTTAACGAGGGTGTTGACGGGGTGGGCCTGTACCGGACGGAAGTCCCGTTCCTGCTTCAGCGCAGTTTCCCGTCGGAAGAAGAGCAGACGGCCCAGTATCGCTCAATTCTGTCGACTTACCGTGATAAACAGGTAGTGATGCGGACCCTGGATGTGGGGGGAGATAAGCCGCTGCCTTACCTGACCATTGAAGAAGATAATCCGTTTCTCGGCTGGCGGGGGATCCGCTTTACCCTGGATCATCCGGAAATCTTCCTGATCCAGGTGCGGGCCATGCTCAAAGCCAGCATTGGCCTGGACAACATGGATATCCTGTTGCCGATGATTTCCGGCATCGCCGAGCTCGATGATTCCAAGGCCTTGATCGACAGGGCGTATCAGGAAGTCGCCAAGTACGCCCAGGCACAAGGGCAAACCCTGAAGCGGCCGCGGCTCGGGATCATGATCGAGGTGCCGTCGATTTTGTATCAACTCCGAGCGCTGCGCGGCAAGGTTGATTTTATCTCCGTCGGTAGTAATGACTTAACGCAGTATTTACTGGCGGTGGATCGGAACAATGCCCGGGTTGCCAGTGTCTATGATGCGTTGCATCCGGCGGTGTTGCATGCCCTCAAGCAGATTGAAGAAACTGCCGAGGCTATGGGGATGCCGGTCAGCGTTTGTGGTGAATTAGCCGGGGACCCGATTGGTGCGTTGCTGCTGGTGGGAATGGGTTATCGTTCCCTGAGTATGAATACCCGCAACGTCGCCCGGATCAAATATTTATTGCGCCATATCTCCGTTCAGGACATGGAGCAGCTCAGTCAGTTTGCGTTGCAGGCGACGTTTGGCAATGAAGTGCGGGATAAAATTACCGCCTTCGTTGATGCCCAAGGTTTAGGCGGTTTTATCCGCGCAGGTAAGTAGAAGAAAGAGATGACAGAGAGTACCTTGTGGCTGTTTGCCATGTGTTTGGGGTTAGGCGGCTGTGTTGGCCTGCTGGCCGGGTTACTGGGAATTGGCGGTGGTCTGGTGGTTGTGCCGGCGCTGGTCTGGCTGTTGCCGCAGGCGGGAATTGATGCGGGCCTGGTGATGCATATTGCCCTGGCCACATCGCTGGCCAGTATTGTGCTGACTTCCGGCGCATCAGCGCGGAATCATCTTCGCCTGGGGAATGTCGACTTTACGATCGTGAAAAGTCTGGCACCCGGGGTGATTGTTGGCGGGGGATGCGGTAGTGTGATTGCCGAACTGGTGCCGACGGCCTTGTTACCGAAAATATTTGCGGTGATTGTACTGCTGTTAGCGTTGCAGATGCTGATGTCGATGCGCGTGACCAGTCCGCGTCCGCTGCCCGGTCGGCTGGCGACCGTGTGTAGTGGCGGGATGATTGGCGTTGTCTCCAGCTTGGCCGGGATTGGTGGCGGCTCGCTGACGGTGCCTTACCTGAGTGCGCATGGGGTCGAAATGCGGCGGGCCATTGGCAGTGCGTCCCTGTCCGGCGCCCTGATTGCGGTCGCCGGCATGGTCGGGTTTATTGCTGCCGGTGTCGGCGATGAGGCGCTGCCGAGTCTGAGCCTCGGCTATGTGTATTTGCCGGCCCTGGCCGGTATTGTGATCACCTCCATGGTGACTACCCGTTATGGGGCTGCTTTGGTGAGCCAGCTACCGACGGCCACGCTGAAGAAAATTTTTGCGGTCTTTTTGCTGTGTATCAGTATCAAGATGTTTTTGGGATAATGATTGAACGGGCCATCCGCCATCCGGCGGGTGCCTGATTGACTGAGATTGATTGAATGAGCCAAGGTTATTTAACGTTTCCGAATATTGACCCGGTGGTCATTGAACTCGGCCCGCTGGCGGTGCGCTGGTATGGCCTGATGTACTTGCTGGGATTCTTGTTCGCCATGTGGCTGGCCAATCGCCGGGCAGATAAGCCGGGTAGTGGCTGGACCCGCGAGCAGGTCAGCGACTTGTTGTTCGCCGGGTTCCTTGGCGTGGTGCTGGGCGGGCGCATTGGCTATGTCCTGTTTTATAACTTCGACCTGTTCCTGGCCGATCCGCTGTATTTGTTCAAAGTCTGGACCGGCGGCATGTCGTTCCACGGTGGGTTGCTCGGGGTGATCACGGCGATGTTCTGGTATGCCCACAAGCAGGGGCGGACCTTTTTCAATGTGGCTGATTTTGTCGCGCCGCTGGTGCCTTTTGGTCTCGGGGTTGGCCGGCTCGGCAACTTCATCAACGGTGAACTGTGGGGACGGACCACGGACGTGCCGTGGGCCATGGTGTTCCCGACCGGCGGACCGTTGCCGCGCCACCCGTCGCAGCTGTATGAGTTCTTCCTCGAAGGTCTGGTGCTGTTGTTCATCCTCAATATCTTTATTCGCAAGCCGCGTCCGGCCGGGGCGGTTTCCGGTCTGTTCCTGCTCGGCTACGGCAGCTTCCGCTTTATTGTCGAGTATTTCCGCGAACCGGATGCACACCTGGGGCTGTTTGGCGGCTGGATCAGCATGGGCCAGATCCTGTCGCTGCCGATGGTAATCGGCGGTCTGTTGCTGATGCTGTGGGCGTATAAGTTTCAGCCACGCAACAAAACGGCATAAGCCGTGAAAACTCCGGTAACCCCGGGGAAGCAAGCGATTGACCACAGGCAGCCTTTCGGCTGCCTGTTTTCGTTCATTCTGATAAAATTGAGCCAACAGTGTACCGCTGCGGTACGGCTCAACGAACAACGGGTGGGAAAATGAAGCAGTATTTAGCGCTCTGTCAGCGCATTGTTGATGACGGCGTATGGGTTGAAAATGAACGGACCGGGAAGCGTTGTCTGACGGTGGTGAATGCCGATTTGAGCTATGATGTCGCGAACAACCAGTTTCCGTTGATCACTACGCGCAAAAGTTTCTGGAAGGCCGCGATTGCCGAGCTGCTGGGCTATCTGCGCGGCTACGACAGCGCCGCGCAGTTTCGCGCGATTGGCTGTAACACCTGGAATGCCAACGCCAACGAGAATGAAGCCTGGCTGAATAACCCGCACCGGCAAGGTGAGGATGACATGGGCCGGGTATACGGGGTCCAGGGGCGTCGCTGGCAGAAGCCGGACGGCTCGACGGTCGATCAGCTGCGAAAAATCGTCGACGATCTCAGCCGTGGCATCGATGACCGCGGGGAAATCCTGACGTTTTATAACCCGGGCGAGTTTGATCGCGGTTGTCTGCGCCCGTGCATGCACACTCATACCTTCTCCCTGCTGGGGGATACGCTTCATCTCACCAGCTATCAGCGCTCCTGTGATGTCCCGCTGGGGCTGAACTTCAATCAGGTTCAGGTCTTTACGCTGCTGGCGCTGATGGCGCAAATCACGGGCCACAAGCCGGGGCAGGCTTATCACAAGATCATTAACGCGCACATTTATGAGGATCAGCTGCCGCTGATGCGGGATGTACAGCTCAAGCGTGAGCCGTTCCCGTCACCACAGCTGAAAATCAATCCGGATATTCGCTCGCTTGACGATCTTGAAACCTGGGTGACACTGGATGATTTTGAAGTCACGGGCTATCAGCACCACGAGCCGATCAAGTATCCGTTTTCGGTCTAAGCATTTGTTTTCGATCTAAGAGCATTCGTTCTTGGCCTTAAGCATATTCGGGTCTAAGCATAGCTCTGGGCCGCGATAAGCTTGAGGTTATCGCACCGGCCCCAAAACGACAAAAGCCCCGCAATTGCGGGGCTTTTTCATGGGCGACTGCCGGGGAGTCGTTAGGCCGTAAAGGCCAGGATAGAGCCCGGAATCGCGATAAAGACCAGACCCAGGTAGGCAGCAACTGCGGCTTTGTTACGGCTGGCCAGGTCGCTTAGGGAGAACGCAGCCTTCAGCGGGAGTTCGCGCAGGAACGGTACGCCATAAATCAGCAGGGTAGCCAGGACGTTAAACGACAGGTGCACCAGGGCGATTTGCAGCGCAAAGATGGCGTTCTCGCCGGAGATTGCCGTCGCGGCCAGCAGGGCGGTGATACAGGTTCCGATGTTGGCACCCAGAGTGAACGGGTAGACATCACGGACTTTCAGAACGCCGGTCCCAACCAGTGGCACCATCAGGCTGGTGGTGGTTGATGACGACTGAACCAGAACCGTTACCACGGTGCCAGAGGCAATGCCGTGGATCGGACCGCGACCAATGGCGCTTTTCAGAATTTCGCGGGCACGGCCGACCATCAGGCTACGCATCAGTTTGCCCATTACTGTAATGGCCAGGAAGATTAAGGCAATACCGATGACGATCATCACCACGCCACCCATGTTGCCCAGGGCTTCCAGTGGACCTTTGACCGCAGCAACTGCAGGCTTGGTCAGCACCTTCATGAAGTTCATGCCCTTGAGGCTCATATTGCCGGCATCCATCAGCGGCGTCACCAGCCAGGTTGATACTTTATTGAGGATCCCGAACATCATCTCCAGCGGCAGGAAAATCGCAACAGCCAGCAGGTTAAAGAAGTCATGAACAGTGGCACTGGCAAACGCGCGGCGGAACTCATCTTTGCAGCGGGCGTGGCCCAGGCTGACCAGGGTATTGGTCACCGTGGTGCCGATATTGGCCCCCATCACCATTGGAATGGCGGTCTCTACAGGCAGGCCCCCGGCGACCAGGCCGACAATAATGGAAGTAACCGTGCTGGAGGATTGAATCAGAGACGTTGCCACCAGGCCGATCATCAGGCCGGCAATCGGGTGGGACGCGAATTCAAACAGGGTTTTGGCTTGTTCGCCTACTGACCATTTAAAGCCGCTGCTCACCATAGACACAGCAACCAGTAGTATGTAAAGCATGAACGCCAGATTAGCCCAGCGGACCCAACGCATAGAGCTGCTCATCTGTTCAGCAGTAGTGGCTTGGGTAGTCATAATCATTTCTCCATGACAAGAGTATGTCGTTTGGGTTTCATTAAAGTGAAATCTGCGGGCGATGGTAGAGATCGAATATTTCAGAAATATGACATTTCTGACAACAACGGAAATCTGTGGTTGTTTTGTGACCAGTTAAGACGGTTAAAAATGTAACGGCGTCTATACGTTTCAGATTAATTCTATGTTTTATAGATACTTAGTTAGTCATTTATCACTTGGGGAAAGATGGCGTTTTTTGCTCTATTTCCGGTCAAAGCCAGTGCACTCTTGTCTCTATTGAGTGTTTTCATAGTAATTCATAAAGCCAATTTTGGCGCCAGCCATCAATTATGCGGAATATTGCTTTGTATTCCATTTAATACCTCGGTTTTTTCGAGGTCTTATCTCTAAACAAACGATTTTTCAGAGTAGGACGCTGACGTCTAAACTATTTTTACACATTCATTGTGACATTTGTTTCATGCTAAGGAGTGACGGTCGATGACCGATGCAATTCGTAAATTTCTCAAATTAGAGTCTGCCGGCGGGATTATCCTGATCATTGCCGCCGCGATTGCAATGATAATTGCTAACTCGCCTCTGGAGCCTCTGTATAACGGCGCACTGCATACCTATGTCGCCGGGCTTTCTGTGTCGCATTGGATCAACGATGGTCTGATGGCTATCTTCTTCTTGCTGATTGGCCTCGAAGTCAAGCGAGAGCTGATTGAAGGTGCATTGAATACGAAAGAAAAAGCGATTTTCCCGGCCATTGCTGCGCTGGGCGGTATGCTGGCGCCGGCGCTGGTTTATGTGGCGTTTAATGCGGCTGATCCGCTGGCCATCAAAGGTTGGGCGATCCCGGCGGCGACGGATATCGCATTTGCCCTGGGGATCATGGCCTTGTTGGGGAACCGGGTGCCGGTTTCGCTGAAGGTGTTCCTGCTGGCGCTGGCCATTATTGATGACCTGGGTGTGATTGTCATTATTGCTCTGTTCTACAGCAGCGATCTATCGACCATGGCTCTGGCGGTTGCCTTTGCTGCCACGGCAGCCCTGTTCGTGATGAACGCAAAAAATGTCACCAAGCTTTCCTGGTATCTGGTGGTGGGTGCGGTGCTGTGGATCAGCGTGCTGAAGTCCGGGGTTCATGCGACCCTGGCCGGTGTGGTCCTTGGTTTTGCGATTCCGCTCTCCGGTGAGGCATCGGAAGATGGCAAACAGCATTCGCCGCTGAAGCATCTTGAGCATGCCCTGCATCCGTCTGTTGCGTTCTTTATTCTGCCGTTGTTCGCATTTGCCAATGCCGGGATCTCGCTGGAAGGCGTTTCACTGGCTGGACTGACCTCGATGCTGCCGCTGGGGATTGCCCTGGGCCTGTTTATCGGTAAGCCGCTTGGGATCTTCAGTGCCAGCTACCTGGCGGTGAAGAGCGGGATTGCGAAACTGCCTGACGGTATCGGGTTCCGCCACATCTTTGCGGTCTCAGTGCTGTGCGGGATTGGATTTACCATGTCGATCTTTATTTCATCCCTGGCGTTTGTGGGTGCTTCGGAAGATTTCAGCACCTATTCGCGCTTGGGTATTCTGTTAGGTTCCACCGTCTCGGCTGTGATCGGTTATGCCATGTTGAGTCGGTCTTTGCCAAAAGCGGAGGCATAATATGCGTTATCTTCTGAGCGTTGCATTGTTGGTATCGTCAGCGGCGATGGCGGCTCCGGATTATGAGAGCTGTACCACCCACAATAAGGATACGGAAATTTGCCAGGCTTATCTGGCAGGTGTGAGCCAGGGTAAGGCGAGTGTTGAGACTGCAGCAATGATGAAGCAGGAAGATAATTTTCGCTCCCGTGCCCTGGAACAGCGTGTTGGCGAGCGTTACCGCAAATCGGTCAATCTGGAGACAATGTCGGAAACTTCGACCAATTAACCACTCAGGTTTCGGAGAATCCTTGACCCAGGCTATTGAAGACCCCGGAGGCTCAGCGTAAGCTGCGGCTCTGGGGTTTTTTATTGGATTCGTAACGGCGACATGTCTCATCTTAATTACAACCACCTCTATTACTTCTGGATGGTCTGCAAACAAGGGTCGGTGACTAAAGCAGCGGATGCGCTGTTTCTGGCGCCGCAAACGGTCACCGGTCAGATCCGGGCGCTGGAGGAGCGGCTCAAAGGCAAGCTGACCAAACGGGTTGGCCGCAACATCGAGCCGACCGAGTTGGGGCAGCTGGTGTTTAAGTACGCCGATAAGATGTTTGATCTCAGTTATGAGATGCTCGATATCGTCAACTATACCCAGCGGGAGAATCAGCTGCTGGAGGTTGGGGTCGCAGATGCCCTGTCAAAACGCCTGGTTAGCAAGGTCCTGCTGGAAGGGATCCCTGAGGATGAGCGGATCCACCTGCGCTGTTATGAATCCACGCATGAAATGCTGCTGGAGCAGCTGTCACAGCACAAGCTCGATATGATCCTGTCCGACTGTCCGGTCGATTCGACGCAAAGCCCGGGGCTGTATAGTAAGAAGCTGGGCGAGTCGAGCATGAGCTTTTTTTGCTCGTCCCCAACCAAAGCCCTGAACTTTCCGGCCTGTATCGAAGATTATAAGTTGTTGGTGCCGGGACGCCGGACCGCGATGGGGCGGAAATTACACCAGTGGTTCGATCAGCAGGGGATCACGCCGAACATTCTCGGCGAGTTTGATGATGCAGCGCTAATGAAGGCCTTTGGCTCGTATCACCGCTCCATGTTTGTCGCGCCGTCTATCTATGCTTCGGAAATTGAAGGCTCCCACCACATTCAGGAGGTCAAGCGGGTGCGGGAAATCAAGGAGGAGTATTACGTGATTTTTGCCGAGCGGATGATCATGCACCCGGCGGTGAAGAAGATCTGCGAGGCAGATTTTAGGAAATTGTTCCGTTAATGTTGCACCTGGACGGTCGCCGGCACAAAAAACCAACATTTGCGGCTAGAAAACCCTGCTCGAATTAAGTATATTAGCATTATCTTAATTTAAATAATGGTGGCAGTATGGAACTACAGCAAATGGAGCAAAATGCGCCCAAAGCCGTAGCGTTACTGAAAGCCATGGCAAATGAAAGACGTTTGTTTATTCTGTGCTATTTGCTGGAAGGCGAAATGTCGGTTGGGATGATGAGTGAAAAGCTGGGACTGAGCCAGTCTGCACTCTCTCAGCATTTGGCATGGTTGCGTCGTGACGGGCTGGTTGATACCCGCAAAGTGGCGCAGACAGTGTATTACCGACTGAAAAGTGATGAGGTTCGGGCCATGATTGAGTTGCTGCACAAGATGTATTGCAACGTTTAGTTCAGCACCGGAAACTCCGAAAACAGCAACAAAAAAACCGGCTCGAGAGCCGGTTTTTTCATGCTAGCAAATCACAACTCTTACAGAGCTTTGATTTTCGCAGCCAGGCGAGCCTTGTGACGTGCAGCCTTGTTCTTGTGAACCAGGCCTTTAGTCGCCATGCGGTCCATAACAGGTTGCATTTCAGCAAAAGCTTGAGTAGCAGCTTCTTTGTTGCCAGCTTCGATTGCAGCGATAACTTTTTTGAAGAAAGTGCGCATCATAGAACGACGGCTAGCGTTGTGCTGGCGACGTTTCTCAGAAGTGATAGCACGTTTCTTAGCAGATTTGATATTTGCCAAGGGTGTAACTCCCAAATTCTTGGTATGGTGACAATTTAAGGCCGAGGACTATGCCCGCAAAACCAGAGATTGTCAAATGATTTGTGCAAATATCCGCCGGGCCAACAGAATTGGCACTTGCGGATGAACACGGTTAATATGGCGGCAGATTTTACCAGCTTTTCGCCCTATAAGTCACCTTTCTGGGCTATCTTTGTGAGGTTTTTTTTGTGAGCAAGCGTCTATTGCGCTCCGGGATGATTGTCAGCACCATGACACTGGTCTCCCGAGTGCTGGGTTTGGTGCGTGATGTCGTGGTTGCCAACCTGATGGGGGCGGGGGCTGCCGCTGATGTCTTCTTCTTTGCCAATAAAATTCCGAATTTTCTACGCCGGTTGTTTGCCGAAGGGGCCTTCTCCCAGGCATTTGTTCCGGTGTTGACGGAATCTCATGCCGGCGGCGATCTGGACCAAACCCGCCAGTTGATCGCCCGGGCCTCCGGGACTCTGGGCGGGATCGTTACGGTGGTGACACTGCTGGGGGTGTTGTGCTCCGGCGTGGTCACCGCCCTGTTTGGGGCCGGCTGGTTTGTCGACTGGCTCCAGGGTGGCCCGGCGGCACCGAAGTTTGAGCTGGCTTCCCTGCTGCTGAAGATCACCTTCCCGTATTTGTGGTTTATCACTTTTGTGGCACTCTCCGGTGCGATCCTCAATACGTTGGGGAAATTCGCGGTGTCTTCCTTTACCCCGGTGTTTCTGAATGTGGCAATCATTGGCTGTGCCTGGTTCCTGTCGCCTCAGCTGGCGCAACCGGAAATCGGGCTGGCGATTGGGGTGTTCCTTGGCGGGTTAATCCAGTTTCTGTTCCAGTTGCCGTTTCTGTATCGCGCCGGAATGCTGGTCAGGCCGAAGTGGGGCTGGCGGGATCCGGGCGTAGTCAAGATCCGCACTCTGATGATCCCGGCCCTGTTCGGCGTATCGGTCAGCCAGATCAACTTGCTGTTTGACACCTTTATTGCCAGCTTCCTGGCGACCGGCTCGATCAGCTGGCTTTACTACTCGGACCGCTTGCTGGAGTTTCCGCTCGGCCTGTTCGGCATTGCCATTGCCACCGTGATCCTGCCGACCTTGTCCCGCAAGCATGTGGATCAGAGCCGTGAGCATTTCGCCCAGACGATGGACTGGGGGGTGCGGATGGTGTTGCTGCTCGGCTTGCCGGCGATGCTCGGGTTGATGGTCCTGGCCAAGCCGATGCTGATGGTGCTGTTTATGCGGGGAGAATTCTCGCCGACGGATGTCGAGCAGGCCTCCCTGTCGCTGCTGGCCTATGCTTCGGGGCTGTTGAACTTCATGCTGATCAAGGTGCTGGCCCCGGGCTACTATGCCCGTCAGGATACCAAGACCCCGGTTCGTTTCGGCATCATTGCGATGATCAGTAACATGGTCTTCAATGCTATTTTTGCTTATTTCTACGGTTATGTCGGCCTGGCGATGGCCACGGCGCTGTCAGCGCTGGTCAATGCGGCGTTGCTCTATCGCGGCCTGCATCATGCCGAAGTGTACCGACTGACGTCGGCGACCCTGTGGTTTGTCGGCCGGCTCGCGGTTGCCGGTGCGGCAATGGTCGCGGTACTGCTGTGGTTCTGCCCGCCGATGGCCCAATGGCTGGACTGGTCACTGTCGGAGCGGGTGCTGTGGCTGGCGGCTACCATTGGTCTCGGTGCCGGGACGTATTTGGTGACCGTGGTGCTGCTGGGGCTTCGTCTGCATCATCTGAAGGTGGAAGAAGAGGTTGCCCCGAGCCTTGATTGAAGCGGCGAAAACATCAGAAAATGATTCAAATTGGTACGATGGACACAGAGTAGTATATAATCCGTCAGTTTTTCACTCTGCGAACATGAAATCGGCACATGGAATTAATCCGAGGCATACATAACATCAAGCCGGAGCATCACGGTTGCGTGTTGACGATCGGTAACTTTGATGGGGTTCATCTGGGTCATCAGGCAGTGTTACGTCAGGTGCTGGCCAAGGCACAGACGTTGGGTCTGCCGGCGACGGTGATGAGCTTTGAGCCGCAGCCGATGGAACTGTTCGCCGGAGAAAATGCACCGGCCAGACTGACGCGCTTTCGTGATAAATATCTGCAACTCAAGCAGGTCGGCGTTGATCGCCTGCTGTGCGTGAACTTTAACCGCCGTTTTGCCGACATGTCGGCGCATGACTTTGTTCGTCGCTTGTTGGTTGAGCAATTGGGTGTTAAGTTTTTGGTTGTCGGTGATGATTTCCGCTTCGGCCAGGGCCGGCGCGGCGATTTCGCAACCTTGGTTGCGGCCGGCAAGGAATTTGGGTTTACGGTGGTCAGTACCCACAGCTTTTGTGTTTCGGCACAACGGGTGAGCAGTACCGCGATCCGTGAAGCCCTGGCAAATGATAATTTGCCCTTGGCTGAGTCCCTGCTGGGGCGTCCGTATAGTATCAGCGGACGGGTGTCCCATGGCCGGAAACTTGGCCGGACGATCGGTTTCCCGACCGCCAATGTCCCGTTGAAGCGCCGGGTGTCTCCGGTCTCCGGGGTGTATGCGGTTGAGGTGTATGGCGTTAACGGCGAACCGGTTCCCGGGGTTGCCAATGTCGGCCGCCGACCGACCGTCAATGGTGTCCGGCAACAGCTGGAAGTACACCTGTTTGATTTTCAGTCTGATCTCTACGGGCATCAGATTGAGGTCGTGCTGCATCATAAGCTGCGTGACGAAATAAAATTCGAATCATTCGATGCGCTTAAAGCGCAAATAGAGCGTGATGCTCAAACAGCGCGGGTGTGGCTGTCTGAGCGTAAAAATGTCCCACTTCGCCCAAGTAACGGAATCGAGAATCAATGAGCGACTATAAAGATACCCTGAACCTGCCTGAAACAGGGTTTCCGATGCGAGGCAATCTTGCGAATCGCGAACCTGCGATGCTTAAGCGTTGGTATGATGAAGATCTTTACGGTGAAATCCGTAAAGCCAAAAAGGGTAAGAAATCCTTTGTATTACACGACGGCCCGCCATACGCCAACGGTGATATTCACATTGGTCACGCACTGAATAAGATTCTTAAAGACATCATTATTAAGTCGAAGACGTTGTCGGGCTATGACGCGCCTTACATTCCTGGCTGGGACTGCCACGGTCTGCCGATCGAACTGATGGTCGAGAAGAAAGTCGGTAAGCCGGGTCAGAAAGTGACCGCGGCGGAGTTCCGTGAAAAATGCCGTGCCTATGCGGCAGGTCAGGTGGAAGGCCAGAAAGAGAGCTTTATCCGTCTGGGCGTGCTGGGTCAGTGGGACAAGCCATACCGCACCATGGATTTTGCAACCGAAGCGAACATCATTCGCTCGCTGGGCAAAATTGCCGATCAGGGCCACCTGCTCAAAGGCTTTAAGCCGGTCCACTGGTGTACTGACTGTGGCTCTGCACTGGCAGAAGCCGAAGTTGAATATAAAGACAAAATGTCGCCGTCGATTGACGTGAAATTCAAAGCTGCGGACGAAGCTGCCGTGGTTGCTAAGTTCAGCTGCGCCGAAGGCCATCAGGGCCAGGGTCATGTCTCTATCGTGATCTGGACCACCACGCCTTGGACGTTGCCGGCCAACCGTGCCGTTGCCGTGCGTGATGATCTGGAATATGTGCTGATCCAAACGGAAGGCGAGCACCCTGAGCGTCTGATCGTCGCTGCCGAGCTGGCAAGTGATGTGATGGCCCGTGCCGGTGTTGAGCACTACCATAACCTGGGCTTCTGTAAAGGGGCTGATCTGGATCTGCTGCGTTTCCATCACCCGTTCTACAGCTTTGATGTTCCGGTGATCCTGGGCGATCACGTGACCACCGAGTCGGGTACCGGCTGTGTTCACACCGCCCCTGGCCACGGTCAGGAAGACTTCGTGGTGGGCCAGAAGTACGGTCTGGAAGTCGCCAACCCGGTCGGCAGCAACGGCGTTTATCTGCCGGATACCGAGCTGTTTGCCGGTCAGCATGTGTTCAAAGCCAACGATGCTGTGGTTGAAGTGCTGAAAGAGCACGGCGCGCTGCTGCACCACCATGCTTACGAGCACAGCTACCCGCACTGCTGGCGCCACAAAACGCCGATCATCTTCCGTGCCACGCCGCAGTGGTTTGTGTCGATGGATCAGGCCGGTCTGCGTGCCAAAGCGCTGGAAGAGATCAAAGGCGTTCAGTGGATGCCGGAGTGGGGTCAAAGCCGTATCGAGTCGATGGTTGAAGGTCGTCCGGAGTGGTGTATCTCCCGTCAGCGTACCTGGGGTGTGCCAATTGCCCTGTTCGTTCACAAAGAGACGCAGGAACTGCATCCGAACACCGCTGAACTGATTGAGAAAGTTGCTCAACTGGTTGAGCAGAAAGGCATTCAGGCATGGTGGGATCTGGATCCGGCCGAGCTGATGGGCGCTGAAGATGCCGCGAACTACGAAAAAGTGCTGGATACACTGGATGTCTGGTTTGACTCCGGTGTGACGCACTTCTCTGTGGTCGACAGCCGCGAAGAGTATAACGGCCACAGCGCCGATCTGTACCTGGAAGGCTCTGACCAGCACCGTGGTTGGTTCCAGTCGTCACTGATCTCATCGGTCGCGATGAAAGGCAAAGCGCCGTACCGACAAGTGCTGACCCACGGTTTCGTGGTGGATGGCCAGGGCCGTAAGATGTCAAAATCTATCGGTAACGTCGTTGCGCCAAAAGATGTGACCAATAAGCTGGGTGCTGACATCCTGCGCCTGTGGGTTGCATCGACCGATTACACTGGCGAAGTTGCCGTTTCTGATGAAATTCTGAAGCGTTCTGCTGATGCGTACCGTCGTATCCGTAACACCGCACGTTTCTTCCTGGCGAACCTGAGTGGTTTTAACCCTGCGACCGATTGTGTGGCGGCGGAAGACATGGTGGCACTGGATCGTTGGGCTGTGGGTCGGGCGAAAGCGGCGCAGGCTGACATCATCAAAGCCTATGATGAATATAACCTGCACGCGGTAACACAGCGTCTGATGCACTTCTGTTCTATCGAGATGGGCTCTTTCTATCTGGATGTGATCAAAGACCGTCAGTACACAGCAAAACTTGGCGGCCACGCGCAGCGCAGCTGTCAGACGGCACTGTTCTACATCATCGAAGCGATGGTTCGCTGGATGGCACCGATCATGTCGTTCACTGCCGACGAAATCTGGAACGAGATGCCAGCTGCGCAGGGCAACGGTGAGTCGCGCGAGAAGTTTGTCTTCACTGGTGAGTGGTTCGAAGGCCTGTTTGGTCTGGCGGACGGCGAAGCACTGAACAACGAATTCTGGACTGAGATCCAGCAGGTTCGTGGTGCGGTGAACAAACTGCTGGAATCAGCCCGGAACGAAAAAATCATTGGTGGTGCGCTCCAGGCTGAAGTGACCCTGTTCGCTAACCCGGCGCTGGCTGCGAAGCTGAACCAGCTGGAAGATGAGCTGCGTTTCGTCCTGCTGACCTCGAAAGCGGAAGTGGTGGTTGCCGAGAGCCAGCCAGCAGGGGCGCAAGCAACGGAACTGGAAGGTCTGTTTGTTGCGGTTGCCGCGTCTGAGGCTGAGAAGTGTGATCGTTGTTGGCACCATGTTGCCGATGTCGGTGCCATCGCAGGCCACGAATCGATCTGTGGCCGCTGTGTGAGCAACGTCGACGGTGACGGAGAAGAGCGTAAGTTTGCCTAATGACTGATTTATCGCCGAAACAGAAATTATCATGGAAGGATTCTGGCGTGCGCTGGCTGTGGCTGGCGGCTCTGGTCTACCTTGTCGATATTGGCAGCAAGCTGCTGGTGATGAACACCATGGAGTATGGCTGGCCGAACCGGATTGAACTGCTGCCGTTTTTCAACCTGCTGTATGTTCATAATTACGGTGCGGCATTTAGCTTCCTGAGTGATGCCGGTGGCTGGCAACGCTGGTTGTTTACGGCAATCGCATTAGGGGTTTGTAGCTTGCTGGTATTCTGGATGCGTCGCGCGCCGGCCTCACACAAATTGGCCAACAGCGCGTATGCCCTGATTATCGGTGGTGCACTGGGCAATTTGTCCGATCGGCTTTATCACGGCTTTGTCGTGGACTTCCTTGATTTTTATGTCGGGAAGCACCACTGGCCGGCATTTAATATTGCGGATATGGCGATTTGCCTCGGGGCTGGTTTGATTATTTTGGAAGGCTTCCTGGCCGATAAAAAGAAACAACCTGCGAACCACTAATCTCAGTCAGAGACGATAACCCTGAGCGCTGTCCGTTGATACGGGCGGCGCTTTGTTGTTAAATGGGCGCTAATTATACAGGCCCCGGCTGTCCGGGCTCAGGTTATCCCGAGTTTCGGAGCGGCGTGTGCCATCCAATACCAGAAGTTAAGGACCCTACATGTCGGTGATTACACAAAACAGTGAAGTTCTGATGCACTTTGCCATTAAGCTTGAAGATGGTTCGGTTGCAGAATCAACCCAGGCCATGGGCAAACCGGCAAAATTTCGCATGGGTGACGGCAGCCTGACCGACAACTTTGAGCAGTGCTTACTGGGGTTGAAAGCCGGGGACAAAAGCAGCTTTGAACTGGCGCCGGAAGATGCGTTTGGTTTGCCGAACCCGGATAATATTCACCATGTCGATCTGCGTAAGTTCGGGACGGACGCCCCGGCGGAAGTGGGCAATATTATTGCCTTTGCCGGTCCGGACGGGCAGGATATCCCGGGTGTGATCACGGCCGTTGCCGGTGATTCCGTAACTGTAGATTTCAACCATCCGCTCGCCGGGCAACGGGTGACGTTCGACGTTGAAGTCGTGACCATAGAGAACTAAGAGCAATCAGCAATGAAAATCTTACTAGCCAATCCACGCGGGTTCTGTGCCGGTGTTGACCGTGCCATCAGTATTGTTGAACGGGCACTGGAGCTGTATCAGCCGCCGATTTATGTTCGCCATGAAGTGGTGCACAACCGCTTTGTCGTGGAAGGGCTGAAGCAACGCGGTGCGATCTTCGTTGAAGAGTTACACGAAGTGCCGGATGACAACATCGTGATCTTCTCAGCCCACGGTGTTTCGCAGGCGGTCCGCAACGAAGCCAAGGCGCGTCAGCTGACGGTCTTCGATGCCACTTGTCCGCTGGTGACCAAGGTTCATATGGAAGTTGCCCGTGCCAGCCGCCGTAATATGGAAGTGGTGCTGATCGGCCACGCCGGTCACCCGGAAGTGGAAGGCACCATGGGTCAGTATGCCAGCGACACCGGTGGCATGTATCTGGTGGAAACCCCGGCCGATGTTGACAAGCTGGTGGTTAAAGATCCGTCCAACCTGCACTATGTCAGCCAGACCACCTTGTCTGTGGATGAGACGGCCGATGTGATCGACAAACTGCGTGAAGTTTTCCCGCAGATCCAGGGACCGCGTAAAGATGATATCTGCTATGCGACCCAGAACCGTCAGGATGCCGTGCGTGAGATGGCCGAGACTGTCGATGTGATGATCGTGGTCGGCTCGAAGAACTCCTCTAACTCGAACCGCTTGCGTGAGCTGGCAGAAAAACTGGGGACGCCGGGATATTTGACCGATTGCCCGGAAGATGTCCAGCCGGTCTGGTTTGACGGCAAACAGAAAGTCGGGATCACGGCCGGTGCCTCAGCACCGGAAGAGCTGGTGAATCAGATTATTGCCCGGATCCAGGAGATCAGCGGCGCGGAAGTCGAAGAGCTGTCCGGCCGCGAAGAGAACATGTTCTTTGAAGTGCCGCGCGAGCTGCAGGTCAAAAACGTGGGTTAATGGCCCCGAGTGAAGTTTTTTCAGAGCCCCGGTCTGCAGCCGGGGCTTTTTTTATCCGGGTCAACAGGCTACATTGGTGGGCTACCACTTAATCCAGATGATCAGGGAGACTTCACGCAATGGTCAGAATTGCGATTGCAGGCGCGGCAGGGCGCATGGGACGTCAGTTGCTTAAGGCGACACATCTTTCGGAGCAGGCGACATTGGGCGCAGCCACAGAGCGTAGCGGCTCGTCTTTGGTGGGCGTCGATGCCGGAGAGCTGGCCGGGGTTGGCCCCGTGTCGGTCACCATTGTTGATGATCTGGCGGCGGCGAAAGATGATTTTGATGTGCTGATTGACTTTACGGCTCCGGTGGCGACGTTGGCAAACCTGGAATTTTGTCGCCAGCACGGCAAGAAAATCGTGATCGGGACGACGGGGTTCAGCGATGAAGAACGTCAGCAGATCGACGAAGCCGCCAAGCAGGTGCCGGTTGTGATGGCACCGAACTACAGTGTCGGGGTGAACCTGGTCTTTAAGCTGCTGGAAAAAGCAGCCAAGGTGATGGGCGATTATTGTGATATCGAAGTGATCGAAGCGCACCATCGCTACAAAGTCGATGCTCCGTCCGGGACCGCGATCGGGATGGGCGAAGCAATTGCCGGTGCGATGGGCAATAAGCTCAGTGATGTGGCGGTTTATGCCCGTGAAGGGATCACCGGCGAGCGCAGCCGGGATGAAATCGGCTTTGCCACTATTCGTGCCGGTGATATCGTCGGGGAGCACACCGCGATGTTTGCCGATATCGGCGAGCGGGTTGAAATTACCCATAAAGCGACGGATCGGATGACGTTTGCCAACGGTGCCGTTCGCGCGGCCGCTTGGCTCAATGACAAGCAGCCGGGCTTCTATACCATGCAGGATGTTCTCGGACTGGATACGTTGTAAACACGTCTCCTGCTTCCGGCTCTGCTTCTTTCTTCAACAGGGTGATGCGACCATCGACGATGGCCGCATCACCCTGTTTTTTTTTTCGAGTTCATAAATATTATGCACCTCCGGGCTTAAATTGCATAAATAGTGAATTTTATCGTCTGGACATGCTCGTGCATCAAGTTGCGTTTTATCTGGGGTTGAACACTTTGGTTTTCTATTGCTTTTGTCTGTCTGGGTTGTGTTTCGTGTTTTTGGTCGTAAAAAGTAGGTTAAACTGGGTTGATTTTGCCATTTTAAATGGACTTTATTGGGTTTGTTGTGGGCGTGTTTTAGGCAAACGTTAAACTGAAATTGCGTTTCCATTTGGAGCTGCGGATAAACGACTTTAGTGTGATTTATCAGGGTTAGGGGTCAGGTTTTCACTGGTATGGCTAAAAAATTCATTTATTTTTACCGTATTGTTGACACATCCAATAGCGATCTCTAGAATGCGCGCAATTTGTCAAAAATCAGCTTGACTCGCTTTTTGACTTTGTATGGAATGGGTAGTTGCAAGTTTATCTGTTTTAGCTGCATTTTTATTATTCTAAGTATCTGGAGGTTGTCTTGAGCAAATCAGCGCTGTTAGTCCTGGAAGATGGGACAGTGTTCCACGGCGTGTCCATCGGGGCAGATGGTTCGGCTGTTGGTGAAGTCGTTTTTAACACCTCGATGACGGGGTATCAGGAAATCCTCACCGACCCCTCTTATTCTCAACAGATTGTGACTCTCACTTACCCCCATATTGGCAATACCGGAACCACTTCCGAAGACGAAGAATCCTCCTCCATCCACGCGCAAGGCCTGGTCATTCGCGATCTCCCGCTCATCGCTTCCAACTTCCGTAGTCAGCAATCCCTTTCTGATTACCTCAAATCCCAAAACATCGTCGGCATCGCGGACATTGATACCCGTAAACTGACGCGCCTGCTGCGTGAGAAAGGGGCGCAAAATGGCTGCATCATGGCGGGCAATCACCTGGATGAGGCCCTGGCGCTGGCGAAGGCGAAAGATTTCCCGGGTCTGAAAGGCATGGATCTGGCGAAAGTCGTGACGACGGCTGAAGTTTATCCGTGGAAGCAGGGCTCCTGGACCCTGACCGGCGGCCTGCCGGAAGCAAAAGACGACAGCGAGCTGCCGTATCATGTTGTCGCCTATGACTTCGGTGCCAAGCGCAATATCCTGCGTATGCTGGTTGACCGTGGCTGTCGCCTGACGGTGGTACCGGCGCAAACTCCGGCGGAAGAGGTCCTGGCGATGAATCCGGACGGCGTATTCCTGTCTAACGGACCGGGTGACCCGGCGCCGTGTACCTACGCGATTGAAGCGACCAAAGTTTTCCTGGACAAGGGCTTGCCGATTTTCGGTATCTGTCTGGGGCACCAAATTCTGGCTCTGGCCAGTGGTGCGCAAACCGTGAAAATGAAATTCGGCCACCATGGCGCCAACCACCCGGTGAAAGATCTGGACCGCAATGTGGTGATGATCACCAGCCAGAACCACGGCTTTGCGGCGGACGAGGCGACGCTGCCTGAAAACCTGCGTGCCACGCACAAATCGCTGTTTGACGGCTCGCTGCAGGGGATCCACCGCACCGACAAGCCGGCGTTCAGCTTCCAGGGCCACCCGGAAGCCAGCCCTGGCCCGCACGACGCGGCACCACTTTTTGACCACTTTATCGAATTGATTAAACAGCACAGCGCCTAAGCCGGAGTAGTAAACAATGCCAAAACGTACTGACATTAAAAGTGTTCTTATCCTGGGTGCCGGCCCAATCGTGATCGGCCAGGCATGTGAGTTCGACTACTCAGGTGCTCAGGCGTGTAAAGCGCTTCGTGAAGAAGGCTATCGCGTCATTCTGGTGAACTCGAATCCGGCGACCATCATGACCGACCCGGAAATGGCGGATGCAACCTACATTGAGCCGATTCACTGGGAAGTCGTGCGCAAGATCATTGAGAAAGAGCGTCCGGATGCCGTGCTGCCGACCATGGGTGGCCAGACTGCGCTGAACTGTGCGCTGGATCTGGAACGTCACGGCGTACTGGCTGAGTTCGGCGTTGAGATGATTGGTGCGACAGCGGATGCGATTGATAAAGCAGAAGACCGCTCGCGCTTCGATGCGGCGATGAAATCCATCGGTCTGGAATGTCCGCGCGCGGATACCGCGAAAACCATGGAAGATGCCTATAAAGTGCTCGATATGGTGGGCTTCCCATGCATTATCCGCCCGTCGTTTACCATGGGGGGGACCGGGGGCGGTATTGCGTATAACAAAGAAGAATTCGAAGAAATCTGCCGCCGTGGTCTGGACCTGTCGCCAACCAATGAGCTGCTGATTGACGAGTCGCTGATTGGCTGGAAAGAGTACGAGATGGAAGTGGTTCGTGATAAAAACGACAACTGCATCATCGTCTGCTCAATCGAAAACTTCGATGCCATGGGGATCCACACCGGCGACTCTATCACCGTTGCTCCGGCGCAAACCCTGACGGATAAAGAATACCAGCTGATGCGTAATGCTTCGCTGGCGGTTCTGCGCGAAATCGGCGTGGAAACCGGCGGTTCAAACGTTCAATTCGGGATCAACCCGAAAGATGGCCGCATGGTGATCATCGAGATGAACCCGCGTGTTTCGCGCTCTTCTGCGCTGGCCTCGAAAGCGACTGGTTTCCCGATTGCCAAAGTTGCCGCGAAACTGGCGATTGGCTTTACCCTTGATGAGCTGATGAACGACATCACCGGTGGCGCAACACCGGCTTCGTTCGAACCGACCATTGACTACGTGGTTACCAAGATCCCGCGCTTCAACTTCGAGAAATTTGCCGGCGCCAATGACCGTCTGACCACGCAGATGAAGTCTGTCGGTGAGGTGATGGCGATTGGCCGTAACCAGCAGGAATCCTTGCATAAAGCCCTGCGCGGCCTGGAAGTGGGTGCGACCGGTTTCGATGAAATGGTCGACCTGGATGCGCCGGATGCGCTGACCAAAATCCGCCATGAGCTGAAAGATGCAGGTGCAGAGCGGATTTGGTACATCGCCGATGCTTTCCGTGCCGGCATGTCTGTGGATGGCGTGTTTAACCTGACCAACATCGACCGCTGGTTCCTGGTTCAAATCGAAGAGCTGGTGAAGCTGGAGAACGACGTGAAAGAAGGCGGCTTTGCCGGCCTGAATGAAAGCGTGCTGCGTAAGCTGAAGCGTAAAGGTTTTGCCGATGCGCGTCTGGCGAAGCTTCTGGGTGTGGCTGAGACTGAAATCCGCAAGCTGCGTGACCAGTTCAATATTCACCCGGTCTACAAGCGTGTGGATACCTGTGCCGCCGAGTTCTCTTCAGACACCGCGTACATGTACTCATCCTACGATGACGAGTGTGAAGCACAGCCAACCGACAAAGACAAAATCATGGTTTTGGGCGGCGGTCCGAACCGTATTGGCCAGGGCATCGAGTTTGACTACTGCTGTGTGCATGCCTCCCTGGCACTGCGTGAAGACGGTTACGAGACCATTATGGTGAACTGTAACCCGGAAACGGTTTCAACTGACTACGACACGTCAGACCGCCTGTACTTCGAGCCGGTGACGCTGGAAGATGTGCTGTCAATTGTTCGTGTTGAGCAGCCGAAAGGGGTGATTGTGCAGTACGGTGGTCAGACGCCACTGAAACTGGCCCGTGCCCTGGAAGCGGCGGGTGTGCCGATTATCGGGACTAGCCCGGATGCGATTGACCGTGCGGAAGACCGTGAGCGTTTCCAGGCTGCCGTTGAGCGTCTGGGCCTGAAACAGCCGCAGAATGCGACTGTGACGGCGCTGGAGCAAGCGGTTGAGAAGTCGAAAGAAATCGGCTTCCCGCTGGTGGTTCGTCCATCTTACGTCTTGGGTGGCCGGGCGATGGAAATCGTGTATGACGAAGCCGACCTGCGCCGTTACTTCAATGAAGCGGTCAGCGTGTCGAACGAATCGCCGGTGCTGCTGGATCGCTTCCTCGATGACGCCACTGAAGTTGACGTCGACGCGATTTGCGACGGTGAGCGTGTGGTGATTGGCGGGATCATGGAGCACATCGAGCAGGCGGGCGTTCACTCCGGCGACTCGGCATGTTCGCTGCCGGCTTACACCCTGAGCCAGGAAATCCAGGACGAAATGCGCCGTCAGGTTGAGAAACTGGCGTTTGAGCTGGGCGTTCGCGGCCTGATGAACACCCAGTTTGCGGTGAAAGACAACGAAGTGTACCTGATTGAAGTCAACCCACGTGCGGCGCGGACCGTCCCGTTTGTCTCCAAGGCAACCGGCGCCCCGCTGGCTAAGATTGCTGCGCGCGTGATGGCGGGTCAGACTCTGGAATCTCAGGGCTTTACCAAGGAAATTATTCCACCGTACTACTCTGTGAAGGAAGTGGTGCTGCCGTTCAATAAATTCCCGGGTGTTGACCCGCTGTTGGGCCCTGAAATGCGCTCGACTGGCGAGGTGATGGGTGTGGGCGATACCTTTGCCGAAGCCTTCGCCAAAGCGGAATTGGGTTGTGGTAAAGAGAAGCAGGCCAAGGGCCGTGCGCTGCTGTCGGTTCGCGGCAATGACAAGCAACGGGTCGTTGACCTGGCGTCGAAGCTGGTGAAGCAAGGCTACGAACTGGATGCGACTCACGGCACGGCGGTGGTTCTGGGTGAAGCCGGGATCAACCCGCGTCTGGTGAACAAGGTTCACGAGGGCCGTCCGCATATCCTGGATCGGATCAAGAACAACGAGTACACCTACATCGTGAACACGGCAGAAGGCCGCCAGGCGATTGAGGACTCGAAGGTCCTGCGTCGCGGTGCGCTGGCAGAGAAGGTGAACTACACCACGACGCTGAACGCAGCGTTCGCAACCTGCATGGCCTGGTCTGCGGATGACCGCAACAAGGTGACTTCAGTGCAGGAGCTGCATGCCCGGATCAAGCAGGCTTAACGCCATGTCTTGAAAGGCTGTGCCCTGAAAGGCTGCATTATGCTAAAAACAAAGAGCCCGCTTCGTGCGGGCTTTTTTTGTCTGGTGTTTCCGGGCTGCCGGCAGAAGGAAAGTCAGTGTGCCATGCCGGTGGGAAGGCGTGATGTCTTTGCCCCGGGAAGCCCGGGAAGCCCGGGGCGGCAAGGGGAGCTATTAATAGCTGCGGTAGAGGCTCTGGTAGAACTGGCGCTCAAATTGCTCAATCGGTGGCGCAACGCCCGGGGTGTCCTGCTCAGGCGGGTGATAATTGGTGATCAGCTGGACAAACAGCAGATGCTTTCCGGATTGGGTCGTGACGATCCCGGTCAGGTTATGGGTGCCGAACAATGTGCCGCTTTTGGCGAGGATATGCCCTTCCAGCGGCTGGTGGCGGATGCTCTGGCGATATTTCAACGTCCCGCTTTGGCCGCTGACCGGCAGGGTGCGGAGCAAGTTTAACTGTTCGTCATGCTGATAAAGGTAAGTGATCACTTCCATTATCAGGCTCGCAGTCAGGCGGTTGTTGCGCGACAGGCCGGAGCCATCGACCAAGACAGCCTGGCTCAGGTCGAGACCGGCTTTCTCGGTCAGGATCGCTTTCATGGCGGCGACCCCGTTGGCGAAGGTGCCCGGTTGGGTGAAGTACATCCGGCCCAGCGTTTTCAGCAGGTTATCAGCAATGAGGTTATCCGAGTCCTTGACCATGACCTCAAGTAAGGTTGAAAGGGATTCTGAACTATGGCTGGCGAGGCGTTCTCCCCGGGCCTGATCGTCCCGGCGGATTTGGCCCTGAAAGCGGATCCCGGCGCGTTTGAGCTCATCCCGGATCACTGCTGCCGTGTAGTCAACGGTATCCTGAACGGCAAAATTCAGCGGCAGCGGTTTTTTGCGCTCCGGCAAGCAGCCGCTGAGCTGATAGCGGTTACCCGGGGCGGTCATCAGGCTTAACTCGCAATAGCTGGCTTCTTGCTCGGCCTGGGTGACGACCCGGGCATCACTGCTGACGGTGATCGGCTGATGGCGCGGCACATTGACTCGGGTCAGCTCGCCCGGTGTCTGGTTACTGTAGAGCGCGCCCTGCACGCAGTTGTGCTCCAGCGAGATACTGCTCGATGGTGCGCTATAGCAGACCCCCAGAATGTCCCAGGGCCAGCCCGGCGCTTGTTCATAGCCGTCGAACACGGCGCCGTTGAGCAAAATATCTCCTTCAATCCGGGTGAGCTGGTGCTGTTTCAGCTGCCGGAGCAGGTCGGCCAGTTGGGTGCGCGAGAGCAGGGGATCGCCGCTAAAACGGAGAATGATGTCGTCTCCCCGGCGCTCCAGGTCGGTCGTAAAATAAAAGTTATCCGGCAGGTAGAGCCTGGCCGCCAGGGCAGTGAGCAGCTTTTGGGTGCTGGCCGGTGCCTGAAGCTGATGTTCTCGTTGGGAGTACAGGATCTCGCCCGTGGCCGGATCGGCCACGATCAGCGCGGCATCGTGACCGGCCGGGAGCAGGCTCAGCGCCTGTCGGGGGGAGAAAACGGGGGTTGCTAAGGCCTCGGCACAAAGCAGGAAGCTGAGAAAAAACGTCAAAGCACGGAGCATGATCAGCATCTGGTTGGGGAAATGTGGGGGGTATCTTATCGAAAAAAGGCGTCCCCCTGAAAGAGGGACGCCTTTGTCTCAGGCAATTGCCGGAGGATTAGAAGTCGTAGCGGGCACCCAGAACGAACTCGTCAGAGGCCGCGGATTTGCCGACATCTTTCTCGTCCAGGTTATTGAACTTGTAAGATGCGTAGGTGCGGAAGTTCTTGTTGAAGTAGTGCGTCGCGTCGACGGCAATTGAGTCACGCAGGTCGATGTTGTTGTCTTTATCTTCCAGGTAGTTGTAGGTCGCGATAAACACGGTTTTACCCAGGGTATAAGAAGCTGCGAACTCGTAGCCTTGCGAATCTTTGATCAGCACATCGTCTACGACGGTATCTTCAGCATCCTGGTACAGAGCTGCAACGTAGAAATCGCCCAGGGTGTAAGAGATCGCCCCGAAAGCCTGTTTGGCTTTTTCTGTGTTCAGCGCGCCGTAGCCGTCCTGCTCACCGTAACCGGCACCGAAGGCCAGACCCATTTCCATCGCATAGATGGCACTTGCAGAGTAACCGTTGACATCGTACTCACCGGCTGTGTTTTCATTGTCGCCGTCAAACACGTAGTTGGCACCCAGCACCAGGTTGTTGCCGCCCAGGTCAAATGAGCCGACATAGGCCAGGTTGTTACCGGTACGGTCGCCCGCGTCAATTTTATTCCCAGCTTCGTTACCGTGGTAGGCCATGATATCCGTGAAGTCAGTGATCACGCCCAGGGAGCCGTTGGTTTTACCGTAAACGACTTTCCCGAAGTCGCCGCCGATCCCGGCGTTCAGGTGACGGTTGTTGATGTCTTCACCGTCTTTGTACTCGCCTTCCCAGAAGCCGAGACCGTAGATGCTCTCTGTGATGTCGGTTTTACCTGAGATGTTGACACGCACACGGGTTTGGTCTGTCACTTTGTTGCTGCTGGTATCCGTGTCTTTCATCAGCGCACGGGCTTCAAAGCGACCGCCCACAGCCAGGCTCGAAGTTTCATCCGAGTAAACTTCGGCAGCGTTGGTGACGGTAGAAAGAGATGCCGCTGCTACTGCCAGAGCAATCATTTTTTTATTCATTGTCGAATCCTTTTAGAAATCCTTTTTGGAATGAATCAGTTGTATGCATGAGAATGCTAAATGCATGGTGTTCTTTTTACTGGTTCTGCTTTGGCCAGAGGTAGTAAAAAAAACTGAAAAATACTCTTTTAATGGCGGTTTTGTGCTGCTCTTAAGGTGAATATCACTTACTTTCAGGTGGTTAGGGAATCGATGGAAAGTTCTGGCTGCCAGCTGGGTTTTAGTTGTCTTTAGATGGTTTTGAAGTTTTTAGAGCGCGATTAATTTGTAACATTGAATGGATTTGTGACTCGATACGCATCAATTTTTAGCATGTTCTTGTACAGAGATGCTTTTATGCCGCCGATCTCTGATCCGGGGTGATCTCTGGCGTATCTTTGTTTAAAATGAACACTGATCCCGATTAACGACGTTGGTTCAGCAACCCTGCTGGGCTAACTTTTTTTTGCCTAAAAAAGTGCTGAGCACTGAAACAGGTATTGAGGTGAGTAAAGCTATGGAAAAGGTTCCAATGACAGTACGCGGCGAAAAAATGCTGCGTGAAGAGCTGGAAGCACTAATGAAGCGTCGTCCTATTATCTCTCAGGCCATTGGCGAAGCGCGTGAGCTGGGAGACTTGAAAGAGAACGCTGAATACCATGCTGCCCGCGAAGAGCAGGGGATCTGTGAAGCTCAGATCCGTGACATTGAATACAAACTCTCTGTTGCGCAGGTGATTGATGTCTCGAAAATGGCCAACACCGGCAAAGTGATTTTCGGAACCACAGTGACTCTGATTGATGTCAATACCGACGAAGAAATCCGCTATCAAATCGTGGGTGACGATGAGGCGGATATCAAGGCGGGTCGGATTTCAGTGAACTCGCCGATTGCCCGGGGTCTGATTGGTAAGATGCAGGACGATGAAGTCACCATTACCACGCCGGGTGGCCAGCGCGAGTTTGAAATCGCTGAAGTGGCCTATCTCTGATAGCGCTCGGCCGCGATATTGTTAAGGAATGTTAAGGTTGCTGGCAATTCATGGCAATTTTGCCATGATAGCGGTATAAAAAAGGCCGCATCGGCGGCCTTTTTTATTTGCGAGGAAGCTCGATTTTACGTTCTTCGCTCTGGCGGTATAGCACCAGGGTCTTACCGATCACCTGAACTTTCTCCGCTTTGGTCTCACGCACGATCGCATCAACGATCAAGTCTTTGGTCTCGCGCTCTTCAGCCGCGACTTTTACTTTGATCAGTTCATGGTGATCCAGCGCGAGTTCGATCTCAGCCAGGACGGCTTCGGTCAGACCGTTTGCACCCATAAGGACAACAGGTTTCAGGTTGTGAGCAAGGCCTTTCAGGTATTGCTTCTGTTTGGTGCTTAGATTCATGATGGCTCTATTTTGCTAATCAGGGTTGAAAACAGGGTATTCTAACGCCATCTAGTCTAGATGACTAATTTGTTTAGTATGTGTCACGGCAACGTGGGCCATTATACTTTATAAGTACGCTAACTCATTAGGTAAA
The DNA here is from genome assembly GCF_037389125.1 of Photobacterium sp. MCCC 1A19761. Taxonomy (NCBI): domain Bacteria; kingdom Pseudomonadati; phylum Pseudomonadota; class Gammaproteobacteria; order Vibrionales; family Vibrionaceae; genus Photobacterium; species Photobacterium sp. MCCC 1A19761. Next base: position 116,508 of record NZ_JAZGTF010000017.1, read on the forward strand.
TCATGAGTAAAAAAAAGCATTCGGCCAGCTCTGGTCGTTGGCTGAAAGAACACTTCGACGATAAGTATGTTCAGGAGGCTCAGAAAAAAGGGTATCGCTCACGGGCGATTTTTAAAATTGAAGAGATCCAGCATAAAGACAAACTGCTCAAACCCGGGATGACCGTGGTCGACTTGGGGGCCGCGCCTGGGGGCTGGTCGCAGTACGCCGCCGAGATCGTCGGTGATGAAGGGCAGGTGATTGCCTGCGACATTCTGCCGATGGACTCACTGCCTGGCGTGAGCTTCCTGCAGGGGGATTTCCGTGAGGAAGCGGTGCTGGATGCGTTGCTTGAGCGTATTCAACCGGATATGGTCGATGTGGTGCTCTCTGATATGGCACCGAACATGAGCGGCAATTTAGCGTCGGATCAACCTAGAGCAATGTATCTTGTTGAACTAGCATTAGATATGTGTAGACAAGTACTTGCACCAAACGGCAGCTTTGCGGTGAAAGTATTCCAGGGGGAAGGCTTTGACCAGTATCTGGCTGAAGTACGGAGCATGTTCAAAGTGGTCAAAATCCGGAAACCGGATTCTTCGCGGGATCGTTCTCGTGAGGTTTATATTGTAGCTACAGGTTACAAACTGTAGTACCCTAAAATTAATCTTTTAGTTATCGCGAGGTTAACACCTTGAGTGACATGGCAAAAAACTTGATTTTGTGGTTAGTCATCGCTGTGGTTCTGATGTCTGTCTTTCAGAGCTTCGGTCCGGGTGATGCGGCTGGCCGTCAAGTCGACTATACAACCTTTGTCCGTGAAATCGGTCAGGATCAGATTAGGGAAGCGCGATTCAGTGATCGTGAAATCACCGTCTTTAAGCGGGATAACACGCGATACGTTACTTATCTGCCTGTCCTAAACGATCAAAAGCTACTAGACGACCTAATTAACGCGAATGTGAAAGTTGTCGGAACCCCACCGGAAGAGCCGAGCCTGCTGGCATCGATCTTCATCTCCTGGTTCCCGATGTTGCTTCTCATTGGTGTGTGGATTTTCTTTATGCGCCAGATGCAGGGCGGCGGTGGCAAGGGTGCCATGTCGTTTGGTAAGTCGAAAGCGCGCATGATGAGTGAAGATCAGATCAAAACCACCTTCAGCGATGTCGCCGGCTGTGATGAAGCCAAAGAAGACGTCAAGGAGCTGGTGGACTACCTGCGTGATCCGAGCCGCTTCCAGAAACTGGGCGGTAAAATTCCGACCGGTATTCTGATGGTTGGTCCTCCGGGTACCGGTAAAACGTTACTGGCCAAAGCGATTGCCGGTGAAGCCAAAGTTCCGTTCTTTACTATTTCAGGTTCTGACTTCGTCGAAATGTTCGTCGGTGTGGGTGCTTCGCGTGTCCGTGACATGTTCGAACAAGCCAAGAAGGCTGCCCCTTGTATCATCTTTATCGATGAGATTGATGCCGTGGGTCGTCAGCGTGGCGCGGGTGTCGGTGGTGGTCACGATGAACGTGAGCAAACCCTGAACCAGATGCTGGTTGAGATGGATGGTTTTGAAGGGAATGAAGGGATCATCGTCATTGCGGCAACCAACCGTCCTGACGTGCTGGATCCGGCGTTGCTGCGTCCTGGTCGTTTCGACCGCCAGGTGGTGGTTGGCCTGCCGGATGTTCGCGGTCGTGAACAAATCCTGAAAGTCCACATGCGTAAGGTCCCGCTGGACGGTGATGTCAAACCGGCTTTGATTGCACGCGGTACCCCGGGCTTTTCAGGTGCGGATCTGGCGAACCTGGTCAACGAAGCGGCACTGTTTGCTGCGCGTGGTAACAAGCGTACGGTCTCAATGGTTGAGTTCGAGCTGGCCAAAGACAAGATCATGATGGGCGCCGAGCGTAAGTCGATGGTCATGACGCAAGAGCAGAAAGAGTCGACGGCTTACCACGAAGCGGGCCATGCCATCATTGGCCGTCTGGTGCCAGACCATGATCCGGTGTACAAGGTGTCAATTATCCCGCGCGGTCGTGCGCTGGGCGTCACCATGTACTTGCCGGAGCAGGATCGCGTGAGCCATTCTCGTGAATTCCTCGAGTCGATGATTTCCAGCCTGTATGGCGGCCGTCTGGCGGAAGAGCTGATTTACGGGGTGAATAAGGTCTCGACCGGTGCGTCAAACGATATTGAGCGTGCGACCGACATCGCCCGTAAAATGGTGACGCAGTGGGGCTTCTCTGAGAAGCTGGGTCCATTGCTGTACGCCGAAGATGAAGGCGAGGTGTTCCTGGGCCGCTCTGTGACCCAGACCAAGCACATGTCTGATGAAACGGCGCGTGCGATTGATACCGAAGTTCGTGCAATCGTTGATCGCAACTATGAGCGTGCGCGTGAAATCCTGGAGCAAAACATGGATATCATGCATGCGATGAAAGATGCGCTGATGAAGTACGAAACCATTGATGCCGGTCAGATTGATGATCTGATGGAGCGTAAAGCGGTGATCCGCGCGCCGAAAGGCTGGAGCGATGAAAGCGATACGCTGAATGCCGAGAAGGCGGATGAGGCGAAAGACGCTGAAGCCCCTGCAGAGCAAAATCCGGCGGCTGAAGGCGCTCAGGCACCTGCTGCTGAAAACAAGGAAGACGACAAGCCACAAGCTTAGTCGTCACCGTGACTCCAAAAACCCCGAGCTGCCTCGGGGTTTTTTTATGGTTGTTTGAGATGGGAGGTAACGAAAGATGATCCTGACCAGTAAAGATAAAACCCTCGACTTAAGTACACCTCATGTCATGGGGATCCTCAATGTAACGCCGGATTCGTTCTCAGACGGCGGTCAGTTTAACCAGCTCGACAACGCCCTGTTTCGGGTTGAGGAGATGCTGGCGGCAGGCACGACGTTTATCGATATCGGCGGCGAATCGACGCGCCCGGGGGCGGCTGAGGTGTCGACCGATGAAGAATTGGCCCGGGTGGTGCCGGTCATTGAAGCCATCCGGCAGCGCTTTGACTGTTGGATCTCGGTTGATACCAGCAAAGCGCAGGTCATGACGGAATCAGTCCAGGCCGGAGCGGATTTGATCAATGACATCCGCGCCTTGCAAGAGCCGGGGGCCTTGAAAGCCGCAGCCAAAGCGGGCGTACCGATTTGTTTGATGCATATGCAAGGGCAACCGCGTACAATGCAGCATCAGCCTCATTATGAAGATCTGCTGCGCGATGTGGGTGGTTTTCTGGCCGGGCGGATTGCCTCTTGTGAGCAAGCCGGCATCCCGCGTGAGCGGCTGTTGCTGGATCCGGGATACGGATTTGGCAAAACCCTGGAGCACAACTACCAATTGTTGGCGCACCTGGATAAGTTTCATCAGTTTGGTTTACCACTGCTGGTTGGCATGTCGCGTAAATCAATGATTTTTAATCTACTTAATAAAAAACCTGCCGAATGTTTGGCCGGCAGCCTGGCCTGTGCGGCCATAGCTGCGATGAAAGGGGCGCAAATCATTCGTGTCCACGACGCACAGGAAACCGTTGATGTGCTGAAAGTGTGTCAGATGACGCTGGCGCAGGAATAAAGAATCAATAGCTAGGAGCTGAGAATGGCTGAACGTAAGTATTTTGGTACGGACGGAATTCGTGGTTTGGTGGGGCAGTCACCAATCACCCCGGACTTTGTACTGAAACTTGGTTGGGCGGCAGGTCGTGTCCTGTCGAAGCAGGGCACCAAAAAAGTCCTGATCGGAAAAGACACCCGGATTTCCGGCTATATGCTGGAATCGGCGTTGGAAGCCGGCCTGGCGGCTGCGGGGTTACAGGCTGCTTTTACCGGTCCGATGCCCACACCAGCTGTGGCTTACCTGACGCGGACGTTCCGCGCAGAAGCGGGGATTGTGATTTCAGCCTCCCACAATCCGTACTACGATAACGGAATTAAATTCTTCTCCTCGGAAGGCACAAAGTTGCCGGATGAGATTGAGTTGGCAATTGAAGAAGAAATGGACAAACCGCTGACCTGTGTTGAGTCAGCGATGCTGGGCAAAGCCAGCCGTATTAACGATGCTGCGGGTCGCTACATCGAATTCTGTAAGGGAACCTTCCCGTCTGAGCTGAGCCTGTCAGGCTATAAAATTGTGGTGGACTGTGCCCACGGTGCGACCTACCATATTGCGCCGAACGTGTTCAAAGAGCTGGGTGCTGAAGTCATCACCCTCGGTTGCGAACCGAACGGTACCAATATCAACGACAAAGTCGGGGCGACGGATGTGGCGGCGCTGCAGGCTAAAGTTCTGGCTGAGCAGGCCCACTTCGGGATTGCGCTGGACGGTGACGGCGACCGGGTCATCATGGTGGATGAAGACGGCAATAAGGTCGATGGCGATCAGATTGCTTATATCATTGCCCGGGATGCGCTGCGTCGTGGTGAACTCAAAGGCGGTGTGGTCGGCACCCTGATGACGAACCTGGGGATGGAAGTCGCCCTGAAAAACCTGGGGATCCCGTTTGTGCGGGCGAAAGTGGGTGATCGCTATGTACTGGAAGAGCTGAAAAACCACAACTGGCTGATTGGCGCTGAAAACTCTGGCCACGTGATCCTGCTCGATAAAGTCACGACCGGTGACGGTATTGTCGCGGGTCTGCAGGTCATGGCTTCAATTGTTGGCAGCAAGATGTCGCTGAAGGATCTTTGTGACGGCATGACCATGTATCCACAGGTACTGGAAAATGTCCGTTTTGCCGGGGATGCCAATCCGCTGGAGTCGGAAGCCGTGCTGGCTGCCCAGGCCGAAGTTGAAGCACAACTGGGCGACAATGGTCGCGTGCTGCTGCGCAAGTCGGGTACTGAACCGTTGATCCGAGTGATGGTTGAAGGCAAAGATGCTGATTTAGTGAAAGAATCTGCACTGGCTATTGCCCAGGCCGTGAAAGAGAACTGCTAAGACAAAGGGCGGCCAAGAGTTGCCCATTTTTTATGGTCTTGCCTAATTCTTGTTCAAGTGATTCACGCTTATGACTTTTTCGTTAAATTTTGCTTGTCATCGGATGAGGCTTTCGCTAGTATTCATCCCGCTCCTTCAGTGAGGGGGTGCGCTGGCGCTGCTGCAGCAAGGCCGGCACAACAATTTAACCATAGGTGGAACCCATGTACGAAATTCTACTTGTGATTTATCTGTTGGCTGCGCTTGGTGTTATTGGCCTGGTTTTGGTTCAACAAGGTAAAGGCGCAGATATGGGAGCTTCATTTGGGGCTGGCGCTTCAGGGACACTGTTCGGCGCGAGCGGCTCTGGAAACTTTTTGACCCGAATGACTGCAATTTGTGCGACGGTGTTTTTTGCCATCAGCTTGGTTCTGGGAAACATGAGTGCCAAGCAAGCAAAAGAAACCAGCAGCTGGGAAGACTTAAGCGCTCCAGCCACTGAACAGGTTGCAAAACCAACTGAGAATGCTCCGGCTCATAGCGACATTCCTCAGTAAATAAAGAATTTAGCCGAGATGGTGAAATTGGTAGACACGCTAGCATGAGGTGCTAGTGCCGTAAGGTGTAGGGGTTCAAGTCCCCTTCTCGGCACCATGATTCGTTGCTTGAAACAGCAACACCTGGACGATATAATCGTCAGCGATTACGGACGCGGGGTGGAGCAGCTTGGTAGCTCGTCGGGCTCATAACCCGAAGGTCGTTGGTTCAAATCCGGCCCCCGCAACCACTTTCCGAAAAAGCGACTATGCTATCAATAGCGTCGTTTTTTCTGTCATGGCCCAGTGCTGTGGCAATCAGGGTCCAGTGATAATAAACCCCGTAATTCGGGGTTTTTTATTATCTGAAAAATGACCATTCAGGTATCTACTGGGCTTTAGTGCCCTTTTTTTGTTTCCGGGGGGTTGTCTTGACAGCTTTAGAGATGCAATTAACTGAATTGCTTGAAGCACCTGTGGTTGCTTTGGGCTATGAGCTGGTCGGCCTGGAGTTTATCCGTGCCGGTGAGCACTCGACATTGCGTGTTTTCATTGACCATGAAAATGGGATTACGGTGGAAGACTGCGCTGATGTGAGCCGCCAGATTAGCGCGGTGATGGATGTTGAAGATCCGATCACTGTTGCCTACAACCTGGAGGTTTCCTCCCCTGGTCTGGAAAGGCCGCTGTTTAAAGCAGCGCATTATCAGCAATTTATTGGCCACGAGGTCAGCCTGGTATTGAAAATGGCGATGAATAACCGCCGCAAGTGGAAGGGTGACATTGCTGCCGTTGACGGTGAGATGATCACATTAAAAGTCGATGGCAATGAAGAAACCTTTGCACTGAGCAATGTTTCCAAGGCCAACCTGGTTCCAAAATTCTAACCGCTAAATTGGGGCATTAGAAATGAACAAAGAAATCTTGGCTGTCGTTGAAGCGGTATCCAATGAGAAAGCTGTACCTCGTGAGCGTATCTTCGAAGCACTAGAGATCGCGCTGGCTACAGCGACTAAGAAAAAATACGAAGCAGAAATTGATGTCCGAGTGGCGATTGACCGTAAAACGGGCCACTTTGACACGTTCCGTCGCTGGAAAGCGGTTGAGGAAGTGGCTCATCCAACGCTGGAAATGACTCTGGAAGCGGCACAGTACGATGATGAAACCATCGAGCTGGGTGACTATGTCGAAGAGCAAATCGAATCGGTAACATTCGACCGCATCACGACGCAAACGGCCAAGCAAGTGATCGTTCAGAAAGTTCGCGAAGCTGAACGTGCGCAGGTTGTGGAGCAATTCATCGACAACGAAGGTGAGCTGATCACTGGTATCGTCAAGAAAGTGAACCGCGACGCCGTGGTGGTTGACTTGGGCAACAACGCAGAAGCGGTGATCCAGCGTGATGACCAACTGCCGCGTGAAAACTTCCGTCCGGGTGACCGCGTTCGCGGCTTGCTGTATGCTGTACGCCCTGAAGCGCGCGGTTTCCAGCTGTTCATGACACGTTCGAAGTCGGAAATGCTGTCTGAGCTGTTCCGCATCGAGGTGCCGGAAATTGGCGAAGAGTTGATCGAACTGATGGGTGCAGCCCGTGATCCGGGTTCTCGCGCGAAAATCGCGGTGAAAACCAACGACAAGCGTATCGACCCGGTTGGTGCGTGTGTGGGGATGCGTGGTGCCCGTGTTCAGGCGGTTTCCGGTGAACTGGGTGGCGAGCGTATCGATATCGTGCTGTGGGATGAGAATCCTGCACAATATGTGATCAATGCGATGGCGCCGGCTGAAGTGAGCTCCATCATTGTTGATGAAGACAACCACACCATGGATATCGCGGTTGAGAAAGACAACCTGGCACAGGCGATTGGCCGCAGCGGTCAGAACGTCCGCCTGGCGTCACAGCTGACGGGTTGGGAACTCAACGTGATGACCGTTGAGGATCTTCAGAAGAAACACCAGGAAGAAGCACAAGAGTCCATCGAAGTGTTTACCAAGCATCTGGATATCGACGAAGATTTCGCTACGGTACTGGTTGAAGAAGGCTTCACCACACTGGAAGAAATTGCTTACGTTCCGGTTTCAGAGCTGCTGACTATAGATGGCCTGGATGAAGGCACTGTTGAAGATCTGCGTAACCGTGCGAAAGAAGCGCTGACGACCCTTGCTCTTGCGCAGGAAGAGTCTTTTGAAGGTGTTGAGCCTGCGGAAGATCTGCTTGCCCTGGATGGCCTGGAGCGCGATATGGCGTTCAAACTGGCGGCGAAAGGTGTATGCACGCTGGAAGATCTGGCTGATCAAGGCACCGATGATCTGGTTGATATCGAGGGCATGAACGAAGCGAAAGCGGGCGAGCTGATTATGGCCGCACGTAATATCTGCTGGTTCAGCGACGAAGCCTAAATTTTATAGCAAGGGAGGAGCAGCATGTCAGAGGTTACCGTTAAAGCATTAGCCGAGGAAATTGGAACACCGATTGATCGTTTGCTTCAACAGTTTGCCGATGCTGGTATCAGCAAGAAAGCTGAAGAAAGCGTAAGCCAACAAGAAAAGCAGTCGCTGTTAGCCCACCTGAAGAAAGAACACGGTGGTGCGAGCAGTACTGACGAGGCTCCGACACGCCTTACTCTGCAACGGAAGACCCGTAGCACGCTGAGCGTGTCGGGTTCAGGTGGCAAGAATAAAAGTGTTCAGGTCGAGGTGCGCAAAAAGCGCACCTATGTCAAACGCTCTGCTCTTGAAGAAGAGCAGCGTACTGCTGAAGAAGCAAAGCGTCAGGCTGAAGAAGCTGCGCAGCGTGAAGCGGAAGAAGCCGCAAAACGCGCAGCGGAAGAGCAGGCTAAGCGTGAGGCAGAAGAGGCGGCGCAACGTGCCGCTGAAGAGAAGCGCTTAGCTGATGAGAAAGCTAAGCAAGATCCAGAAGTTAAGGCCAAGCGTGACGCAGAGGATAAGCAGGAGCGTGAAGCTGAGGAACAGCGTTTAGCCAAAGATAAGGCCAAACGCGCCGCTGACGAAATGGCTAAGAAAGAAGCAGAGGCGCTCCAACGTCGCCGGGAAGAGGAAGCCAAGCGTAAAGCCGAAGAAGAGAGTCAGCGCCAGCTAGAAGAGGCACGCAAGATGGCAGAACAAAACGAGAAAAACTGGTCAAAACCTGATCAGGATACAGTAAGTATGGAAAAATCTGATTACCACACGACAACGTCCAGCTACGCACGCGCAGCTGAAGACGAACAGGATCAGAAAGAAGAAGGCGCTCGCCGCCGTAAGAAAAAGAAAGCTGGCGCGAAAACTGACGAGCGCAGTGAACGTGGCTCTGGTGCCCGTGGTGGCCGCAACCAGCGTCCACGCGGCAAAAAGCAGATGGCGAAGCCGACTTCTATGCAGCATGGTTTTGACAAGACCGCAACGGTTGCCAAACAAGATGTTGTGATCGGCGAAACCATCGTGGTTTCTGAGCTGGCCAGCAAAATGTCAGTGAAAGCGTCAGAAGTCATCAAAGTGATGATGAAGATGGGCGCAATGGCAACGATCAACCAGGTGATCGACCAGGAAACAGCAGCGCTGGTTGCTGAAGAAATGGGCCACAAGGTTGTTCTGCGTAAAGAAAACGAGCTTGAAGAAGCCGTTCTGTCTGATCGCGATGAAAACCTGACGGCCGTACCGCGTGCGCCGGTTGTGACCATCATGGGCCACGTTGACCACGGTAAGACTTCGACGCTGGATTACATTCGTAAAGCCCATGTTGCTTCTGGCGAAGCCGGTGGTATTACCCAGCACATCGGTGCATACCACGTTGAAACAGACAATGGCATGATCACCTTCCTGGATACGCCGGGACACGCCGCCTTTACGGCCATGCGTGCACGTGGTGCGCAGGCGACGGATATCGTTGTTCTGGTTGTGGCGGCGGATGATGGCGTGATGCCTCAGACGATCGAAGCGATCCAGCACGCCAAAGCGGCCGGTGTTCCGCTGATCGTTGCGGTGAACAAGATCGATAAAGAAGATGCCAACCCGGACAATGTGAAGAACGAGCTGGCGCAGTATGACGTGATCCCAGAAGAGTGGGGTGGCGAGAACATGTTTGTTCATATCTCTGCGAAGCAAGGGACCAACATTGATGGCCTGCTGGAAGCGATTCTGCTTCAGGCTGAAGTGCTTGAGCTGCAAGCGGTAGCTGAAGGCATGGCGAAAGGTGTGGTTGTTGAATCACGTCTGGATAAAGGTCGTGGCCCGGTCGCTACCGTTCTGGTTCAAGAAGGTACGTTGCGTAAAGGCGACATCGTTCTGTGTGGTCTTGAGCACGGTCGTGTTCGTGCGATGCGTGACGAACTGGGTCGTGAAATCGAAGAAGCGGGTCCGTCGATTCCGGTCGAGATCTTGGGTCTGTCTGGCGTACCGTCTTCTGGTGATGAAGCCACCGTGGTTCGTGACGAGCGTAAAGCCCGTGAAGTAGCGCTGTACCGTCAAGGTAAATTCCGTGACGTGAAACTGGCGCGTCAGCAGAAAGCGAAACTGGAGAACATGTTCTCGAACATGACTGCCGGAGAAGTTGCTGAACTGAACGTGGTACTGAAAGCTGACGTTCAGGGCTCTGTTGAAGCAATCGTTGACTCACTGCGCAAGCTGTCTACTGATGAAGTGAAAGTAAACATCGTGGGCTCTGGTGTAGGTGGGATCACCGAAACTGACGCTGTCCTGGCGGCTGCTTCGAATGCGATCGTTCTGGGCTTCAACGTCCGTGCGGATGCGTCTGCGCGTAAGACGATTGAAACTGAGAACCTGGATCTGCGCTACTACTCCATCATCTATCAGCTGATTGATGAAGTGAAAGCAGCGATGGGCGGCATGCTGTCTCCTGAGTTCAAGCAGGAAATCATCGGTCTGGCTGAAGTCCGTGACGTGTTCAAGTCGCCTAAGATTGGTGCAATTGCCGGCTGTATGGTGACGGAAGGCCTGATCAAGCGTAACAACCCAATCCGCGTCCTGCGTGATAACGTAGTGATCTACGAAGGTGAGCTGGAATCCCTGCGTCGCTTCAAAGATGATGTTCAGGAAGTCAAGAACGGCTACGAGTGTGGTATCGGCGTGAAGAACTACAATGATGTTCGCGTGGGTGACCAGATCGAAGTTTACGAAATCGTTGAAATTCAGCGTACTCTTGACTAATTATCAAGGTCATAGCCTTCTGTAAGGTTTACATATTATCCATGGGGAGCTTCGGCTCCCCATTCTTTCAAGAGAGTTATTCTCGAGGAGAGGCATGAATGTCTAAAGAATTTAGCCGCACGCAGCGGGTTGCCCAGCAATTACAAAAAGAGCTGGCTGTGATCCTGCAGCGTGAAATCAAAGATCCACGCATCGGGATGGCGACCATTTCCAGCGTTGATGTTTCGCGTGACATGGGTTACGCCAAAGTGTATGTCACCTTCCTGACCGTGGGTGAGCAGACTGCGGAAGACAGCCTGGAAGCCTTGCGTGAAATGGCACCGTACATCCGCTCGCTGCTGGGCAAGCAGATCCGTCTGCGCGTGACGCCGGAGCTGAACTTTATTTTTGATAAGTCGCTGACCGAAGGGATGCGCATTTCCAATCTGGTCACCAAGGCTGTCCGTGATGATGAAGAGCGTCGCGGTGGGAAAGAGACGGAAGACGAGGAATAAACCATGGCACGTCGTCGTAAGGGGCGCCCGGTTGACGGGGTGATCCTGCTGGATAAACCAACCGGTATTACCTCCAATGATGCGCTGCAAAAAGTGAAGCGTATCTTTTTTGCGGAAAAGGCTGGTCATACCGGCGCGCTGGATCCGCTGGCGACCGGGATGCTGCCGATCTGTTTCGGGGAAGCCACCAAGTTTTCCCAGTTTCTGCTGGATTCGGACAAGCGCTACCGGGTGATTGCCAAGCTGGGCGAGCGGACGGATACTTCGGATTCTGACGGCGAAGTGGTTGAGACCCGCGACGTGAAGGTCGACCGGGGCCAACTGGAGCGTTGTATCGCCAAGTTCCGCGGCACCACCGATCAGATCCCGTCCATGTACTCGGCCTTGAAATACCAGGGGCGCCCGCTGTACGAGTATGCCCGTGAGGGCATTGAAGTGCCGCGTGAGTCCCGGAAGATCACCGTGTACTCGGTCGAATTGCTGCGCTTTAGCGACAACGAAGTCGAGATGGAACTGCATGTGTCGAAAGGCACCTACATCCGTACCATCGTCGATGATCTGGGCGAGATGCTGGGTTGTGGCGCGCACGTGACCTACCTGCGTCGGACCGGGGTATCGAACTACCCGCTCGATCGCATGGTCACGCTGGAACAGCTGGATGCGCTGCTGGCTCAGGCACAGGAGCAAGACATTGCGCCGCGCGAGCTGCTGGATCCGCTGTTGTTGCCAACCGATACCGCGGTGCAGGATTTGCCGGAAGTGAATATCCTACCGATGCTGGCTACGTATATCCTGCACGGGAATCCGGTCCAGGCCGGCCGTGTGCCGGCGACTGGCACCCAGGTTCGGATCACGGTTGGTGAGCCGCGCGAGTTTATCGGCGTCGGTGTGATCGACGAAGAAGGCATGCTGGCCCCGAAACGGGTGATGGCCAACAAGCCGGCTTAACCGCCTTTCGGGGGGATTTCAGCGTGTTTTTCAGCGCGCCGAAATCCGTACGATTGAACAGAATCTTTGCTTGTAGTTCCGCAAGGGGCCAAGTATAATTCGCGGCTCGGGTGTCGGCTGAATCAGAGATTGGCTGCCACAAATTAGAAACAATATTTGTATTAGGAATGAGTTATGTCTCTGAATGCAGAAACTAAAGCAGCAATCGTTGCTGAATACGCGCAAGGCGAAAACGACACAGGTTCTCCAGAAGTTCAGGTTGCACTGCTGACAGCACAAATCAACCACCTGCAAGGTCACTTTGCGAACCACAAGCACGACCACCACAGCCGTCGTGGCCTGCTACGTATGGTTTCTCGTCGTCGTAAGCTGCTGGACTACCTGAAAGGTAAGAATCTGGACCGCTACCAAGACCTAATCAAGCGTCTGGGCCTGCGTCGCTAAGATTGCTTTGGAGAAAGGAGCCTTATGGCTCCTTTCTTTTTTTAGGGCGTCGGATGTTCCGGTCGCCTGAGCCCCGAAACGGGGTTCGCCCCTGACACGGGTGGCTTGAAAGTGGATCACGAGTCGTTTTCGTCGACCTTGAGGTCGCGGCTAATGACAGTTCTTAGCTTGGTCGAGAACTATCATTAGTCGCGATACGTGAAATCACTGCAAAGTTGCCTTTCATCACATGACGCTTTTTGCCGGGTCGGATATACTTAACGGCGCAAACAGAAAGCGGAATAAATAAAGGAAATTCAAGTGAATCCTATCGTAAAGACTTTCCAGTACGGTAACCACACGGTTACCCTTGAAACTGGTGTAATGGCTCGTCAGGCGACAGCCGCAGTGATGGTAAGCATGGACGATACCGCGGTATTCGTCAGCGTTGTGGGTAAGAAAGAAGCCGTTGAAGGCCAGGACTTCTTCCCGTTAACTGTAAACTACCAAGAGCGTACGTACGCTGCGGGTAAAATCCCAGGTGGTTTCTTCAAGCGTGAAGGCCGTCCATCTGAAGGCGAAACCCTGACTGCTCGTCTGATTGACCGTCCTATCCGTCCGCTTTTTCCTGATGCATTCAAAAATGAAGTCCAGGTAATTGCAACTGTGGTTTCTGTAAACCCGGACGTGCAACCAGACATCGTGACCATGATTGGTACGTCTGCGGCACTGGCGATTTCCGGTATCCCGTTCAATGGCCCAATCGGTGCGGCACGTGTGGGTTACATCAACGACCAGCTGGTCCTGAACCCAAGCAACACTGAGCTGGCTGAAAGCCGTCTGGACCTGGTGGTTGCCGGTACGGACAACGCGGTACTGATGGTTGAATCTCAAGCCGATCGCCTATCTGAAGAGCAAATGCTGCAAGCCGTGGTTTACGGCCACGATCAACAGCAAGTTGTGATCAACGCGATTAAAGAATTCGCGGCAGAAGTTGCGACACCAGCATGGGATTGGGTTGCGCCGGTTGAAAACACCGAGCTGAAAGCCCGTGTTGCTGAGCAGGCGGAAGCACGTCTGACAGACGCATACCAAATCACTGAGAAAATGGCACGTTACGAGCAGGTCGGTCAAATCAAGAGCGACGTAGTTGAAACGCTGCTGGCTCAAGACGAGGCACTGGATGAGCGTGAAATCCGCGACATGCTGAGCTCGCTGGAGAAGAAAGTGGTTCGTAGCCGCATCATCGCCGGCAACCCGCGTATCGACGGCCGTGAAAAAGATATGGTTCGTGCGTTGGACGTTCGTACTGGCGTGCTGCCACGTACCCACGGCTCTTCTCTGTTCACCCGTGGTGAAACACAGGCGCTGGTCACTGCCACACTGGGTACCCAGCGTGATGCACAAATCATCGACGAGCTGACCGGTGAGCGTAAAGATCACTTCCTGCTGCACTACAACTTCCCTCCATACTGTGTGGGTGAGACGGGTTTTGTGGGTTCTCCGAAGCGTCGTGAAATTGGCCACGGTAAACTGGCCAAGCGTGGTATTGCTGCGGTGATGCCATCTGCGGACGAGTTCCCGTACACCGTGCGTGTGGTTTCTGAAATCACCGAATCAAACGGCTCGTCTTCTATGGCGTCTGTTTGTGGTACGTCTCTGGCGCTGATGGATGCAGGTGTGCCAATCAAAGCATCTGTTGCCGGTATCGCGATGGGTCTGGTGAAAGAAGGCGATGACTTTGTGGTTCTGTCTGACATTCTGGGTGACGAAGACCACCTGGGCGACATGGACTTCAAAGTGGCTGGTACTGCGGACGGCGTCACTGCACTGCAGATGGATATCAAGATTGAAGGGATCACTAAAGAGATCATGCAGATCGCGCTGAACCAAGCGAAAGGTGCCCGTTCTCATATCCTGAGCGTGATGGATGAAGCCATCAACGCGCCACGTGCAGACATCTCTGAGTTTGCGCCGCGTATCCACACCATGAAGATCAACCCTGAGAAGATCAAAGATGTGATCGGTAAGGGCGGTGCAGTGATCCGTCAGCTGACTGAAGAAACAGGCACGACGATTGAAATCGAAGACGATGGCACCGTGAAGATTGCAGCGACCGAGGGGACTGCTGCGAAAGAAGCGATCCGTCGTATCGAAGAGATCACTGCGGACGTTGAAGTTGGCCGTATCTACACCGGTAAGGTCATGCGTATCGTTGACTTCGGTGCTTTCGTTTCTGTGATTGGCGCCAAAGAAGGTCTGGTCCACATTTCTCAAATCGCTGAAGAGCGTATCGAGAAAGTTGCGGATCACCTGGAGCTGGGTCAGGAAGTGAAAGTGAAGGTTCTGGAAATCGATCGCCAGGGCCGTATTCGTCTGAGCATGAAAGAAGCTGCGACGGAAGAAGCCAAGCCAGAAGCATAAGGCTTTTGCAAAAACCATGATATAAAGGGGCTTATTGCCCCTTTTTCATATCTGAGAATCCGTTAGCTTACGTGGAATGGCATCCGGCGATCACGCGATTGGTCCGGATGATGGATGCCCAACAATTCTGGCTGAACATCGCACCTTGCTGTTGTTTGGGTATAAGCTAGTAAGAAGATTCGTCAGTTTGTATTCACCTCAGGGAGAATTGCATTGATTGCAAACAGGTTCAAAGTCGCCGTTGTCGCGATTTCTATGATGATGGCAGGCTGCAGCGCTGCCCCCCAATCGAATTGGGTTCACCCGCCAATGGCCGTGCCGTTCCAGCCGACGATCCAACAGCAGATCCAGCTGGCCCGGATCGACCAGTTGCTCAAGCGCAATGACCTGGATGACGATACGCTGGCTCAGGTGTACTACGAGCGGGGCCTGCTGCATGACAGCCTGGGATTACGTGATTTGGCGCGTCTCGATTTTAACCAGTCACTGTCGCTGAAACCGGATCAGCCGGACGTGTTCAACATTCTCGGGGTCTATTTTACCCAGAGTGCCCATTTCGATGCCGCGTATGAAGCCTTTGATTCAACGCTGGAACTGAACCTGCGTCACCCGTATGCCCAGAGAAACCGCGGCATTGCCTTGTACTACGGCGGCCGCTACGACCTGGCACATGAAGATTTGATCGCGCACTACCAGCAGAATGTGAACGATCCCTACCGGGTGATCTGGCTGTACTTGGTGGAGCAGGTACTGATGCCCGAGACTGCCGACGAGAGGCTGCGCCAGCGCTTCGAGGCTAGCGAGCAGCAGGACTGGGGCTGGCAGATCGTCCGTCTGTATCTGGGCGATGTGTCTGAATCTGAGTTTCTAGCGCAAATCAGCCGGGAGAGCGAAGACAATGCCATGCTGGCTGAGCGTCTGACCGAAGGTTATTTTTACCTGGGCAAGCAGTACCATCATCGCCAGGATTACCAGTCGGCCCTGATGCTGTATAAGCTGGCGCTGTCCGGCAATGTGTATGAGTTTGTCGAGCATCGCTTTGCGTTGCTGGAGCTGAGTCGGTTGATGGCCGAAGCCCAGGTCGCGCAGGGACAACCGGATGAATCGCTTGAAGAAGCGTTGCCGCTGGACAGTGAATAACACCTGTCGTCGACTTTCCCCGGATAGTCGCTATCAAAAAAGCCGCAGTGATTGCGGCTTTTTTGATCGTCAGTGGTCACTCTAGCGGATTTCCAGTCCGGCCAGGTTGTGCCAGTAGCCGTTACACTGGTGCCCGCCCGGCAGCGGATGGTGCTGCGGGTCCTGCTCATTGGCGCGGAACTGATCCAGCAGCGGCAGGGTTTCGGTGCCGAGCGGACTGAGGCGCACAACATCGACCAGATCGGCCATGCTGCTGAGGTCGTTGATCAGGTTGTAACAGTAGCCGGACTGGGTCTGGATCCCGTTCAGGGTGAAGACTTTCTGACTCTCCTGGCTGTTGACGGTGATCCCGTTGGGGTAGCGGATGCAGCAGGTTTCGCAGTCATCCTTGGCGCGATCTTCGGCCCGGGCTGTAAAACAGCGGGCCGAGTAGGCCAGCGGCAGGTAACCGTAGCTGAAGACTTCGGTTTCAAACTGATCGCGGATCCCCATCGTTTCGCATTCTCGCACCACCTGTTGCAGCCAGTCGCGCGAGAGCTCAACGGGCATGCACCAGCGCACCATCCCTTGCTTGAGCAGCAGCCGCAGGGTCTGGGCGTTGTAGCAGTTGATGGCCGGACCGGTGATAAAAGGCACCCCATTGTCCCGGGCGAGCTGGATCGCGGAGACATCATTGGCTTCAATCATGAACTCCCCGTTCTCAATGTATTTCTTCATCACATTGACTTCGCTCGGGGCTTCGAGCAGTGCCATGGTTGAGAGGACGACTTGCTTGCCGGTCGCCGACAGGGCCCGGGCCAGTTCCAGCCAGTGGGCGGGTCTGAGCTCGCGGCGTTTGGAGCAGACGGTTTCTCCCAGATAGACGATGTCGGCGCTGCTGTCCTGAACCTGCTGATAGAAGGCTTCGACCTCGGTTTTGGGCCAGAAGTAAAGCAAGGGACCTAAGGCGTATTTCATAGACGGCTCCTGTTACTGCCATTTACGGTGGTAGGCGCCCAGCGTGGTCTGGGTCCCTTCGGAAACATTGCCCAGGCAGGCATCCCAGGCCGGCTCGACCTGGTAGCTGTCCGGGTTGGCCCGGTAGCGATCGATGGCGGCGCGCCAGGTGCGGGTCACCTGCTCGACATAGGCCGGGCTGCGCTGGCGGCCCTCAATTTTGACCGAGGCAATGTTGGCCTGGAACAGCTCCGGCAAGATCGCCAGTGTATTGAGGCTGGTCGGCTCTTCCAGAGCGTGGTAGCGCTGACCGTCGACATCGAAGCGGCCTTTGCACAGGGTCGGGTACCCGGCATTTTCCCCCTCGGCGTAGCGGTCAATCAGGACATCGTTCAGGCGTGACTCCAGCCCCTGCGGCGTTTCCTGCCAGCGGACGAATTTCGCCGGGGAGCAGGCCCCGACCGTGTTCGGGGATTCGCCGGTCAGGTAGGACGACAGATAGCAGCGCCCTTCAGACATGATACACAGGCTGCCGAAGGCGAAGACTTCCAGCTCGACCGGGCTGTTGCGGGCCAGTTGCTTGACCTGATGGATCGACAGCACCCGCGGCAACACCACTCGCTTGACGTTAAAGTTCTGATGATAAAAATCGATTGCCGCAGTATTGGTGGCCGACGCCTGGACCGACAGATGCAGTTCCAGATCCGGATAGCGATTGGCGGCATAGTCGAGCACGGCCATATCGGCCACGATCAGGGCATCTACGCCCATAGCCGCTGCGGTATCGACGGCCTTTTGCCAGCGACCGAAGCCGTCCGGGTGGGCGAAGGTGTTCAGGGCGATGTGGAGTTTGCGCTGGTGGTCTTTGACATACGCGACCGCTTTTTCCAGCTTGCGATCAGTAAAGTTCAGACCGGCGAAATGGCGGGCATTGGTATCATCCTTAAAACCGATGTAGACCGCATCCGCGCCGTGATCAATGGCAGTTTTTAGCGCCGGCAGGTTTCCGGCGGGGCATAGTAGCTCCATAGTTTTTCTACCCGTGAGGATGGACAGGATGGCGGAAATACTAGGGGGGGAATGCGGTGCGTATTTTGATGTCAGGCAGGTTTTGTTGAATTAAGTAACTTATTTCTCACATTTTATCCTTTGGAAGTAGAGACGGCCTGGTGACGGCCGGGCGGTATCGCCCGGATCAGTCGGTATGGCGGCTGTGCTCTAACAGGATTGCATCAAGCTCGTTTTTCGGCTGCGGCTTGTAGAAATAAAAGCCCTGGATCGAGTCACAGTTGAGGTTCGAGAGCAGGGTCGCCTGCTGGCGGGTTTCCACCCCTTCGGCAACAATGCTCATGTTCAGCGCTTTGCCGAGGTTGATAATGTTCTCGATCAGCGTGACCTGCTTGGGAATGGCTTCGATATCTTTGATAAACGCCCGGTCGATCTTGAGCTCATCGAGCGGGAAGCGGGCCAGATAGGACAGCGACGAATAGCCGGTGCCGAAGTCATCGATCGACAGCGAAAAGCCGAGTTGTTTGATCGCGTTCAGCATCTGGATCGTATGATCGCTGTCACTCATCACCGCGCTTTCCGTCAGCTCGAAGGTGATATCACTCGGGTCGACGCCGGTCGCCTGCTTCAGTTTTTCGACAAAGCTGATTAGGTTCGGGTTGCCGAACTGCTGCGGCGAGAGATTGATCGCCACCCGGCCGTTCAGCAGCCCCTGCTGCTTCCACTGACGCACCGTGGTGAACACTTCGCGCATCACCACCTGGCCCAGTTGCTCGATCAACCCGGAGCGCTCCGCGACCGGAATAAACTGTGCCGGGCTGATATAGCCTTCGACCGGATGTTTCCAGCGCACCAGCGCTTCGGCCCCGTCAATGACGAAATCCCGCGCGCCGACCTTCGGCTGGTACCAGACTTCCAGGCCGTTCTGTTGCAGGGCTTTTTGCAGCTCGATTTCGAGCCACAGCTGCATCCGCGCTTCCTTGTTCATCTCTTCGCTGAACTTGACCAGTCGGTTGCGGCCGCGATTTTTGGCCTCATACATGGCCGTGTCAGCGTTTTGCAGCAGGATCCGGGCATCATTGCCGTCACCCGGATAATTGACCATGCCGACGGAGCAGGCCAGATGTTTGCTGAAATGGTGCAGGTCGAACGGCTGGTTGATCAGGGCAATGATCTGCTGGGCCATCTGATCCCCCATCCGGGTGTGATCGGGCTCGGGCAGGATCACCGCAAACTCATCCCCGCTGAGGTGGCCGATCACGGCGCGCTCGGGCAACAGTCGGCGCAGTCGCTGGGCGATCTCCTGCAGCACCCGGTCGCCGATATGATGGCCGAGCGAGTCGTTGATATTTTTAAAGTTGTCCAGGTCAAGGTAGAGCATGACCAGCGGCGTCTTGTGCTGGATCAACTGCTCCAGACGGCGACTGAACCCGTGGCGGTTGTACAGGCCGGTCAGCGGATCGGTATGGACCAGCTGCTCCACCTGACCTTGCTGGCTGATTTGCTCGGAAATGTCCTGCAGCAGGATCAGCTTGGCCGGTGAGCCGAGCAGGGAAATATCGGAGACGGTCACCTGGAGCGTTTTCTCGGTGCTGCACCGGGGGCTGGTCTGACACCGGCGCTGCTGCTGATGGCCGAGCTCACTGAGCTGGCTGCCGAGGACCCGCTGGGTGTGGCTGTCGATCAGCAACCGGCCCAGCTCTTCACCGACCAAATCCTGCACCGACTCAAACCCGAGCAACGCGGCGGCAGCCTCGTTGGCTGAGATGATCAGATCGCCTTCGACAATACAGCTGCCGTCGGTGATCAGGTGGTTGAGCTGCGCCAGCTGATGCTCCAGCTCCTGGAGGGAGTTCACCAGCACCTGACGCTCGGAGGTATCGGCCGAGTGCAGCACGACGTACGGGATATTGCCTTGCGCATCTCGCAGCGGAGCCAGGCTGAAGTGCAGGCTGGTCTCGTGGCGGTTATCGTTGAGCACCACTTCGCCTTCGACTGATTCGCCCTGAAAGGCCCGCTCATAGTAGGGGCGCAGGGTCTCATAATAAGCCCGGCCCAGAACCTCGGCATCACTGCGGCCAATCAGCTCGTCGCGCGCCATCCCGCTGACTTCGCAGTAGCGGCTGTTGACGACCAGATAGTGATGATTGGGATCGAGGACCGCAAACAGAAAAGGGCTGTTGTCGGTTAGCAGCGGAAACCAGTAGTTGAGTTGCTCAGTCGGCATGGATGATGCGTCTATCCCGTTGCGCTGACGCAGACGGCGCCAGTTGAAAAATAATGGCTACTATAACCTGCGACCGTCGTCGAATTCCAAACTTTGCCGCTATAGAGTTGATTTTTTTGATGCAAGGCATAAAAGCCATCGTCCTTGTTGCCATACAATCAATCCATTGTGGCGACTGAAACAGGAAAAAACAGTGATTGCTCAATTACAAAAACAGATGGTTCAGCATGCGCCGGCGCTGCTGCGGATCCCGGCCCGGCTGACGCCGTTTGCGGTCCAGAAAAAAGTGATGCTGGAAGGGCTGGCCCTGGTGTTTCGCGAAGCCCTGGAAGACGGGGACTTTGCATTCCTCGAGGGTCGCTGGCTGAAAGTTGCGGTGCGGGATCTGGGGTTGTGCTGGTATATCAGCTACCGGGATGAGCAACTGGTGGTGGCAGATCAGATCGCCCAAGAGGATGTGAGTTT
Source organism: Photobacterium sp. MCCC 1A19761 (assembly GCF_037389125.1). Classification (NCBI taxonomy): domain Bacteria; kingdom Pseudomonadati; phylum Pseudomonadota; class Gammaproteobacteria; order Vibrionales; family Vibrionaceae; genus Photobacterium; species Photobacterium sp. MCCC 1A19761. The sequence goes on from NZ_JAZGTF010000017.1 coordinate 137,161, forward strand.
CAGCGGTGACTGCAACGATCTGGTATTAATTGCTGCACGCAAGGAAGATCCTGATACACTCTTTTTCCAGCGTCGCCTGCGGATTGAAGGCGACACCGAGTTGGGACTGGAAGTGAAAAACCTGATGGACAGTATTGATCTGACCTCGCTTCCGGCCCCGATCCAATTTTTATTGCAGCAGTCGGCGACCTTCATTCAACAAGGGATGCAGGCCCCGCCGGTTGCCAAAGAGGTCATGAATGCTCATTAGAACTGAAGCGCCGGCAGATATTCTGGCCGTAGATGCCTTACTGAAAACCGTGTTCGATACGGATGCCGAAGCGGATCTGGTGATGAGGCTGCGGGAGAATGGTCACCGCTCTTTGTCGCTGGTGGCCTGTAACGACGACGGTGAGGTGGTGGGCTATATGCTGTTCAGCCCGGTTACCGTCGATGGCAATGACGACAACTGGCAGGGGCTGGCGCCGATGGCCGTGAAGCAGGACTACCAGCGCCAGGGAATTGGACTGGCGTTGCTCGAAGAAGCCAAGAGTACGCTGGCGGAGCTCGGTTATCCGGCAGTCGTGGTGCTGGGGCACAGCGACTATTATCCCAAAGCCGGTTTTGTACAGGCCTCGGCGCACGGCCTGCAGTGTGCCTGGCCGGTGCCGGAAGAAGCCTTTATGGTACTGGAGCTGATCCCGGGCAGCCTGTCAGTTCGGCAGGGCACCGTGGCCTACAGCCCGGAGTTTTCGGCGCTGAGCTAAACGGCGGGCACGACCCGTCGCGGCCGAAGGTCTGCGGCGGTGAATTTCGTGCCTTTCGCCTGAATTAATTTTGCGTCGGCGCGCCAATTTGCCTGATGATCTGGTAGTATCGCCTGCCGAAATGAGGTCTTCAGGCACAGATGGTACGAGGATGAAGCAGCGAGACATACAGATCTTACACGAGATGGGGCTGACTTACTGGCAGATCAGAAAGCCGGACTTTTTTCCTGAGCTGGAAATGCCGGTGATCGACTTGCCGGAAAGCTGCAAGCTGCTGTTCGTGTGTGAAGACGAGCTGGATGATCATGATCGCTGGCTGTTCGGCCGGATCCTCAACAGCATGAAGCTCTCGCCGGAGCAGGCACTGATGCTACCGCCGCAAGGCGTGGCGCAAATCCGGGTCCATCACCTGACCTGGTGCTGGCTGGCGGGCTGTCAGGCGCCGCATCCGGCGGGCTGTCAGGTGCTGACCTCCATGTCGCTGAAACAGATGCATACCAACCCCGCAAGCAAGAAAGCCTTGTGGCAACAGATTTGTTCTTATGAGTCATAACATTGTATCCCTAGCGCCGCACCACCTTGATGCGGTGTGGCAAATCGAGCAGCATGCTCATGCCTTTCCCTGGTCAGAATCCCTGATCCGTCAGACGCCGAGTAAAATTGCCGTCAACCTGGCGCTCGAAGTCGGGCAGCAGGTGGTGGGCTATTGCTACGGCCAGCTGGTGGCCGGTGAAGCGACCCTGCTCAATATTGCCGTGGCACCGGAGTGCCAGGGGAAGGGGTACGGCAAAATTCTGCTCGACGGATTTATCGATCGGCTGACCGAGCTGGGCGCCGAAGAGATCTGGCTCGAGGTGCGTGCCAGCAATTCCCGGGCGTATCAGCTCTATGAGTCGGTGGGCTTTAACGAGATCAACCGGCGCTACGGCTATTACCCGACAGCAACCGGGCGGGAAGATGCGCTGATCATGACCTACCTGGTCCTCTAGCCCGGATTCCGGCAGGCCAGGCGGGTACCCGTTAGGCCTGTTGCTTTGCGCGAAGATTGCGTATAATTCCGCCATTGTTTATGCCAGACACGCCCTTTTCGGCCTGAGTGCCAAAGGTGCGGGCTCCTTCCTCAAATACTGCGCAAAAAGAGGCCGAGATGTAACTCACTGTTGTGAAAACAATTTTACCTGCTTGCGCAGGACGTCAGACCGGTATTTCCGCGGCACCGGACCCGATACGGGCCGGAATTCATGCGGCGTCAATCAAACTGGGATGGCTCGAATTCAGGAGCCGAACGATAGGGTACCCGATGCGGGACCATCGTTGCTCGATGTGGAAATCTCTCACAGGATTATCAAGATATGTCATTTCTTACTGAAGTGGGCAAGCGTCGTACGTTTGCGATCATTTCTCACCCGGATGCGGGTAAAACCACTATCACGGAAAAAGTACTGTTATTCGGAAACGCGATCCAGAAAGCCGGGACGGTGAAAGGCCGCGGCTCGAACCAGCACGCTAAGTCGGACTGGATGGAGATGGAAAAAGAGCGTGGGATCTCGGTCACCACCTCGGTGATGCAGTTCCCGTACAACGACCGTCTGGTCAACCTGCTCGATACCCCGGGACACGAAGATTTCTCGGAAGATACCTACCGGACTCTGACGGCGGTGGACTCGTGCCTGATGGTGATCGATGCCGCGAAAGGGGTTGAGGATCGGACCCGCAAGCTGATGGAAGTGACCCGTCTGCGCGATACGCCGATCATCACCTTCATGAACAAACTCGACCGAGATATCCGCGACCCGATGGAGTTGCTCGATGAGGTTGAAAGTGAGCTGAAGATTGCCTGTGCGCCGGTTTCCTGGCCGATTGGCTGCGGGAAAGAGTTCAAAGGGGTGTATCACATCCACCGTGATGAAACCATTTTGTACGCAACGGGCCAGGGCCACACCATCCAGGAAGAGCGGATTGTCAAAGGCCTGGATAACCCGGAGCTGGATGAAGCCGTGGGCGCGGATCTGGCTGAGCAACTGCGTGAAGAGCTGGAACTGGTGCTGGGTGCCTCGCACGAGTTTGACCGCGAACTGTTCCTGCAGGGCGAGCTGACGCCGGTCTTCTTCGGGACCGCACTGGGTAACTTCGGGGTCGACCATATGCTGGACGGTCTGACTGAGTGGGCCCCGGCGCCGATGCCGCGTCAGGCCAACGAGCGTCAGGTGGAAGCGAATGAAGAAAAATTCTCGGGCTTCGTCTTCAAAATTCAGGCGAACATGGATCCGAAGCACCGCGACCGGATTGCGTTCATGCGTATTGTTTCAGGCACCTACAGCCAGGGCATGAAAATGAACCATGTCCGCCTGGGCAAAAGCGTCAGCATTTCCGACGCTGTGACCTTCATGGCCGGTGATCGCTCCCGTGCCGAGCATGCGTATGCCGGGGATATTATCGGCCTGCACAACCACGGCACGATCCAGATCGGGGATACCTTCACCCAGGGCGAGAAGCTCAAGTTTTCCGGGATCCCGAACTTCGCGCCGGAGCTGTTCCGTCGGATTCGCCTGAAAGATCCGCTGAAGCAGAAGCAACTGCTGAAAGGTCTGGTTCAGCTGTCGGAAGAAGGGGCCGTTCAGGTGTTCCGTCCGCTGCAAAACAACGATCTGATCGTTGGTGCGGTCGGTGTGCTGCAGTTTGACGTGGTCGTGGCCCGCCTGAAAGCGGAATACAACGTAGAAGCGATCTACGAGAGCGTCAACGTTGCGACGGCCCGCTGGGTGGACTGCGGCGACGACAAGAAGCTGGAAGAGTTCAAACGCAAGAACCAGGCGAACCTGGCGCTGGACGGCGGGGACAACCTCAGCTACATCGCGCCGACGATGGTGAATTTGAACCTGGCCAAAGAGCGTTTCCCGGAAGTCGATTTCCGCGCAACCCGCGAACACTAATTCGCACTGCAAAGATTGAGCGCTGTCGCGCGATGAAAGCCGTCACAATTGTGGCGGCTTTTTTATTGCGCAGAATTCCCACGGGCCGCCTTGCACCCCGAATCCTGAGCAAACCCCGAGCGGGGTCGCGGTTATTGTGCTGATTTAGAACTACCATTGATTGCATATCAAAAGGAGGAGCGATGAAGATTGTGACAGCGAACGAGATCCGGGTGGACGTCGGCGAGCCTTACCCGCTGGGGGCAACCCTGCGCGGGCAGGGGGTGAACTTCAGTCTGTACTCCAAAGATGCCACCCGGGTGATCCTGCACCTGTTTGATGGTGCCGATGCCCCGGAGTCGTTTCAGCAGATCGAACTCGATCCGCTTGTGCATAAACGCGGGCATTACTGGTTTGTGTTTGTCAGCAACATCGGCCATGGCCAGGTGTATGCGTTTCAGGTCGACGGGCCGTGGAAGCCGCAGGTCGGACTGCGTTTTAATGCCAACAAAATGCTGATTGACCCGTACAGCCAGGCGATCAGTATCGGCGCGCATTACGATCGTCGGCAAGCGATTGGGGAAGCGTCCAACCTCGGCAGCAGTCTGCGCAGCATGGTGGTCGATCAGCAGGCGTTTGACTGGCAGGGGGACAAGCCGCCGCGCCACTCGATGACCGACACCGTGATCTATGAGATGCATGTCGGTGGCTTTACCAAGCACCCTTCCTCCGGGGTGGCCCCGGAAAAGCGGGGCACGTTTGCCGGGGTGATCGAAAAAATTCCTTACCTGCAGTCACTCGGTGTAACGGCCGTTGAGCTGATGCCGATCCAGCAGTTTGATGTCGACGATGCCCCGAAGGACCGGCAGAACTACTGGGGCTACAGTCCGATCAATTTTTTCTCCGTGCATACCGATTACAGCGTGGCGAAGGATCCGTTGGCTGCCATCACGGAGTTCAAAACCCTGGTGCGCGAGCTGCATAAAGCCGACATTGAGGTGATCCTTGATGTGGTGTTCAACCACACCGCGGAAGGGGATAACAGCGGGCCGACCTTCTGTTTTAAGGGGCTCCAGAACGGCGCCTATTACATTGTCGATAAAACCTGCGGCGAGTATCGTAACTACAGCGGCTGCGGCAATACCTGTAACGCCAACCATAGTGTGGTGCGACGAATGATCATTGATGCGCTGCACTTCTGGGTGACGGAAATGCGGGTCGATGGGTTTCGTTTTGACCTGGCCTCGGTGCTGGCCCGTGACAGCCTGGGCACGCCGCTCAAAGAGCCGCCGCTGCTGTGGTCGATTGATTCCGACCCGGTGCTGTGCAGTACCAAAATTTTCGCCGAAGCCTGGGATGCGGCCGGGCTCTATCAGGTGGGCTCCTTCATCGGCGATCGCTGGAACGAATGGAACGGTAAATTTCGCGATGATGTCCGCGCCTTCTGGCGGGGGGATACCGGCACGGTGAGCCGCTTTGCCTCCCGGATGCTGGGCTCGCCCGATATCTATTGCAGCGATCGCCACTCGCCGCACCGCTCGGTTAATTTTATCTGCGCTCATGACGGGTTCACCCTCAACGATTTGGTCAGCTACAACGAAAAACATAACCGGGATAACGGCGAGGACAACCGCGACGGCGATAATCACAACTTGTCAAACAACTACGGGATTGAAGGGCCGACCACGAATCCGGAGATCGAGGCGCTGCGCAACCGCCAGTGCAAGAACATGCTGGCGACCCTGCTGCTCTCGCTCGGGACACCGATGATTTCGATGGGGGATGAGGTCCGGCGGACGCAGCGGGGCAACAACAATGCCTATTGTCAGGATAACGAGAGCAGCTGGTTTGACTGGCGGCTGGTGGACCGGCATGCCGATCTGCTGCGTTTTGTCCGGCTGATGAACCGGATCCGGCGCTACGAGGAAACCATCGACTGGCACATGCATGTCTCGCTCAACACCGTGCTCAAAAGCGTCGGGATTGACTGGCACGGCCTGAAACCGAATCAGCCGGACTGGTCGGCCCATTCCCATTCTCTGGCCTCGACGGTGATCCACCCGATCAGCGGTGATGAGTTGTATGTGATCTGCAATGCCTACTGGGACCCGCTGATTTTTACCCTGCCGGACCGGGATTATCAGGACTGGCACCTTTTAGTGAATACCGCTGCGCCCAGCCCGGCTGATATCTATCCCATTGAGCAAGCGCCGCGTTATTATGACGAGACGATTTTGGTGACCGGGCGTAGTATGATCGTCATGGTTGCCAAGCCCGGCCATAAGTAGGCTCTATGTATAAGCAGGCTCTATGCGTGAGTGAGGCTCAATGAGCGAAAAGTCATGAATGATACGTCAAATGGGGAGAAGTCGATGCTGAACTGGCTGAAGCGGGGGATTGCCCGCTACGATCAATGGTGTGAACGCCTGGGGTTGGTTCCGGAAAACCGCCGCTGTTGTACGCCGATTCGTTACGATGAAGACGATCCACGCCATCCGTTGCAGCGTCGTGCCCGGTGCCAACTGAAAAACAGCGAATCCCGGCAGGATTAAAGGCGAGGCCATGATGATCGACAGCCACTGTCATTTCGATTTTGCGCCGTTTGATGCTGACCCGGCGGGGTACTTGGCCAAGGCTCGCCAAGTCGGGGTCGAGGCGCTGGTGATCCCGTCCGTCGGTGAGCGCAACTGGCAGGCGGTTCAGGCGCTGAGCCACCAGTTTGACTCAGTCTATTATGCGCTGGGCCTACACCCTTTTTTCAGTGCAGAGCACAGCGAGGCATCGCTGGCGTCTCTCGCTGAGCGTTTGGCGCAGGTGGCAGGCGAGGGCGCACAGCACGATCGCAAATGTGTGGCGGTCGGCGAGTGCGGACTTGATTTTGCCATTGCGCAGGCCGATCGCGATCAACAGCTGGCGTTGCTGCAACAGCAACTGATCCTTGCCAATACCTACCGGTTGCCGGTGATCTTGCACTGCCGTAAAGCCTTCCCGGAGCTGGTTGCCTTATTAAAGCAACATCCGCCGATTGCCGGGGGAGTCTATCATGGGTTTAGCGGCAGTCTGGCCCAGGCCGAGCAGGTGGTGGCGCTGGGGCTGAAGATCGGCGTCGGCGGGACCATTACCTATCCGAGGGCGAACAAGACCCGCAACACGGTAGCAGCATTGCCGCTGGAGGCGCTGGTGCTGGAGACTGATGCACCGGATATGCCGGTGGCCGGCCATCAGGGCGAGCCGAATCGTCCCGATCGGTTGTGTCATGTGATGCAGTCGCTTGTGGCGCTGCGGTCGGAATCTGCTCAGGAAATTGAATCGGTCACTTGCTTAACCACAACTGAACTCTTTGGCCTTTCTGTGTGAGGACGGTCACTGAATAAAAACGGTTGCGCAATTGGTTGCGTTAATTGCGGCACGTATAGTGATTTATGTCACAGCTGTGATTAAACTTTCACTTGGTTTCCGCATAAAGTGTGACGTTAGCATTACTTTATCCCGAATGGGGTTTGTATAATGCAGCGGACTCTTAAATGAGCCGAATTGTCGAGACGCCAAACTTAAACTTAAAGGGATGCCATAAACTATGAGCCTGTTTATGAGCCTGGTTGGGATGGCTGTGCTGCTGGGTATTGCAGTACTGTTATCTGATAACCGCAAAGCTATTAATTTACGTACTGTGGGTGGGGCATTTGCCATTCAATTTACTCTGGGTGCTTTCGTACTCTACGTTCCGTGGGGTAAGAATGCACTGGGCGCGGCAAGTGGCGCCGTTCAGAGTGTGATTGACTATGGTAATGTCGGTATTGAGTTCCTGTTCGGTAACCTGGTGAACTTCTCTGTTGAAGGCATTGGTTTCATCTTTGCATTCAAAGTGTTGCCAACGGTTATCTTCTTCTCTGCACTGATCAGCGTGCTGTACTACCTGGGCGTGATGCAAGTTGTCATCAACGTACTGGGTGGCGGTCTGCGTAAAGTGCTGGGTACATCAAATGCGGAATCCATGTCTGCAACAGCTAACATTTTTGTTGGTCAAACTGAAGCGCCGTTGGTTGTGCGTCCGTTTGTACCAAAAATGACGCAGTCTGAGCTGTTTGCGGTGATGTGTGGTGGTCTGGCGTCTGTTGCCGGTGGTGTACTGGCGGGTTATGCAGCCATGGGTGTACCGCTGGAGTACCTGATTGCAGCCTCGTTCATGGCAGCACCAGGTGGCCTGTTGTTCGCAAAAATCATCAAGCCTGAAACCGACACGCCAATCGAGCAAATCACTGGCGATGACGTGCAAGGCGACGACAAGCCTGCAAACGCCATCGATGCGGCGGCAAGCGGTGCCTCTTCAGGTATGCAACTGGCGCTGAACATCGGTGCGATGCTGCTGGCGTTCGTGGGTCTGATTGCCCTGATCAACGGGATGCTGGGTGGTATCGGTGGCTGGTTCGGTATGCCTGAGCTGACGCTGGAACTGATCCTGGGTTACGTGTTCATGCCGCTGGCTTACCTGATTGGTGTGCCATGGGCAGATGCCAACATCGCGGGCTCTTTCATCGGTCAGAAACTGATCCTGAACGAATTCGTGGCTTACCTGAGCTACGTTCCTTACCTGGGCGATGCAGCGCCGGTTGTCCTGTCTGAGAAGACCAAAGCAATCATCTCGTTTGCCCTGTGTGGTTTCGCGAACCTGTCTTCAGTCGCAATTCTGCTGGGTGGTCTGGGGAGCATTGCCCCGAACCGTCGTCACGACATTGCACGCTTCGGTATGAAAGCCGTTGCTGCAGGTACGCTGTCGAACCTGATGTCTGCGACCATCGCTGGTCTGTTCATCAGCCTGAGCGCGATGTAAGACATTCCTCAACTGAGGATGCCAAACGCCACAGCCTTGCTGTGGCGTTTTTGTATCTGTCGTCTCGGGGATGCCCAAAGTCCAAAGTCCAAAGTCCAAAGCCCAAAGTCCAAAGCCAAGCAACTTGGCGCATCAGTATCCGCGGGATCTGCCGGGAACTCGGATTGCCTGGCCGGTTGACCCCGTTCCGCTAGTGTCACCCGTCAGGTTCTGCTCTGGTGTCTGCCTCTGCCTCTGCCTCTGCCTCTGCCTCTGTTTCGGAAAAAGCACAGCCACAGCCATCAACACCCTGGGTAAACATTTCCGAACCCGGCGGCAGGGAAAAGCCATAAAATCGATTGCGCTCCGATTTCTGCCGCTGGGCATTGTTTACCATGGGCGGTAGTGAACAAGCGACACCTCAGGTGCAGCAGACTACACTTTTCTTGGTGCTGTGACAGACAGAGAGAAGTGTATGAATACCATGTATGAAGTTCTGCTGGCGCTGATGGCCGGGTTTATCGTCGGGGTTTTGTTTTCAGCGATTAAGCTGCCAATCCCGGCACCACCGGTACTCTCCGGGGTGATGGGGATCGTCGGGGTATACCTGGGCGCGATTGCCTACCGCTGGATTATCGAGCACTTTTTCACCTCCTTATAGCGCAGGCGGTACGCTGCAGATTGTGTTCTCGCGGTAAACAGATTGTCCACTACAGGAAACGTATCTTTGATGGTGGGGTGTTCATCAGCTTGCTATGATGGGCCGGAACCATCAAAGATTGACGGTAGCTGTTTCAGTAGATTTACGTCGTGGTGAGATGCTTGTCACGATTTGCTGAATGGCACGACGGCAGGGTAACCCGGAGGGCCGGATATCCTGCGCGGTGAAAAGGAAATCAATCAGGTTGCGCATGCCGAAATGACAGCCTGAGTCTTCAAGGAATCAAGTCCGCTCATTGAACTGTTCGCGATAGGCGCACCGTGTGCGGTGGCGCTACTGTTCGCCTCAGGCGGATGGAACAGTTTCTATAAGCTTGGTAGAAAATAACTGGACTGGAGATAGTCATGAGCGATTTAAAAGCTGCTGCACTGCGTGCACTTCAACTAATGGATCTTACCACTCTGAATGACGACGACACCGACGCCAAAGTCATCGAGCTGTGTAAGAACGCCAAAACGCCTGTAGGCAATACAGCAGCGATCTGCATCTACCCACGTTTCATTCCTGTAGCGAAAAAGCAACTGCGTGAGCAAGGGACGCCGGAAGTGCGCATTGCCACGGTCACGAACTTCCCGCACGGCAACGACGATATCGCCATTGCCGTCGCTGAAACTAAGGCTGCTGTGGCTTACGGTGCCGATGAGGTGGATGTGGTTTTCCCTTACCGTGCCCTGATGGCCGGTAACGAAGAAGTCGGTTTTGAGCTGGTGAAGCAGTGTAAAGCCGCTTGTGGCGACATCCTGCTGAAAGTGATCATCGAAACCGGCGAGCTGAAAACGCCTGAGCTGATCAAAAAAGCCTCTGAGATTTCGATCAAAGCCGGTGCGGACTTCATCAAAACTTCAACCGGTAAAGTGCCGGTGAACGCAACCCCGGAAGCGGCAGAAATCATGCTGACCGTGATCAAAGACATGGGCGTTGAGAAGACCGTTGGCTTCAAGCCTGCCGGTGGTGTTCGCACCGCTGAAGACGCCAAGCAGTTCCTGGATATGGCTGACCGTATCCTGGGCGCTGACTGGGCTGACAACATGCACTACCGTTTCGGTGCCTCCAGCCTGCTGGCGAACCTGCTGCACACGCTGGGCGAAGGTGAAAAAGCTGCGGAAGGCGGCTACTAATCTTCCCTGAATCAGGTGGCCCCGCGCCACCTGATTTGTAATACCCACCGCTTCCGTGACACAGAAATGGTTTCTGGTGGGTACGAATCCCGTGACTGTTTATCGATTGTGCTTGCCCCGCAGAGGTCTGAGCGTGGCATGAGTGCGACCGGATATTGTGAAGAGCGGGCGATTGCGCCCCGCCGAAAAATGGTCACCAGCCCTACACGCTTCTCTGATTGGGGGAATCCCATGTATTTACCACAAGAAATTATCCGCAAAAAACGCGACAACATTGAGCTGACCGCGGACGAAATCAACTTCTTTATTCAAGGCATTGCCAAAGACACCGTCTCTGAAGGCCAGATCGCCGCTTTCGCCATGGCCGTATATTTCAACGACATGACCATGGCTGAGCGCGTGGCGCTGACCTGCGCGATGCGCGACTCCGGCATGGTGATCGACTGGAGCCACATGAACTTTGACGGCCCGATTGTCGACAAGCACTCCACCGGTGGGGTGGGCGATGTCACCTCGCTGATGCTCGGCCCGATGGTTGCGGCCTGTGGCGGTTATGTACCGATGATTTCCGGCCGTGGCCTGGGCCATACCGGCGGCACGCTGGACAAGCTGGAATCGATCCCGGGCTATAACATCACCCCGAGCAACGAGGTGTTCGGTCAGGTGACCAAAGACGCCGGCGTGGCGATTATCGGCCAGACCGGTGACCTGGCCCCGGCGGACAAGCGCGTGTACGCCACCCGTGATGTCACCGCAACCGTCGATAATATTTCTCTGATCACCGCCTCGATCTTGTCGAAGAAACTGGCCGCCGGGCTGGGCTCTCTGGTGATGGATGTCAAAGTGGGCTCGGGTGCCTTCATGCCGACCTACGAAGCCTCGGAAGCGCTGGCAAAATCCATCGTGGCGGTGGCCAACGGTGCCGGCACCAAAACGACGGCGCTGCTGACGGACATGAACCAGGTGCTGGCCTCGACTGCCGGGAATGCGCTCGAAGTTCGCGAAGCGGTGCAATTCCTGACCGGTGAATACCGCAACCCTCGCTTATTTGAAGTGACCATGGCATTGTGTGCTGAAATGTTAGTAAACAGTGGCTTAGCCGACGATCTGACCCAAGCACGCGAGAAGCTGCAAACGGTGCTGGACAACGGCGAAGCTGCCAAGCGATTCGGCAAGATGGTCGCCGGCTTGGGCGGCCCGGCGGACTTCATGGAAAACTACGACCAGTATCTGGAAACGGCGGACATTATTAAGCCTGTGTTTGCCGAGACCACCGGTTATGCCTACGCCATGGATACCCGTGCGCTGGGGATGGCTGTGGTGGAAATGGGCGGTGGCCGTCGCGTGGCTTCCGATACCATTGATTACGCGGTGGGCCTGAGTGACATGATTAGCCTGGGCGCTGAAGTGAATGCCGAGACGCCGCTGGCCGTGATCCATGCCCGCACTGAAGCCCAGTGGGAAGACGCAGCTAAAGCGGTTCGCGCCAGCATTACGGTGGCGGATGAGAAACCGGCTGCAACCCCGGAAGTTTATCGCCGTATTCGCCTTGAAGATCTTTAATGGAGTACACATGAAACGTTCAATTATTCTGGTTCTTGACTCATTCGGTATCGGGGCCACGGAAGATGCCGTTGATTTCGGCGATGTGGGTTCAAACACCCTGGGTCATATCGCGGAGCGTTGTGCCCGTGGTGAAGCAGACAACGGCGAGCGTAGCGGTCCGTTGCACCTGCCGAACCTGACCAAGCTGGGCCTGGGTAAAGCATGTGAAGAGTCTTCGGGTGTATTCCCGGCGGGTCTGGATGCCGATGCAGAAATTACCGGTGCCTACGGTCACGCCAAAGAGCTGTCTTCGGGCAAAGATACCCCGTCCGGCCACTGGGAAATTGCCGGGGTACCGGTGCTGTTTGACTGGGGTTACTTTACCGATCACAGCAACAGCTTCCCGAAAGCGCTGCTCGATCGCATCGTCGAACGTGCCAACCTGCCGGGCTACCTGGGTGACTGCCACGCTTCCGGCACTCAGGTGCTGGACGATTTGGGCGAAGAGCATATGAAAACCGGCAAACCGATCTTCTACACCTCGGCGGACTCGGTGTTCCAGATCGCCTGTCATGAAGAGACTTACGGCCTGGATAACCTGCTGGAACTGTGCCAGATCGTGCGTGAAGAGCTGGAAGACTACAACATCGGCCGCGTGATCGCCCGTCCGTTCATCGGCCCGGGTAAAGGCCAGTTCGAGCGTACCGGCAACCGTCGCGATCTGTCGGTTGAGCCGCCGTCAGCCACCGTGCTGCAAAAGCTGGTGGAGGAGAAAAACGGTGAAGTGGTCTCGATCGGGAAGATTTCTGATATCTACGCCGGTTGCGGGATCACCAAGAAAGTCAAAGCCACCGGGATCCCGGCGCTGTTTGACGCCACCATGGCAGAGATCAAGCAAGCGGGTGACAACACCATCGTGTTCACCAACTTCGTTGACTTCGATTCCGCTTACGGCCACCGCCGTGATGTCGCCGGTTATGCAGCCGCCCTGGAATACTTCGACAAGCGCCTGCCGGAAATTCTGGACCTGCTGGCCGAAGACGACGTACTGATCCTGACCGCAGACCATGGTTGCGATCCGACTTGGGAAGGCACTGACCACACCCGTGAGCACATCCCGGTGCTGGTCACCGGTCCGAAAATCAAAGCTGGCTCACTGGGTCGCCGTGAGACGTTTGCCGACATCGGCCAGAGCCTGGCAGAATACTTCGGAATTTCAGATATGGACTACGGCAAGTCGTTCCTGTAACGCTGCCGGTCGCAGTTTCGGAGGATGCAGTCTATCCTTCGAAACAGCACTTTCGATTGCAAACTTGTGTTGAATCATCAACATTCAACAGAAAACAGTAAGGAATAAACAATGGCTACTCCTCACATTAATGCTGAAAAGGGTGATTTTGCTGATGTTGTACTGATGCCGGGCGATCCGCTGCGTGCCAAGTACATTGCAGAAACCTTCCTGGACGATGCGAAAGAAGTCTGTAACGTGCGCAACATGTTCGGTTACACCGGGACCTACAAAGGCCGTCGTATTTCCGTCATGGGTCACGGTATGGGGATCCCGTCGTGCTCGATCTACGGCACGGAGCTGGTCAAAGACTACGGTGTGAAGAAAATCATCCGAGTGGGCAGCTGTGGTGCGGTGCGTGACGATGTCAACCTGCGTGATGTGGTGATCGGCATGGGCGCTTCCACGGACTCGAAAGTGAACCGGATCCGCTTTGGCGATCACGACTTCGCGGCCCTGGCTGATTTCGATATGGTGAAAAACGCCGCAGCGGCAGCCAAAGCCAAAGGTATTGATGTCAAAGTTGGTAACCTGTTCTCTGCCGATCTGTTCTACAACCCGGATTTCGAGTTCTTCCAAACCATGAAGCAGTACGGCATCCTGGGTGTGGAGATGGAAGCGGCCGGCATCTACGGCCTGGCGGCCGAGTTTGGTGCCAAAGCACTGACGATCTGTACCGTGTCGGATCACATCCTGCGCGGCGAAGCGACCACCTCTGAAGAGCGTCAGCTGACCTTCAACGAGATGATTGAGATCGCGCTGGAATCTGTTCTGCTGGGTGATGCTGAAGAAGCGTAATCGCGGCGCAACAGAGATGGTGATTGAAAAAGGGCTTGCCGGTTGGCAAGCCCTTTTTGGTTGTTGGTTTTTTTCTTTGGGGGCTGATATTGGCGCTTAGTCCTGCTTGTTCGAAGTCAGCAGGAACGGGAAGTGCCAGATATCCTTGCGGCGGCCAAAGGTATAGGCCAGAAGGAAGCCAATCATCAGCCCGGCCAGGATCAGCCCGCGAATGGTGTTGGTCATATAGTCGACCTGGCTGGCGGCTTTTTCCAGCAGCAGGCCTTGTTCTAAGGTGATCCGGATAAACCCGACGACCTGATCTTCGGTCATGATTGGCTCGACAACCTGCTGGCGGCCAAAGCTCGCCACCGACAGTGGTGTCGACATGCCGGTGACCTGCTCCAACGGCATGGCCTCTTCGGTCTGGGCGACCGTCACCCCTTCCAAGTCATAGATGCTGGCATCGAGGATCAAAGGTTCTTCTGACAGCCGCTGCACCAGGGCTTGCAGCTTGTTCTGATCTTTGTCCAGCATATCCTGGGCAGCCGTCGCTGCTGCCTGGCGGACGACCATGCGCGACAGCGTTTGTGTTTGCTCGCTCAGGGCGCGGTAGTTACGCAGGTTGAGATCGGCGCCGTACTCGAGCATGGCAACCAGGCCGCCGAGGCTGGCAGCCAGCACCAGCACCTGCCAAAGGCGCCGCAGGCGCATTTTTTTCAGAATCATCATAACCGTGTCTATGGAACTCTAACCGAATGTCATATTGGGACTTGCCCTGTTAAATTGCAATAGGGTACTTTGATAGCAGTGAATCTCAAACATGGATGTCCCAAGTGCTTACAGTAAAAAAACATACCACCCTGCATACCCAGTTCCCACAAGTTGTCACGGCCTCGAACCTGGCGCGTCAGCGTGCCCATACCTTAGTGTACGGCCGCCGGATCACGGCTGAGCTGGTGGATCTGATCGGCGTCCATCAGGGGGAGCCGTTGCAGGTGGTGGCGGCCTGGAAGGTCGGGCCGTACGATGCGCTGCTGCTCGGTGATACGTTGTCGGCGTCGTTGATCGAGGCGCTTACTCATTATGAACTCGATTTTGCCGATACGCGCGATTTACCGGATCTGTCCGAGCCGGGTGTGGTGGTGATGGACATGGACTCGACTGCGATCGAGATTGAGTGTATTGATGAGATCGCGGTGCTGGCCGGTGTCGGTGAGCAGGTCTCGGCCGTCACCGAGCGGGCGATGCAAGGCGAGCTGGACTTTGAACAAAGCCTGCGTCAGCGGGTGGCAGCGCTGGAAGGAGCCGATGCTTCGATCCTCGAATCGGTGCGTGCCGAGCTGCCGTTGATGCCGGGGCTGCCGGAGCTGGTGAAGACCCTGCAGCATTACGGCTGGAAAGTGGCGATTGCCTCCGGCGGGTTTACCTATTTTTCGGATCACCTCAAAGAGACCCTGGCGCTGGATTATGCCCGCTCGAACACCCTGGAGATTGTCGACGGCAAGCTGACCGGCCAGGTGCTGGGTGAAGTCGTTGATGCGCAGGTGAAGGCAGATATTCTGCACATGCTGGCCGAAGAATATGACGTGGCCCCGCACAACACGGTAGCCATCGGGGACGGGGCCAACGATCTGCTGATGATTAAGGCAGCCGGGCTAGGCATTGCTTACCATGCCAAGCCGAAAGTGCAGGCGGAAGCGCCGAGCAGCATTCGCCATGCCGATTTGGGCGGGGTGATGTGTATTCTGTCGGCGTCATTGCTGCCGCAGGGGATCGGCTGGTAATGCCGTTCTCTTCAGAAGACGCTGTTTAGTTAAGACAGTG
Source organism: Photobacterium sp. MCCC 1A19761 (assembly GCF_037389125.1). Classification (NCBI taxonomy): domain Bacteria; kingdom Pseudomonadati; phylum Pseudomonadota; class Gammaproteobacteria; order Vibrionales; family Vibrionaceae; genus Photobacterium; species Photobacterium sp. MCCC 1A19761. The sequence goes on from NZ_JAZGTF010000017.1 coordinate 152,905, forward strand.
ATGGTTGCAATCATTCTAGGGCTGTCATCAACCAAGGGCGAGTGGATTCACTCGCCCTTGGTTGTTGATGGGGGTTATCGAGACGACATACGGCCCTGCCGCGATTCAGACGATTTCGAGTCGGATCAGCACTTCATCGCTGATGTCATAGATCTCGCCGCAGCCGATCAGGGAGGTGAACTCATTCTCCAGCGCCCGGGCCCGGTGCAGGGTCATCCGGGCCAGCTCGCCGAGCTCGATGCCGGTCAGGGCAGTCATCGGCTCTAGCACCGGCACAGCGGTCACCCGCAGCGCCATGAACTCGCCTCTGGCCCGGGCCTGTTTGATGAACTGGATCCGCTCATCAATGCTTTCAAACTCGTCAATGAGCTGGCTCTTGAGCCGCGAGACCTGATCGCCCTTGCGCTCAATCCACAGATACAGCTCGTGAATGTAGGGCTTGCGGATCTCCACCGGGCGCATCGGCTCGGCCAGCATCCGGTTGAGGCGGTTTTTGAAAATCGGCTCCATGGAAAACAAACTGCCGCCGGCAACCTGGTTGAACAGCTTGGGCAGCGCCGGCAACGGGAAGTTGCAGCCGAATGCCTTGGGCTTGATCTTGTGGTTTTCTTTTTCAGTAAAATACGGAATGGTATTGAGCCGGGTCAGCAGCATCTGGTGCATCGCCAGCAGCAGCTCCCCTTTGGGCAGCGGCTCTGCCACCACCGGCAGGGCGCGTTCATTTTGCTGGATCAGACGGCGCAGGTATTGCTCCCCCTTCATCGCAATCGCTCCGCTGCCGGTCGTCATCTGGATATTGGTGAAATCCGGGCTGACCCGCACCACGGTGTAGGGGATCTGGCTCAACGGCGCTTTCTTGTCCCGCTTTTGCAGCTCGCCGAAGGTGATCGATACCTTGTCGCCCCGCTTGATCGGCAGGGGATAGCTGAGGTTCAGGTTCAACCCGTGGATCGACAGGTCGATACTGGTGCCTTCAACCGTAGGGTGGTCTTCGTGCTGCATGAGTACCTTGGTTTCAAACTGAAACCGTGATTCACTGCGCTGCGGTTTGGGGTCAAAGAAAATGGCATTGGCGGTCGCCACCGGATTGCGCGGGTGGCGGTAGTTCTGCAAAATTTTGCCCGGCAGGCTGGGTTTGACCGCCAGGCGATAGTCCGATTGGGCGTGCTCGTTGGTCAGATCCTGCAAAATCCCGATGTGGGTCAGCTTGTTGAGCTGCTCATACATCTCCGGGGCAATTTCCTGTAACCGCTCCAGATCATCCGGGCTGATCGGCTGGATAGTCAGGCGGCTGACCTTCCAGCTTTTACGGGCAGCCCCGATATGCCAGAACAAATGGCGCTGCTCCTTGGTCAGCTCCGGCAGTGCGGCAGAGTAGAAGTAGCTCTTATTGTCATGCTCGTGGCTGAAGCTGTAAATCAGCGTGCTGCACTGTTTGAGGCCCGGTTTCCCTAGGCTGGCCATACGCTCTTTGGACAGCAGGTGGTTGATCACCGGCTGGTTGCGCTCATCGTGCCAGCCGTCCCAGATATGGCGGTTGTGGTTGGTCAGCAGGCAGTATTTGAGCTGGTCCCCGGCAAAAAACAGCGGCATGCTGGTGGTATGCTTGAGATAACAGTGCTCATAGCCTTTGGTGCGCACCTGGATCACGCGGTCGTCGTAGTTTTTCCGGGCGCGCTGCTGCGGGGTCTGCTGGCTGCGGTCAATGGCCTCGCGGATGGCGGTATTGTCACTGATCCGTTTCAGTCGCAGCCACCGGAAGCTGTCGTTATCCTTGCTGTCATCAATGCCGACAATCCGGTATTCGGTTTCCAGGTTGAGGCGTTTATCGCGGTAATCTTCCGCCAGCTTGGGGAAGGTGGCCTTGATGGTTTGCCCCAGGGCGTATTTAAACGCGGACGGGACTTTGAATTTTGCGCCGGAATAGGACAGATCCGATGTCGTGCCATGCACGTGCTGGTTAAACGGCAACTGCAGGTTGACCGGGGTGCTCATGCGCAGCCGGTTTTCCTGACGGGTCAGGTAGTGGCCGAAGCGGATCAGCGAGGCGTCAAACTGGGTATCGCGCAGGGGCGCGCTGGTTTCCGTGACGGCTTGTTTATTCTGCTGGTGCAGCACCCGGAAGTTATTGCGGGTATTCATCAGCGCTTCATACAGGCCGACCCGGTACTTGCCGCCGAACGCTTTGATGCGTTTGTGATAGGTATTGAGCGCGACGTCATCGAGCCAGTGTACCAGGCCGTTGAGCTCATAGGGGCGGCATTCACCGTTCACCCGGCCCCGGAGATCGACGATCTGGTAGCAGGGGGCCATGATCCGGTTCAGCTCCATTTTGATCTGGAGTTTCATCGGGCCTGTGGCATCCTGCGTCATCATCTGGAAGACATCATCGAAATCTTCACTGTCGTAGACGGGAATGAGCTGTTCAAGCAGTCCTTTTTGAGTATCCGGCAACATAGGCTTTTTGATATAGGAGTCCTTCCGTTATTATCTGCATTTTGCAGCAAAAGTTTAGCGCAGTAGTAACATTTATGACGTTACGCTGTTTTTAATGTGTTTCGGGTCAATAATTGGCTGGAAAATAAGACAAAATATAGGTGAGACATGGCAAAAACCAAGCGCGCATATGTATGTAGTGAATGTGGTGCCGATTTCCCCCGTTGGCAGGGACAATGCAGCGCCTGTGCCGCCTGGAATACCATTACCGAGTTCACGATCCCGAAAACCCGGGCCGCGGTTGGCGGCGCGCCGGCGGCGACCAGCAGCTATGCCGGCTCGGCGACCAAGGTCCAGCGTCTGTCTGAGGTGGAAAGCAAAGATTTGCCGCGTTATACCTCCGGCATTTCCGAGCTCGATCGGGTCTTGGGCGGCGGCATTGTGCCGGGCTCGGTCCTGCTGCTGTGTGGCGATCCGGGTGCCGGGAAATCAACCCTGCTGCTGCAAAGCATCGGGGCAGTCGCGGCCACCAAGCCGTCGCTGTACGTCTCGGGGGAAGAGTCGATCCATCAGATCTCCCAGCGGGCCAAGCGACTGGGCACGCAGAACCTCGACAACATCAACGTGGTGGCGGAAACCTCGGTGGAGCAAATCCTGCACCATGTGACCCAGCAGAAAGCCGAGTTTGTGATCATCGACTCGATCCAGACCATGACCGTAGCCCACAATGAATCGGCCGCCGGCAGCCCGAGCCAGGTCAAGGAATCGGCAGCGGCGCTGACCCGGTTTGCCAAGACCGAAGGGGTGACCTTCATGATTGTCGGCCACATCAACAAAGACTCGAACGTGGCCGGTCCGATGCAGCTGATCCACATTGTCGATGGCCTGTTTGCCCTCTCTTCTACCTCGGATGAAAAATTCCGGGTGTTACGGACCTCGAAAAACCGTTTCGGTGCCGATTCCGAGTCCTGCTTTTTCGCGATGACGGAAACCGGGATGAAGCAGGTGAAGAACCCGTCGGCGATCTTCCTCAGCCGCTCGAACAAGAACCACGCTGGTTCGGTGTGTACCACGCTGTGGGAAGGCACCCGGCCGCTGCTGGTGGAAGTTCAGGCGCTGTGTAACAGCTCGGTGACCGAAGTCCCGCGCCGCCTGACGGTGGGCTATGACTCTAACCGCCTGGCGATGTCGATTGCGGTGCTGGCCCGCCACGGTGGGGTGATGCTCTCGGACATGGATATCTTCGTGAACTGTGTCGGCGGGATCAAGATTGACGAAACCTCGGCAGATATGGCGGTGTTGCTGGCGATTTTCTCCAGTTTCAAGAATGCGCCGTTGCCGCAGGACGTACTGGTGTTCGGCGAGCTGGGCCTGAACGGTGATATCCGTCCGGCGGCCAACGGGATGGAGCGGATCCGCGAAGCGGCCAAGCAGGGCTTTACCCGGGCGATTGTGCCGAAAGCTAATTTCAGCCGCCAGATCAACGGCATTGACATTATTCCGGTCGAAGATCTGAAAGAGGCGCTGGAAGCCTTCGAGCGAGTTGCGATGTAAGTGCTGTGGCGGTGATGGCGCCGCTGAAAACAGAACAGATTAAAAAACGAGAGCCTAAACGAGAGCATAGTGTGCTCTCGTTTTTGTTTGGTGGGCAAAAACAACAGCCCCGGTGCTATTGTAATGTGGCCTCAGCGCTGGCGGCAGATTCACTGACCGGCTGGTTTCTGGCGGTGGTGATGGGCCGGGTATCCACCGGTGCTTGGGTCAGCTGAACCTGCATCGAGACGATGGTGTTGACCATGTCCAGCAGGGAAGCCCACTGAACCGTGGTTTCTTTCTCGAACAGGGTATCGAAGTTGTCCGGGGTCCACTGTACGAACGGGCGCGGGTTCAGGGCCCTGCCGAGGAAGCGGATCTCATAATGCAGGTGCGGGCCGGTGGAGAGGCCGGTATTGCCGGACCAGGCAATCAGCTCGCCCTTGCGCACGAACTGGCCGCGCTTGACGTTAAAGCGGCTCAGGTGCGAATAGGTGGTGGCAAAGCCCAGGGAATGGTTGAGCTTGATAAAGTTGCCGGAGCCTTTCTTGCTCGGACGCACGGCTTCAATCACGCCGTCCGCCGGGGCATAGATGGGGGTGCCGGTGTTGGCGGCAAAGTCCAGGCCGCGGTGGTACTTGCGTTTGCCGGTGACCGGATGGACCCGGGTGCCGAAGCCTGATGACATGCGGATCCCCGGGGTCGGACTGCCATTCGGCAACAGACGAAACAGGGTGCCCCGCACCGCGGAGCTGACGGCGGCACTGTTGACGCGTTGTGCCAGCGGCACATCTTCGCCGTCGCCCGATTGCAGCCCGAGAATGGTCTCGACATCATCGACCCGCTGGGTCAGGGTTTTGAGCGCATATTTCTTTTCTTCCAGCTCCTGGGTCAGGCTCTGGTTGGCGGCATTTTCTTCCGATAATGACGCGATCAGCTCCTGGGTGCGGAAGCTGAGCTGGCTCAGTTGGTGGCTGGCCGCCTGGTTTTGCAGATAAAGCTGATAGACGCTGTAGCTGCCGGCCCCGAGCATGAGCAGAAACGTGCTGAACATCAGGATGAGATTGCGTTTATTGTAATGGTTCAGCCAGTCCCGGGCAGTAACGCGCTGCGTCGGGGCTGACGGTCGATGGTTGTCGGACATGGTTTATGGTTGCTTTTATTTTGTTTTTGTCAGGTATTCTGCTGCTGTCAGAATTTTTATTGTTATTCGCGCCCGTGCTTGTTCGCACTAGGGGTTGTGCAGGTCGGTCAGGTGTTCAAGCTCGCGCTTGAGCAACGTATCGGTCCCGACGTTGAGTTCGACGAGCCGTTTGAGATGACTGACACTGTCAATATCAAAATGGTGGATCTGCAGGCGCAGATAATGGCTGTCGTAGTGGACCAGCCGGGCGTCCATGGTCAGGGTGATGTCACTGTCGTGGAGGGTGAAGCGCACGCGGTAGGTTGGATCGGTCGTCGTGTCGGCTTCGGGTGCCCAGTCAGGCGGGCAGGTGAGCAGCACCCCTTGCAATGACAAATCGCGCACTTCTGCCGCCCAAACACGTGTCCCTTGCTGAAGCTCAGCCTGTGCTTGGTATAAAATTCGGGTAAAGTGTCGACGTTCGGTCATATGCAGGACTTATTGATGTTTTTATCCGCTTAAGTGTAATGAATATTGAGACTTTTCTCCAGAAAATAGCTCACAAAATATGCCGTCCCGGCGCATTTTTGTCGCAAGATAGCGACAGAAAGCACAATTTATTCAGACATCAAAAAGGGCTGCCGAAGCAGCCCTTGTCAGCTTTTGATCTTGTTCGTTTTAGATCTTGTCCGCGTTTGACCGTGTTGGCGGTCAAAAGCCGTGCCGGTTATTTGGCAATACGCTTGTACTTGATGCGGTGTGGCTCAGCAGCCTGCGCACCCAGCGTTTTCTTCAGCCAATCGGTGTATTCGGTGTAGTTGCCTTCGAAGAAGTTCACCTGACCTTCATCACGGTAGTCCAGAATGTGGGTCGCGATACGGTCCAGGAACCAACGGTCGTGCGAGATCACCATGGCACAGCCCGGGAATTCCAGCAGGGCTTCTTCCAGGGCGCGCAGGGTTTCTACGTCCAGGTCGTTGGTCGGTTCATCGAGCAGCAGCACGTTGCCGCCGGCTTTCAGCAGTTTCGCCAGGTGAACACGGTTACGCTCACCACCGGACAGCTCGCCGATGCGTTTTTGCTGGTCGCTGCCTTTGAAGTTAAAGCGTGACACGTACGCACGGGATTGCAGCTCGAAGTTGTTGATGCGGATAATATCCGAACCTTCCGAGATCTCCTGGTAAACCGTGTTGTTGTCGTTCATGCTGTCGCGGAACTGCTCTACAGAGGCCAGTTTCACGGTATCACCCAGCTCGATAGAGCCGGCATCCGGTTGCTCGGAGCCGCTCAGCATCTTGAACAGGGTTGATTTACCGGCACCGTTGGCACCGATGATGCCCACGATGGCACCTTTCGGTACGCTGAAAGACAGGTCGTCAATCAGAACGCGATCACCGAACGATTTGGTCAGGTTGTTGACGTCGATGACCTTGTCACCCAGACGCTCACCCGGCGGGATGAACAGCTCGTTGGTTTCGTTCCGGCGCTGGTGGTCGGTGCTGGTCAGCTCTTCAAAGCGAGCCATACGCGCTTTGGATTTCGCCTGACGGCCCTTCGGATTCTGACGAACCCACTCCAGCTCTTTCTCGATGGTCTTCTGACGTGCTTTCTCTTGGGAAGCTTCTTGCTTCAGACGGGCATCTTTCTGCTCCAGCCAGGAGGTGTAGTTGCCTTCCCAAGGGATCCCTTCACCACGGTCCAGCTCGAGGATCCAGCCGGCAGCGTTGTCCAGGAAGTAACGGTCGTGCGTGATGGCCACGACAGTCCCGCTGTAATCGACCAGGAAGTGCTCCAGCCAGGCAACCGACTCTGCATCCAGGTGGTTGGTTGGTTCGTCGAGCAGCAGCATGTCTGGTTTTTCCAGCAGCAGGCGACAAATCGCCACACGGCGGCGCTCACCACCCGACAGGTATTTGACTTGGGCATCCCACTCCGGCAGGCGCAGGGCATCGGCCGCACGCTCCAGTTGGTTGTCCAGGTTGTGACCGTCTTTCGCGGCGATCAGAGCTTCCAGCTCGCCTTGCTCTTTGGCCAGGGCGTCGAAGTCCGCATCCGGCTCGGCGTACGCAGCGTACACAGCGTCCAGACGGGTCAGGGCGTGCTTCACATCGCCCACGGCTTCTTCAACCACTTCGCGGACGGTTTTTTCTTCATCCAACACCGGCTCCTGCGGCAGGTAGCCGACATTCAGGCCCGGTTGCGGACGTGCTTCACCTTCGATATCGGTATCGATCCCGGCCATGATGCGCAGCAGAGTTGATTTACCGGAACCGTTCAGGCCCAGAACACCGATCTTGGCGCCAGGGAAGAAACTCAGGGAAATATCTTTCAGAATTTGGCGCTTAGGCGGGACGATCTTGCCTACGCGCGACATGGTATAGACGTATTCAGCCATATCCGTTTGCGATCTCTAAACTAAATGAAAGGGGTATTTTACCTGTTCTGGACATAAGTTTAACAGCTATGTTCATAATTAGCGGTTAAGATAAACACAGACTGCGCCGGGCCCGGTATTGCGGCGGTGTTCAGGAGCATTGTAGTTCTGTTCATGAACATTGCGGCTCTGTTCAGGATGCCGCGCAGAAATGGGCCTGCATGCACAGGATGTGTTGCCTGGAGTCGTAAGTAGGATGATGTTGTGATTTGCTTTTTTACCCGTAAATTACTACCGATGGTTGTGATCTCGGTAGGCCTGTTAAGCGGTTCGACGGGGCTGGCGGCTTCGCTGGAGCAGCAGCGTGAGTGGTATGAGCAAGCCGGGGAGGCGCTGAACCAGGACGAGATCAGCCGCTATCGCCAGTTGCGCAGTAAGCTCGACGGCTACCCGCTGGTGCCGTATCTCGACTACCGTGACTTCTCGCGCGAGCTATCGGAGAAAACGCCGGCCGAGGTGGAAGCCTTCATGGCCAAGTACCAAAGCCTGCCGTTCAGCACCAGTATCAAGACCCGCTATCTGGAAAAGCTGGCCGAAGATGAGCGCTGGCAGAACTTTATTGAAATTCAGCCGATGCCGCCGCGCGGGGAAGTGCTGCGGTGTCATTATTACTATGCCCAGAGCAAGCTCGGCAATGCCGAGATGGCCTGGCAGGGTGCCGCTTCGCTGTGGCTGACCGGGAAATCCCTCAGTGATGCCTGTGACCCTCTGCTGAACAAATGGCAGGCGGCCGGGCGCAGAACCAATACCCTGATCCTGGACCGGATGTTACTGGTGTTCGAAGAGGGGGGACGCAGCCGCCTTAACTACCTCAACCGCCAGCTGTCCGGCAAGGGCAAGACCCGGGGCAGCGATGTGCTGGCGCTGTTTGACGATCCGGAGAAAGTCGCCGAGTTTGCCAAGCGCAGCCGGGTGACGCCGTTTCACCAGAACCTGACGCTGCTGGCCTACAAGCGCCTGGTCCGAAAGGATGTCCGCGAAGCGGTGGCGCAGTATGAGCGCGCCATGACCGGCCAGCGCTTTGGCAAGCACAAACGCCAGCAAATGGCTGATTACACTGCGGGCTGGCTGTTCTCGACCGATGATGACGACTTGATCCGTTGGCGCGACGACAAGCTGAAAACCAGCAAGAGCACCCGCCTGCTGGAGCGCCGGATCCGGCTGGCGATCCGCGATGCCGATTGGGAAGCCGTCGCGCAGTGGCTTGAGCGTCTGCCGGCAGCAGCCCGGTCAACGCCGCGCTGGACCTTCTGGCGTGCCCGCCTGATGGCGCAAAACGGCGATCAGCAGGGCGCGGCCGAAGTGTATCGCTCGATCCTGGGTCAGCGGGACTTCTACAGCGCCGCCGCAGCCACGGTGCTGGGCAAACCGATCCTGTATCCAATCAAGAGTCCGGCCAAGCCGCGGGGCTTGATCAAGCAGTACGGCCAGACGCTGAGCCGGATCAAAGAGCTGATTGCGATGGAGAAAGAGTTCGCTGCCCGGCGCGAATGGGATTATCTGCTTGATGGCATGGACAGTGAGCAGGTGCTGATGCTGGCCACCTATGCGGCCGCCAATAAGTGGCATCACCTGGCGGTGCAGGCCACCATTTCCGGCCAGCTGTGGGATTACATTGAGCTGCGGTTCCCGGTTGCCCATAAGTGGTGGTTTGACTTTTTCAGCAAAAAACGTGAGTTGCCGGCCACCACCATGATGGCGCTGGCACGTCAGGAAAGCGCGCTCAATGTCGATGCGGTGTCGCCGGTCGGGGCGCGCGGCCTGATGCAACTGATGCCGGCGACGGCCGAAGAGACTGCCCGCAAGCTGGGCCGCAGTTACGAAGGCAAGGGCAGCCTGCTCGATCCCGGGGTGAATATTCGCCTTGGCAGTGGCTATCTGAAAATGATGCTGGAGCAGTACGACAACAACCGGATTTTTGCATTTGCCGCCTATAACGCCGGACCCGGACGGGTGAAGCGCTGGCGGGCGGAAACCGACGGCGAGCTGGACGTGTACGCGTTTATTGAGGCGATCCCGTTTAACGAAACCCGGGGCTATGTGCAAAATATCCTGATGTTCGAGGTCTATTATGGCGATTTGATCGGCAAGAAAACCCCGCTGCTCAAGGCCAACGAGCTGTCGGCCAAGTACTAGACGCGCGCGGTTGAGCGCCGGAATGGGCGTTGTGGCTGATCCGGAAGGCACCATGGCTTGGTTGTCCTTCTGGATCAGGATAGAATCCGGGGCAGAGAACCATCCCTATATGATGAGGTTGACATGTCTTCCACCCCAGAAACGCCCGATTTCACTGAGTGGCAGCAAGTGCTGGATATTTTCCGCCAGGCCACCGACGAGCAAAAAGATGAGCTGTTACTGAAATTGTTGCTGACCCCGGATGAGCGCAGCGTGCTGCTCACGCGGATCAACATTTTCCACGAGCTGCTCAACGGTGAGCGCAGCCAGCGTAAAATCAGTGAACTGCTGGGGGTTGGGGTGGCGACGATCACCCGGGGCTCCAATGAGCTCAAGCACCATGACGACAGCACCAAAGCCTGGTTGTCTGAGCTGTTAAAAGCCCAGCACGTGCATCAGGACTGAGCATCAAAACAATCCTTCTGAAAAACACAAACCCTGCCACTTGGCAGGGTTTGTTGTTTCCGGCGTTGCGGGCCGGGATTTACGCCGACACGCCGGATGTTTCTTGGTCCTGGGCCTGGGCTGGGAACAACTCCGGATGGGTAAACGGGATCAGCGCCAGGATCAGCGCCTGCTGATACACCGAGCTGCGGCTCAGTTTGTGATTGGTCAGCATCGCAATCGCGCCGCCTTTTTGTTTCACATTGTTCTGGTTGAACATCTCATCCATCACATCGCCCAGCTCAAGTCCCTGATGGATTTTCTCCATCGCCGCCGGGGGCAGCGGCAGGGAAGCCGAGCGGGATTCGCCGCGCTGGGTGTGGTTTTCGATCACCATCCAGGCAAAGGTATACGGGCCGTCGATCCCGGCTTCGATACTGACATAATAATCGGCACCCGGCTTGGCGCGGCGGGCATTGACCACCCGGTTGCGGGCACCGGCCAGGGTTTCGTCGGCGCACATCGGTTGATCGCGCACGTCGCTGGCGACATTCACCCCTTCAAAATCAAAACACAGATCAGGAAATACTTCGGAAAAAGCGTCAGCAACGGCAGCAATTTTGGCTGGATTCGCTGAGGCGACAATCACTGATAACATAAACTTACCTCCACCTCAGCTATTGTACGGACAGTCGGCGCGAAGTCACGCCGCTTGTGTCGGCCGGTTAGCGATCGTAAGCCCAGTCGGACTGGATGATGTAGCCGTGGATCTGGAATTCATCGTTGTTGACGAACAGGTTCGGGAAGTCCGGCTGCGAGGTCGAGAACACCACGCCGTCGGCCAGTTGGGTCATGTGATAGAAATCCGGCTCGCTGCCGCGCACCGAGGCAAATACCGGCTGCTTCGGACGGTAGCTGGCCTTGCGAGTCGCCAGCGCATAGCTGCCGACCGGCGCGCATTGGGCGATGTTTTCATTGTCGACCAGCAGGCCCAGGCAATCGTCCCGATCCAGGTGATGAGGGATCGCCCGCTTGCTGACCACATCCACCGAGGCACCCCGGGTGTAAGAGATGAAATCTTTACGGTGAATAATCGGAATATAGGTGCTGGTGGAGCCATTGGCCGATTCGCTGCTGATGGCCGTCGTCGCCTGCGTGCCGGTGTCGATTTGCCCGGTCAGCAGGTAGCTGATCGAGGTATTCAACGTTTGGGCAATTTTCTCCAGCTCGCGGACTTCGATGCCGTATTTACCGGACAGCTTGCGGCTCATGGTGCCTTGTTGCAAATTGAGCGCTTCACCGAGTTGTTTCTGGCTGATGCCCTGGACTTTCGCCAGGCGCTTAATTCTCTCTAAATATTCCATAATCTATCGCATCCTGCTCACAATGGTTCAATGCAAATCGCATTCGTAAAAGTTATAAAAGATTTTACTTAATACGACCTGAGAGGAAGCATCGGGAAATCAAAAGTGCGATTGATTTCGTTAAAGGAATATACCTGCAGGTCATGATGGGTAAAAAACGGGACAAATTTCAATTTGAAAAATAAGCGCCATAAAAACCACAATGTTGAACAGCAGATCACTGTTTTGACATGTATCCAAATTTTGTTGCAAACAATCCGTTGCAAATCAGGGGTGTAGAGTGGGTGAAAAATGCCCGCTGGCACGTGGTCAAATCATCAATTTATTGAAAACAATACCCCTTGCGCATGGTGTGCTGGGGCTGTGATGCCGTAGTTGAGAAATCGTTGAAAACATTGCGATTGGTGTAGAATGCGAGGCCGGTTAGTACGAACTCAAACTCAGAAGCAATGGATCAATGATGACTGACAATTCAGATCTTCTTATCGACATGGACGAAGTGCAGCAGCTTTGCGGCGCTACGACTTTTGCCAAGGGGGCTGACCTAGCGCTCTCCGGCGTGGTACGCAATGTCAGTATCAACGGGGATACAATTTCGGCGCTCGTTGATGGCTCTTACACCTATCAGGTACAGGTCAATACCGGGAGCACTCTGGGCTGCTCCTGTACTTGCCCGGCAGCTGAGTATCAGACCATGTGTAAACATGCGGTTGCCGTGGTGCTCACGGTGAGTGAAGCCGATGAGCAAACCGGTAGTGAAAGCGCGCTGATTCAAGACCATCTTGCCCAACTGGAGAAAAGTGAGCTTTTAGATATGCTTATGGCTTATCTGGTTGAAGACCCCGCAGCGTGGAATCGGTTGTTGACGAAAACTCGTCTCAGTGAGGAAAAGCTGTCGTATCGGGATCTCCAGTCGATGGTGACGAAAGCTTTGCCCCGTTGTGAGATCTGGAGTTGGCGTGATATCGATGATTACTTTGTGGATGCCGAGGGGCAACTGGACATGGTGTTTGACGCCGTGGATAAGTTGGCGGTGCCACAGCAGTGGCAGCTGATGTATGACGTTGTAGAGCGGCTGAATTTAGTACTTGAGCGTATTGATGACTCCTATGGGGCACGTTTTGGTGTCGAGGCGCTCATCTGTCGCAAAATGCCGGAAGTTTTCGCCAGATTAGACTGGCCCGAACAGCAGAAAGCCCAGTGGTTGTTTGAACACCTGACATCTGATGAGTTTGATTTCTTTCCATCCATTGAAGAGCATTTCGCCAATGCATGGAAGGATAATCCGCATTATCTGGCGCTGTGTCGTGAGGCGATAGAGAGCTGCGATGTCAGAGATGAGTCCCCATGGCTGCTGCAAACTTACGCGAAGCCGTTGATCGACAGTGCGAAAGATTGGCGGGAAGTTGCCGACCTGAAACAAAAAATAGCGACGCGGACGCATGATTTTCTCGAAGTGTGCGAGATATATCTGGCACATGATGAGCCGTTGGATGCAGAGTATTGGCTGAGCAAGGCACGACATTCGGCCTCGAAGTTTGAGCTGGTGGAATGTGATCGGATGGCGGTCAAGATCCACGTCCGGCAAGGCGAGTTAAAGCCGGCATGGCAGCTGGCCAATGATATTTTTGAGTTGCACCCAAGTTTTCAGGAGTATCAACAACTGGCACGGTTTAAAAAGACACACAATATTGAGGACGATGCATTCCTTGCCCGGGTAGAGCAAAAGTTTCAGGCGATCTACCGCCCTGGTAACTCCGATTATGCCTCCAGAGATAACGATGCGCTGGTTGAATTCTACATGGATACCGGCGCGTTGGTGAAGGCTTGTGACTGGGTGGCGCGTCACCGGATCAATACGGAGGTGCTGCTTGAACTTGCCAACCGAATCGTCGATCAAAAGCCGCAGGAAACACTGAGCTATTACGTGCGTGTGGTCTCCGCCACGATTGAACAAACTAACAATGACGCATACGAAAAAGCCATCGCTCTGTTGCAACAGTTGGAATCCCAGTTGCAAAGCCATCCCGATACCTTGGCTGTCTTTTACGTCCAGGTCGAGCAACTGGCGCAAATTTATAAGCGCAAGCGCAACATGCTGAAGCTGTTTCAAACCCATTATAACGATTATCTGTAAGCAATCTGCTGTGCTTAGTGCAGAGATTGTTGGGTATGTTGTCACTGATGGCCTTGAGGGCACCAAGGCCGTGATTGAATCCATGATTGTCGCTAAATGGCAACCTGACCCGCCGAACCGACTTTGCCTTGTTCATGGTCGAAGCCATCGACAACCCGGCGCTGATCCACCAAATCCCGGCGATTGTGGGAGCGGGGGAAGCGGGAGGACAGTAGATAATTTAGGAATATATTTGTTGATATATGCCCCCATCACAATGCATTGAAATGTTTATGACCATAAGAGAAATGTTTTTATCGTTGTCCTATACTCTTTATGTGGATCTTGATTTTTATGTTATTATTGTTTGATATCAGGTGTTTATTATATGAGGTGTGTTCTTGATGGGAGTGGTAAATTAAATATTTTTTTGCTCATCCTTGATTGTTTTCTTGTTGGGTAATCAGTATGGTGGGTAAATATGCCTAACATGAGGTTATTTAAATCAACGAATACAAAGGTTGAAGTTTTTTTAAGGAAAAACCTTTTTTATAAAGGGTTCCGATATCGTCTTCATGATAAGAGACTAAAAGGACGCCCAGATATTGTTTTTCCAAAGTATAAAGCAGTGATTTTTGTTCATGGTTGTTTTTGGCATGCTCATGAGGGATGCTCAATATCACACATACCTTTAAAGCACAGTAGGTACTGGGTTGATAAGTTCAAACGAAACCGAGAGCGAGACCATCAGGTATATCAATGGTTAACTAACTATAAATGGCGAATTTTAGTTGTATGGGAGTGTGCAATCAGGAAATCTGAGTTTTTTAATTTTGATGAATTAATTGACTTTGTTAGTTGTTGGTTAAAAAGTGGAGCGGGTTCTTGTGAGGTAAGTGGAAATGATGAGCTTCCTAATTTGAATATAGATATTAAATGTAAGGTTGAAGTTGTTCGTTATTAATATGCGAGCTAGGATTTTAATCTGGGTTAATATACATGTTGAGCTTGAATTTCGCCACGTTAATAAATACTTTTAGCGTGGCGAATCTTGTTGTTTTTTATTCGTTATCATGCTCCTGTTTTATTGTTTCATTTATGTGTTTTCAGGAATAGGTGCTGTCTATTGTTTACTTTGCCATGCTCGATAAATGGTAAATTGGCAATAAGTGTTTCTGGTATGTTTCTTCGACTACCACTGTTTTGTAGTGCAGCATCGACATGAACCACACCTTCGGATAGGAGCTTTTCAAAAACAATTCTTGTTCGTCGATGGGATTCTTGGAGCACTTGACCATCTGAACAGGTTATGTTGAAACCATTATTATTTACATTATTCACAGTAATATCCGATCTTCCAGATAAGCTTTTTAGAGTATTACCGATGTATTTTTTGAAAAGTGGAATGATATCTGCGTCATAATCCATAAGGTTATCCTCTCTCGTATTCAATTACACAATCTACTTCAAAAAAGTCTGGTGTAATGTGATTTGTGTATTAAAAACATTGGTTTGTGAGCTGTAAGTGATATGAGGTACGTGTAGTGTTAGGCCTGTTCTCTACAGGGAACGTAATCAGTGCTACCATGCTGTTTTATGGATGTTTAATGATGAAAGGCCATGAAGTTAGACGGCATACCTCTACTGTCATTTTTCACCGGTGCAGGGTTCCTGGATATAGGCTTCTTGCAAAACGGGTTCCATACTCTCTGGCATAACGAAAACTACTTGCCATTTGTTAAGGGGTTTGAAACAGGGATATCTTCGCTTGGGTATAGCGGCTCTTCGGCGAAGGTCCAGAATACGCGGTCTGTATTGGAGATTGGCCCGAATGAGATCCTGAGTGAAGCCTTTGGCGGCAATAAACCGCCAGGTTTGTTTGGGATAATCGGTGGCCCTCCTTGTCCTGACTTTTCTGTCGGCGGTAAAAATAAAGGGGAAACGGGGAGCAACGGCAAGCTGTCAGAAGTATACGTAAACCGTATTCTAGAAATTAACCCTACCTTCTTCTTGTTTGAGAACGTTCCGGGCCTTTTGCGCACAAGCAAGCACCGTGAATTCTTGGCAAACCTTCTAGATAAATTGACCAGAAGGTATGTGGTCGACATCAAAATACTGAATGCGCTTGATTTTGGGGTTCCCCAGGACCGCGAGCGGGTTTTTATTGTTGGTTTCCGGAAAACCTATCTGCGTCCGCTTCTGCTACCGCCGAGCTACAAGAAACTTGTCTCTATATCGGGGGCGCTTCCCAGGCTGCGCAGCCACACAATGAACGCTTTTTTTGAGATGTATGAAAACTGGTTTCCATGGCCTATACACCCTGAGTTCCATGGCGCCAAGTCCCGCTTTATCTGGCCCAGTGAGCCAGTTGAAAAGGGAGGGGTACCCGAACGCCCCCCTTGCCCCGAGCCACTGATGGTCGGGACATATATTTGCGATGAGGCCCGCTTTTCGCTACCCAACAGCGGTGAGTGGCTTTCCCCCAGGAGTGGTAAGATCGGCGAAGTGCTTGAAGGTGATGTATCCCGCAAGAGCTTCAAGAGGCTGCACCGCTACAGATATAGCCCGACAGCGGCTTATGGCAACAACGAGGTGCACTTGCACCCGGTGCTTCCGCGGCGCCTGTCTGTGCGGGAGGCCATGCTGCTCCAGTCTGTACCCAATGAATACCGGCTCCCTGAGGATATGACATTGACGGATAAGTTCAAGACGATAGGGAATGGTGTCCCTGTGAAGCTGTCTGCTGCCATATCTGGGGCTATTTTGAGTTTTCTCGAGGAATTACATAAATGAAGCCTTTTGACCTGACGCCGGATCCAAAAGTCCTTATTGCCCTGACACATACGCCGCTTAAGCCTATGGATGCGCTTTCCGAGCTGATAGACAACGCCATCGATTCCTTTGCCCTTTCGAGGAACTCCGGCTTCGGGGTTTCTAACCCGATGGCAATCATTGACCTCCCTTCCCGCAAGGAGCTGGAAGATAACCTGGGGGTGATCCGTGTTCGTGATAACGGTATCGGTATGTCTCCGGCCATGGCAGAAAAAGCATTGAAAGCCGGCTTTTCCGGCAATAACCCATATGACAGCCTTGGCCTTTTTGGTATGGGGCTCAATATTGCCACAGGCAAGCTCGGCAGCCGGACAACGGTTATAACTGCCCGTAAGGGTGACCAGAAAGCCCTCAAGGTTGTTGTGGATCTTGTTGCCATCCAGGAAAAATCGAGCTTTGAGGTTACCCCTGAGCTGGTCGACAAGCCGGAGGGCTTTGAAAACGGTACCATTGTCGAAATATCGAACTGGTGGCCGAAAGGCAACGCGAACTCAGGCTTTGTACAAAAGCTGGTTGGCTACGGCCGACCGAGGGTCCGCTCGGAAATCGGCCGCCGCTATTCTACCCTGCTTAAGCAGAAATCAGTCAATATTGTTGTCAATGGTGAACATTGTAAGCCTTTCCACCATTGTGTCTGGGGCAGCAAGCGCTTCGTCGAGCGCAAAGGGAGTGGGCGGATTTATGCAAGGCGTGAGTTTTCCGAAGTTATTGGTACCCAAAAACGCTGTACCGAGTGCTTTGCGCTCGTCCCGGAAGAGAAAGATGCCTGCCCGGTGTGTACCTCCCTGTCGCTGAGGACTATAGATGAAACGGTCAGGGGTTGGGTCGGGATCCAGCGCTATGACGACGAGTCCCATTTCGGGATTGACCTGATCCGGAACGGGAGGGCTATCAGGCTGCTTGAGAAGTCGGCCTTCTTTGAGTTTGTTGATGAGTTCGGGAACGCAATCAAGGACTACCCGATAGATGGTACCTATGGCCGTATCGTCGGCGAGGTCCAGATGGACCACGTACCGGTTGACTTCATGAAGCAGGACTTCCAGCGGAGCAGCCCCGAGTGGCTGGCAGCTATTGCTTTCCTTCGTGGCGAGACGTCGCTCCAGCCCGGCAAGACGAACGGGGTCCCGAATGACTCCCCTGTCTATACCCTGTACCAAGGCTTCCGCCGGGTCCGCCAGTTTGGCAAGAAAGACCTCTATATGGGGTACTGGGATGAAGCATCAAATACGGCAAAGCGTATTCCCCGCAAGACAGAAGAAGAATACCTCAGGAAGTTTAACGAGGGGGTGCCTGGCTACTTTGACGATGACGAATGGTGGAGCTTGGTCGAGGGGGCGGATACCAAGCCTGTCGAGTCACTGGTTGAGTGCCCGGAATGCTCGGCTGAGAACCTCCAGTCTGCCGAGCAGTGCCTGGTATGCAATGCCATTTTGATCGGCAAGCCCTGCCTTGAGTGCGAGGGCGAAATCCCGCTATCTGCCTTGTCATGCCATTTATGCGGGGCGTCCCAGGTCCCCGAGGTTGTCGAGCCTTGGCTGTGCCTGGTCTGCAATACGAAGAATATCGCAACAGCGGATAACTGCTCCAAATGCAGCTCCGCCCGCGGCACGCCCAACAAGCTTTCTCCGGAATACCTAAAGGCAAACTCGGACTATGACGAATCGCTTTCTATCCCGGGGTGCTCGGTCAGGCTGGCTGATGATACCAATAGCCAGCCGATCGATGTCGAGTGCTATTCTGTGCATAGGCCAATGGTCCTCAATGACAAAGGGACTGTTTTGCCTGTGATAGTTAACAAGGGGGAAGCTGTAGAAATATTTGTCGATAAAACACACCCGCTCTTTAAATCCCTATCTATCAAGCCTGAGGAAATGATTGCCAGCGAGGTTGCCTATTACAAGCATGTATCCAATGGCCGCCTGACGGGGACGGTCTTCCAGCCAGCCCACTCCCTGAGCAACCTGGAGTGGGAAATCCTAAATAAATACTGGTCCGGGGTGTTATCCGATAGCTCGGCTAGCGTCAGGGAGGATGTTGAACTATTTTTTGCCGAACTGTCTACCCGCCTGCCAGGTATCCTGGCCTGCTCCTCTGAAGAAATCTTTGAGGAACTGGTTGAAAAGGACAAGAAGGAGCTGGTCGGGAACCTTATCGACAGGGGCGAGGACATATCGAAAATGGAGCAGTTCAAATCAGATGGATCATTTATGCGCTTTGTCGGTGTCAGCGCCATAGTCTCTATTTTTGGCAAGCATACGGCATGCTTTTTTGACGGGGCTGTCTGGGGCGAACCATTCTCTTCTATAGTGGATATCCCTGACTCCGTGATGGATGATTTCCGGCAGCAGGCACGCAGCCGCTACCTGAACTGCCTTGAGGATTGTGCCAGTTTCCTTGGCTCCCAGAATATAGACCCGGTCCTGGTGAAGAGGACCCGGGCTAGCCTGGAGTTTCTCCAGAAAGGGCTTGAGGGCTAGGATGTTTTTCAACGAAGTAAGCATCCATGGCTCATGGCAGGCGTTTGAGCGCCTTGTATGCCGCTACCTGGCCCACAAGGGGTTCTCCGGGGTAAGGCTGGTTGGCCAGACACGCGACAAGGGGGCGGATATTATTGCCCACAAGGGCGGGAAGCGCTGGCTTATCCAGGTAAAGCACTGGAAATCTAGGATTGGTGTGGATGTGGTCGATACAACCCTTGAATCCCTGCGTTATTACCGTGCTGATGTACCTGTGATTGTTGCGCTGAATGGTTTCCAGGACAAAGCAGCAAGGCAGCAGCAGGCCTTGATGGCCCAGGGGATCCCGTTCCAGCTGTGGAGTGCCAGCCAGTTGGTGAAAAATGCATCCCGCCTTCCCGATGGCTACCCTTACGGCTGCCCGGGCGAAGTCTTTGAGCGGCGCGACTACCAGGAAAATGCGATCCAGCTACTGGTGCAGGAGTTCCACCGCCCTGAAGCAAACCGTGCCTTGGTCGTCATGGCAACGGGCCTTGGCAAGTCGCATGTCACATTCGAATTCCTCCGGCGGGTATTGTCAGGGGGGGAAGTCCGGGTCCTTTTCCTGGCCCACACCAACGACCTTGTTTACCAGCTCGAGCGCTCGTTCTGGCCTTACCTGAAACCATCGCAGGAAACGTTGGTATGGAATGGCTATGAGCGCCCTGGCGCGGATGAGCTCGGGCGGGTCCCGTTTGTCTTCGCCTGCCTGAATACCGTGTCGTCATATGTACAAGGTGGCAACCAGTTACCGCTGTTCGATGTTGTCTTTGTTGACGAGTGCCACCACGTCGGGGATGACGGGATGTATGCCGGTATATTGGATGCTGCAGATGCGGGCCGCCCCGGGGGGCCTTTCCTTGTCGGTGCCACGGCGACGCCGTGGCGGCCCGATGAAACAGACCTGAAGGGGATATTCGGTAACCCGGTTGTCAGCATTGACCTGGTGAAGGGGCTGAAAAGTGGCTTCTTGTCGAATGTCGACTACCGGATGTTTACTGACAATATTGACTGGGAGGCGCT